>JAEEPS010000005.1 GCA_016284875.1 Salinivirgaceae bacterium | reverse complement strand
CTCTCAACCGCCGACTGCCATTTGTAACTTGTGATTGCAACTGGTTCAAAGTCGGTCAGGCCGATTTCTTCGCTGGCTTCACGGCGCAGGGCGACGGCAATTTCTTCGCCGTAGGCAATGTGTCCGCCAACGGCAGTGTCCCATTTGCCAGGTTGGATACGTTTAGTCAGGGCGCGTTTTTGCAGGTAGAGTTCGCCTTTCAGGTTGAAAACGTGCAGATGCACAACAGGATGCAGCAGTGTGCGGTCGGAGTGGCATTGGCTGCGCAGTGCTTTGCCAATCACGTTACCTTGGTCGTCAACCAGCGGTAGAATCTCTTCAGTTTCAGAAATGGTCATTTTATTTGGTGAATCGGTGAATCGGTGAAGGTTGAAAGGTTTAACAAGTTTAACAGGTTGAAATTATTCATTCAGTCAATCAATCCTTCAATCCTTCAGTCCTTCAATTATTTCTTCGACAGCGGAATAATCAGTTCGTCGCCCACTTCAAGTTGCTCGCCGTCAGAGAGTTGGTTCGCTTTGATGATGTCTGATGCGGGGTTGCCGTATCGTGTGGCAATCGATTCAATGGTCTCGCCGTTGGCAATCTTGTGGATGGCCTTTACGGGGATTTTCAGCCGAGCGCCGACAATTAGTTGTGTGGCGGCTTCACCGTTCATTTCTTCGAGTTTTGCAAGCGGCACATTGTAGCGCAATCCGATGCGGAACAGGTTTTGGCCCTTCTCAACAACGTGAATGTGTATCTTGTTGTCGTCCACTGGTTTGGCTTGTTTTGTGGCGGGCTCGGCAGTCTTTGCATTTTTGTTTTCGGCTTGAGCGTTGGCCTGATTTGCGGCTTGCGGTTGCTCAGCGGTTTGATTAGCAGCCGTTTGCTCTTGCTTGGCGGGCTCGCTTACTGGCGTTGGTGCAGCGGTTTGCTCAATTGTCTGACGCTCGGGCGCGCCTTCGTTCACCTTGTGCTTGTAAATTTCGTAAAACACTATGATAAAGAGCAATAGCGAAGATACAATGGCCACTGTGCGCCATATCGACACCTGCGGTTCCTTCTTTTTTGTCATTGTTGAAAAGTCAATTACTTGTACCGAAACATTGTCAGCGCCGCCAGCGTTGTTCGCCAACTCAATCAGGCGGGCGGTCTTCATTTCCGACGACATATCGCTGTTGTTCAGAACTTCAAATATCTCGTTGTCAGACAGTTGGCTGGTCAGTCCGTCGGAGCAGAGCAGGAATGTCTCGTTGCCGTCGAGTTGGATAGGGTTCTTGCAGACGCTGAATTTGATGTTTTTCTCTTTGCCAACCAGCACGCTCACTTCGCCGTTCTCAACGTGGTCGCGCGTGATTTGGGCAATCTGGCCGTCTTTGTGGATGTAGATTCGGCTGTTGCCCGCCGATGCGTAGTAGGCTTCGTCGTTCTGGACAATCAAGATGGCTAGAGTTGAGCCGATGCCGTTGTATTTCTCATTCGTATTTGCCTGATTGAAAACGCAATAGTTGGCATACGACACAGCGTTTGTCAAGGCGTTCGAAAGGTTGCTGTACGAGCGGTCGAAAAAGTAGCGTTTGATTTCTTCGGTGGTGATTTTTGCCGCCAGTGCGCCGCCGAACTCAACGCCGTCGTGGCCGTCGCAAACTGCAAAAACGTGTCCGTCGGCAATCGGAAACTCAACAACGGCGTCGGTGTTGTGTTCCTTCACCTTGCCTAAATTGCTGATACTGCCGAAGTTTATGTTGAATTTCATTGTTGTCACAATTTCTTTGGCGCAAAACTAACATTTTGAAATTTAGTAACCAATTGCAACGCAAGATGATTTCATTATTTTTGGCAAAAATTTAAAGTTATGGCTGAAGACAACAAAGTTATTTTCTCGATGGTGGGAGTGGGCAAGACCATTCCACCGCAAAAAAAGATATTGAACAACATTTATTTGTCGTTTTTCTACGGCGCCAAAATCGGAATTTTGGGCTTGAACGGCGCAGGAAAATCGACGCTGATGAAGATTATCGCTGGCGTTGACAAGAGTTTCGAAGGCGAAGTTGTCTTCTCGCCTGGCTATTCGGTCGGCTATCTGGAGCAGGAGCCGCAACTCGACCCGCAAAAGACTGTGCGTGAAGTGGTTGAAGAAGGCACGGCCGAAGTTGTCGCACTGCTGAAGGAGTACGAAGAAGTGAACCTGAAGTTTGCCGAGCCGATGAGCGACGATGAAATGACCAAACTCATTGAGCGTCAGGGCGAACTGACCGAACTGATTGAGCAGCACAACGGTTGGGAACTCGACAGCACCCTGGAGCGCGCGATGGACGCATTGCGCTGTCCGCCAGCCGATTGGAAGATTGAAAACCTTTCGGGTGGTGAGCGCCGCCGTGTGGCTTTGTGCCGATTGCTTCTGCAAGAGCCTGACATTCTGCTGCTTGACGAGCCCACCAACCACCTTGACGCCGAGTCGGTGCAGTGGCTCGAAGCGCATTTGCAGCAATACAAAGGCACGGTTATTGCCGTTACTCACGACCGCTATTTTCTTGATAATGTGGCTGGTTGGATTCTCGAACTCGACCGCGGCGAAGGCATTCCGTGGAAGGGAAACTACTCGTCGTGGCTTGAGCAGAAGACCAAGCGTTTGGAGATGGAAGAGAAGACCGAGAGCCGTCGCCGTAAGACTCTTGAACGCGAGTTGGAGTGGGTGCGTATGGCGCCGAAAGCCCGCCAGGCCAAGCAGAAAGCCCGTTTGAACGCTTACGACCGCTTGCTCAATGAGGACACCAAAGAGAAGGAGCAGACACTCGAGATTTTCATTCCGAACGGACCGCGTTTGGGTACGAATGTTATTGAAGCACACAATGTTAGCAAGGCATACGGCGACAAACTGCTCTACGAGAATCTGAATTTTGTTCTGCCGCAAAACGGCATTGTCGGCGTCATTGGTCCGAACGGCGCAGGCAAAACCACGCTTTTCCGCCTGATTATGGGCATTGAGAAACCCGACAGCGGCGAGTTCAAAGTGGGAGAGACCGTCAAACTCGGCTATATCGACCAGATGCACGCCAAAATCGACCCCGAAAAGACTGTCTATCAGATAATTTCCGATGGTTTGGACGAGATAAAAATCGGTGGGCGATTTGTTAATGCGCGGGCTTATCTGTCGCGTTTCAACTTCTCGGGTGCCGACCAGGAGAAGAAGGCGGGAGTGCTTTCGGGCGGCGAGCGAAACCGCCTGCACTTGGCTCTCACGCTCAAATCGGAGGCCAACGTGCTGCTGCTCGACGAGCCAGGCAACGATATTGATGTGAACACCTTGCGCGCCCTTGAGGAAGGGCTTGAAAATTTTGCAGGTTGCGCCGTTGTTATCTCGCACGACCGCTGGTTCCTTGACCGCGTGGCCACTCACATTCTGGCGTTCGAAGGCGACTCGCAAGTCTATTTCTTCGAAGGCTCATACTCTGAATATGAGGAAAATAAGAAGAAACGTCTGGGCGACATCGAGCCGCATCGGATTAAGTATCGGAAACTGAAAGAGTAAGGTTTATTGCCCTATTTGATAGTCGGCAAATCACTTTTGTGGCGCATCGAATTTCACGCTGTTCCACTTGATAATCACATCTTTTTTGCCTTCGGGCAAGTTGTGGATTGTGGCGGTAATGTCTTTGCCAACGCGGGGAAGATCGTATGAGATTATAAGAATATTCCATATATATTTGCGGATTATCATTTATAACTCATAAAATGCGAAAATTAATTATTCCAGCCTTTTGTGCTTTGTTTTTGGCGGCATGCACGGGCAATCAAAAATCGACGCCGTCTGATGTCAAGCAACAGCAAACAACCGAGGCCACACCGACGGAAATTGACGATACCCCCGCCATGCACGATGAAACCGAAGATTTCAGCGCCATCAGTTGCGAGGTCTTTAAATTTCTGAAAGATAACCATGTACCCAATTTATGGCTTGAATTGCTTCCCGACAACCTCCAGCCTGACGACCTGAAAAACTACTCATGCTGGACGAATGAGCCGCCAACCGAACAAACCACACATTACACCAACACTCGCTATTGGGCCCGACCTGTCAACGGCAGAGCCGACAAACTCTGGTCGTGCTACTTTGTCAAGAGGGATAATGGATATGTGGTGATTGTGGATGCGTGCAGCAGTAATCCCGATAATGGTCAGATTACGGTCACGAACGAAGGCGTCTACTATATCGATGGCCGAATATCGTTTACCATCAACGATCACGGCACCATCCGTCACGCTTTGCCCAAACCTGAGATAAGCGATTTTTACTCGAATGCCGACAAGTTCCCAAATGAAGTCTACGACTGTTTGGCAAACTCGCCGTTCTCATACAAATTCTATATCAACACCTCCGACAACAGCATATCGGTGACGCTGAATCCGTATAAAAACGACGAACTTCCAGAACCGATTAGCGGTTTGGCCAACAAAAACAATCCTGTTTTTCCGTACGTCGTATATCATTGGGATTGTGATAATTACATAATCGACTCGAAGCACAAGCCTTACGAGGAGGATTTGCGTTATTTTGAGTCGGATGGCGGAAAATTCGCCGCCTCTGGCTATCGTGTCGAGCAACTTTATAATGCTTATGATGAAGACGGGATTAGTGAGTCGGACCTCAATGGCGATGGTTTTAAGGATTTGGTAATCAATGACAAAGACCAATTGGAGTTCGCCGTATACTTCAGAGACAACCATGGCGTCTATAACCGCAAGTTGGTTGCTCGCCGCGCCGATAATGATGGTGATCTGTTTGCATCCGCCGTCAACGGCAATCTTCATGTGGCGGCAAGTTATGAATCGTCAAAAGAATACTTGTTCCACTATCAGGATGACGATTTTTATCTGCTTAATTACAGTGAATCAATGTGTTGGGAAGAAGATGCTGGCTGTATGTACTATGAAATCGATTATCTGAAACACACCATCACCGACAACAGCAATGACCATGACACCACTTACTCTGTGCCAGCATATCCGCTGTTGAAACTGTCGGATGTGCCGCTCGGCTGGGTCACCATAACTGATATTTACAACGGCTGCGACATGATTGACATTTGGAATCAACTCGAGCGCCTGCCCGACGATGCCGAAGGAGAAAAAGAATTGAAATACAGCAAGAACCATGTCATTTATGATATAGATGTTAACGAATCGCACTGCTTGCGCACACGCGAAGTCAAATGTTTCGAACTGAGCAACGGCAAAGGCTACAAAGTGATTGATATTTACAAACGTGCGTGCGAAACTTGGTCGGGCATTTACAGACTCGAAGAGAACCAGATTACCGAATACACCTACAAAGGCGGAAAACTCACCAAAAACAAGTTGCAGAAGGCGTTAAAACCTTTCAGCAAAGATGGTTATGATTCGATTCTCGATGACGAAGAGGATAAAATCAGTTTCCTGTCCAGCGATGGCTCGGAAGATATTTTTGTCTGGAATGGCGAAGAATTTGAAAAACAGTGATTTATAAATGAATATGAAGAAGTCAGTTTTAATTATTTCTGCAATCAGCGCTTTGGTTTTGGTTGCTTGCTCGGGCAATCAGAAACCGAAATCGAACGGAGAAACCAATGCTCAAAATGCCGATACTGTTGCAATGGGAACATCTGCAGAACCATCTGAAAACGAAGAACTTGTTGAGGAGGAAGAGGACGAACTTGCGGGCGTTCCTGACGATTTCATCTATTTTGTGAACAAACTTCCGCAGTCGCCCGAAAAAACATTTTATCACAAATCCGACAAGGAAAAATGCGGCGAGTATTGTTCCATTGATGAGGATTTTTATGCCTATCCCATGAAAAAAGGCGGTTACCTGACTGTTTTTGAGTGTGTTCAGGTTGAGGAAGGCGGTTTTTATGGATGGTACGGAGCATTCTCTTTTGTGGATGGCGAACTTCACCGCGCCAATGGTGCGCTGCCCGTTCCAAAACTGGATGACTGGATTGACCAATCGAAGTGCGAAGGCCGCGAAAAGGATGTCGAAGCACTGAAAGAAGAGTACTCTAAAGGCAATTTTGAATATGAAATTGATAAAAGCAGCGGCACAATAACGCCAACCGTTAAGGAATACGAGTTTGCGGATAATTTTTACGCCGACCTTTTGAAGAAAATCGATTTTACTTGGGATGGCGAAAAGTTTGTGCCAAAAGAAGTTACGGATGGAATCGCCATGCGTTTTTGGCGTAGAATTCTGCAAGGTTACGACCCGATAGGAAGGCTCGAAGGCGATGAAGTGCCATCGGCAGAAATGATTGCAGGCAATCTCAAACGGATAAAAGAAGAAAGCGGCAATGTTGCGGTTTATGTGGCTGAAGGAGTGGAGGGTTTCACTGAGACAGCCGCCTGCTATCCAAAAACCGACGGCTCTTGGTTTGTGCTTTTCTATTTGGCATCGAGCAACAACCCCGACCACCGTCTCACAGTTTACGATTTCGATGGCAGCAACATTACCCGACGCGACAACTATTTCCCTGATGACTTTTTAAAAGACGGAAGGTATCTGACATCAAACTCTTTCGGTGTTGACGAACTATCAGTGGTTCGCGATACCGACGCAGAGGAGGAGGTTGTTTGGTACAAATGGAATGGTGAAGATTTTGTAAAACAATAATAATCAATACTTTCGGCCAAAAACTATTAAAGAAATGAAGAACCTTTTAATCTACACCTTTTGCGCATTGGCGTTGCTGGCCTGCAATGGTGGGCAGAAGCAGAACAATGGCGGAAACAATTCGGAGTCCGCTGTTGAATATACAGCCTCCGACGCGCTGCCCGAAATGGTGTTTGGCGAGTTGAAAATAGAGAAAATCGCAACCGTGGACGAAAACATCCCGTCAGCAATTTTCGAAACAGAAAAAATCGTAATCAAAGGCGACCGCATTACATTTTACAGTGGCGCAAAAGAACTCTCGGCGCAGATAGACCTCAAAGGGAGCAGGGAAGATGTTGGTTCCGATCTCGCCTACTTTTGGATCTTCTACACCAAGGCAAACAACCAAATGCCTGAACTGACTGTCAATTTGGTTTCAAGCGTGAGAGTTGAGAAGTTGGAGCAGTTTGTGCTCGAATCGGGCAAGAAGGCCAACGTATATGAATACCCCGTCATATATCTGATAATCGATGGTGTGGGGCATTTCATTCCCAAGAATGCCGACCGATGGAAAAACGTCCGTCGCAAATTACTTGCCAATCATCCCACCGATGATGATTATGAGGCAAACTACGACCGCATGAGGGCATACTACTTGGAAGATGAAGAAGACGAAGATTCTGAACCTCAAGGTCTTGCCTGCAATATTCTGAAACAAATGTCGCAAACGGACAACTCTCCAGTTACCGCAGATGACTTTCAAAACATCAATTGGCGCGGAAATGAGGATTCACAGCAACTGTCTTTTTCTGTCAGCGAAGGTGAGTGCTCGATGTATTGTTTCCCTCATGACGATGGCGGGTACATGGTGATGCTGCAGTATGCGCCGCACGGCGACGATTGTCAGCCAAACACCTACACCACTTGGCTATACCAAAACGACATCCTCACCAAGACCGACACCAAAAACACTTTGCCGTGCCCAACAATCGACGATTTCTATTACGACATCTACACTCAATACCCTGCCGATGCAGTTGCCGTATTAAAAGAAAAAATAGCCAACAACTTGCAATACGAATACAAGAAAGGCGACAAGGTGAAAGTGAAATTCTATACTGCCGACAACTCAAAAGCCTTGGAGGAAACAGGACGAACCTCCGACGGCGGATTCCCAAGCATTATCTACAAGTGGGACGGCCGCCAATTTGTACAGAATGACATTGCCGCAAAACTGAACGGTTTTGCCATCGACATCCTCAAAGCAATCTCCGAGCAGCGTCCCGACATCTTCGACAAAATGGACCTGCGCGAACTCACACAAGACATCGACGACAGCAACAGCGAAATCCTTAAATATTGGAATGGCGACAAAATCGAAGAACCCATCGGAATGACAAGTCTCCCCATCAAAACAGGCGGCCACTACATCCTCTTCTGCACTAGCGTGTACGATGAGAACAGCAAAAATTACACACTTCTCTACAAAGACGGCAACATTACCGAAATACCCAAATCACAACTCTATCCACAGCCTACAATCAACGACTTTTATGCCAATGCCGACCAATTTCCCAAAGAGATTTACGACCTCTTGGTAAAGGAAATCGAAACACACCTTGATTACTTGTACAACGAAAACAACAATTGGCTCAATGTGATGTGGCTTGGCAATCGCAACGAAGAGATTTTGCCCGAACCGCTCCAAAAATTAAAAAATGAAGGGTTTCAATTCCCGCTGCTGCTTTATAGTTGGGATGGCGAACATTTTGTCATCGACCCCGACAACAAGCCGCTGAAATACAATTGGGATGGTGATAAATTTATAAAACAATGATAATAAGCGTATTATATTAACTAAAAACTATTTAAGCAATGAAAAAACTTTTAATCCCAGCCATTTGCATATTGGCTCTTGCAGCCTGCACGGGCAAACAGAATAAAGGCGGCGATGCTGCAAAAAAAACTGATACTGAATCGGTTACAAGCGGTACGGACGCCGAGTCGGCAGCAAACGGCGAAGCCTCGGGAATTGTGTCGCAAAACGCTGATAACAAAAGCCTTAAGCCGATTTTTCTGCTGGCTAACGAAGACGGTTCGAAATTTTTGGTTAAGCCAAATAGCGTTTCGGTCGACAATGCTCCCGACTATCTGAAAAACTACAAGTACATTCTCTACGAAGGCAAGTATTATAAGGTTGATTTTAAAGGACTTCAAGAGGGAAACAAAGATGCAGATAATGGTCGCGACACGCCATACAACTACGACAATTGTCGCGGTTGGTATTACGAAATGCAGAAAGGCAAACTCCTGACCAATCCGCAAAGCGAGTACGATGTGTTCTGGGGAACTCCTCTTTTGGTTGACGAGAAATTCAAGAATGAGACAAAATTGCTCGATGTCAAGAAATTTGATGTTGAAGAGGCTCCTGTTGATGTACGCGACGTGAAGGCAAAATTCGAAAAACTGTACGGCAAGAAAGCCATAAAATTCAAACTCGATGCCATAATTGGTGACTACAATTATTATGTTATACAGTTCGAAACTGTTGAGAATAAGGCGTTGGGCGCAGTTGCTCTGGTGAAGTCAGATGGCACGACCATTACCAAGGATTTTCCGCGTGAGTGGGATGAATTCTCAACATGGCGAGAAGGCGACGAAGGCGAATTCTATGGCTACGATGTGTTATTCGCAACCATCGAGAATGGACTTCTGACACTATACACCTACAATGGAGGAGAAGAAGGTTCAAGTTACCAAAACTATGTGGTTCAGGGTAATACACTTGCTGAAGGCGCTGTGTCGAACTATTTCTATCATGCTCCTGAATGATGGTGCATATAGGATTTGAACAATGAACCTACTGCGAACACGCGGCTCTGTATGGATTTTCCTGATTATCGGGCTAATCTTGCTTGTGCCTGTTGGTTATGTAGTTTATGCAGGTATCAATCATTTGATTGAGGCACACACGATTGCCGATAAAGCCTGGACAATCGGTGCCATGATAGGGCTTCTGGCTTTTCCTGCGGCATTCATCATTCCGTCGCTGGCAATAATCATTAAAGGCCGTAGGATGCGTAACCGCGGGCGAGTGTATGAGCGCAGTTGCGAGCCAGAGCCGCAGCCCGAAAAGCCCCAACGCGACTGGCTAATATTTAAGGTTGGTATCGGTATCAGCCTGGTACTCATTACAATAGGAGCAGTGATGATATTGAACAATCGCGAGAAAAAAGCAAAGGGCATTAAGGTTGAAGGAACGATTATCGACAGACTCTCGGATGGCATTAATTTCACAGTAGAATTCAGCATCGACGGCAAGTTGGAAACGTGCAAACTGCATGGGTATGGCCCACTTTTCAGGAAAAAGATGAAACTGTATGTCAGCAAGGAAACTTATGTCTCTAGTTTTGACGAAGAAGAGCGTCACCACATTCTTTTTTGTCAGAATGAGAGTCTGCTGTGGATATTATTATTGTTCGGATGTGCGGCGTTCATCATTTTTATAGTGTCGGTTCTCACGTTCAGCGACGATGCCGAAACCAAAACTTACAATGGAATTGATGAGTTGGCCATATCGTATGAGGCAGGAAGGGACAATAATTGATGGACTGAAGGATTGAATAACTGAATAACCGAATAACCGAAGGATTGAAGGACAGAATTTTAAGAGGATGTGGATTGAGGTGAATTATTAACCACCAAACAATGGGCAAGATAGATAAAAGACGGGCGGCTTCGTTCCGCAAAAAGCATAAAAAATGGCTTGACCCTGAAGGCGAGTCGCAACATTACAGATGTCCGTCGGGAAGTGATTTTGCCAAAGCAGGCAAGGAGTTGGAGGAAATGAAGATAGAGAGTGCCCGCAAGAGGTCGAAATCTGTGTTTATAGGCGCGGTGGCAACCTTTCTAGTAAGCCTTATCGGTTTACTTTTCGACGTAACCGATGCCAGCCACTATGTGGCAGTTCCTGCAACAATCACCGACGTGTCAGTCATCAAACACCCGTATTCAATATTCGGGGGTAGGTCCTCGAACGGCCTTTATCATGTTGATGAATACCGCGCTACGGTTCAATACTACTTCGACAGTGTGGAATACCAAAGCAGTATAAAAATAACAACAACTCTATACGGCACTCACACAACTATTTACTGCAACAAAAACAACCCGCAGCAGTGCCGTTCAACCCAGTATTGGTGGCCTATTTTGCATAAGTTTCTCATTGCATGCTGCATTGCGGGGGCAGTTATAATGATTCTATTTAGATAATCTACAAGAAAATAAATATCTATGGCAAAAAAGAAGAAAAACGTCCAAAAACCAAAATCGTCAGTGAATGGCAGCAAGCCGAAGACCAAAAGCAGCGATACCGAATGGTTCCATATATTCCCACGCCCCGTTGACAGGGAGTATGAGGTGGTCAATGATCCGTATTTCTCTACAAATAAAGGGAATAAGCCCAAAAAGAAACCCAAGATAACAACGTCATCGAAAGCAAGAGACTTGTATGATTCGCTATCCAACAGAGGATGGCTTTCTCTTGTGATATGCATAGGACTTTTTGCGTTGGAATGGATTGATGCCTCGCGGTATGTCGAGATTCCCGCAACGGTTATGGGTGTTTCAGTAAAAACGCGCGCTGTTCCTATTTTTGGCAGCAAATACCACGGAGGAGGCACGACTTATGTCAACGAGAAATGGGTTGAGGTGCAGTATAATTTCGACAATGCTGAGTATAATGCCAAAATATTGATGTACAGCGAACTGACAAGCGCCCACAAAATGATTTTCTGCAATAAAAAGCACCCCTCAGAATGCCGCTCAACCAAAATCAAATACCCATTGGCGAATATGTTCCTCATTTTGGTCACGTTCATGGTTCTATCGTACATGTTTGGAATCGAACTACTGGAATCCATATTCAAATCAGAATTCGTGAGCGTAATGATTCTCTCAGTTATGTTCGTGGGGCTTCTGGCATACTTTTATTATCGGTATTTGCATTTGTAATAAATTCTATATCAAAATTTTACGTTGGCATAATGCGGGCCGTGGCCCACATAAGCGGTCAATCGAGTACGCGAATAGTTATTTTTGAACTTCACTGAACAATTCTTAAATTTGTTGTTTCGTCGCTATGCGATGGATTATAATTTAATGATTTGTAATAAGTTGAATATGAAAAAGATACTCTTGCTGATGTCGTTTTTGGCCGTTGTTTTCACCTCATTGGCCGATGATGCGGTTTTCCAACGTCCGTTAACTAAAAATCTTGTCGTTGACAATGCCAATGTCTTCTCTGATTGGCAGGTGGATTCGCTGACGGCAAAACTTGACTCTTTTGATAGAGCCACATCCACGCAGATTCAAATCTACACCACAACCGACTTGCTAGGCTACAGCATTGCCGATTTTGGCCAGCGGCTGGGCGAGGGCTGGGGCGTGGGGCAGGAAGGCTTCGACAACGGAATAGTCATTGTTTACAAGCCAAAAACCGAAACAGAGAAGGGCGAGGTGACCATTCAGACAGGTTATGGCATCGAGCCGCTGATTCCTGATGTAATCTGCAAGCGGATTATTGAAAATGAGATGATTCCATGTTTTCGTGAAGATAGTGTTTATCAGGGAATTTATAATGCGGTCGATATCTGCATATCGCTCACAAAGGGCGAGTTTTCGGCTGTCGATTACATCGGATATACCAGTAGCAGTAACAGCAGTGATTACAGCGGCGATTACAGTAGCGGAAGCAGTTACGATGATTTGACAGCAAGAGATTATATCGTTGTCATTTGCTTCTTTGTTTTTTTGATTGTTTCTGTAATACTATCAACCAGATATGCCAATAAACACCCAGACCGAGTCACACCAGGTCGTTCGGGGTCATCATATTCAAGTGGCGGACGTTCGGGCGGTTATGGCGGCGGACATTTTGGCGGTGGAGGCGCAAGCGGAAGTTGGTAGTTTAAATGACTGAATAACAGAAGGATTGAATAACTGAATAATTTGTTGACTATGAAAAAGATATTTTTGCTGATGCCGTTTTTGGCCATGTTTTTCACCACGTTGGCCGATGATGATGTTTTCCAACGTCCGTCAACAAAACATCTTGTTGTTGACCATGCCAATGTCTTCTCTGATTGGCAAGTGGATTCGCTGACGGCGAAACTTAACTCTTTTGATAGGGCCACATCCACGCAGATTCAAATCTACACCACAACCGACTTGCAAGGTTACAGCATTGCCGATTTTGGCCAGCGGCTAGGCGAGGGCTGGGGCGTAGGGCAGGCAGGCTTCAACAACGGAATAGTCATTGTTTACAAGCCAAAAACCGAAACCGAGAAAGGCGAGGTGACCATTCAGACAGGTTATGGCATTGAGCCGTTGATTCCCGATGCAATCTGCAAGCGGATTATTGAAAATGAGATGATTCCATGTTTTCGCGAAGAAAATGTTTATCAAGGAATTGATAAAGCCGTCGATATCTGTATTTCGCTCACCAAAGGCGAATTCTCGGCTGACGATTACAACAAAAAAACGAGTGGCGATTACAGCGGCGGAAGCAGTTCCAGTGACGTTACATTAAAAGATATTTTAATTCTTATTTTAATATTCGCTCCCTTTTTTGGAATACAATATTTATACGTAAAAAAACACCCAAATAGCGTCAGTTTGTCGAGTGGTTCGTATTCGTCGCGTTCAGATTCAAGTGACTACTATTCAAGTGATTATGATTCGTCAGACTACGATTCTGACGATTCTGACGATTACGGCGGCGGTAGTTTTGGTGGCGGCGGTGCAAGTGGAAGTTGGTAGATTTAATAACTGAATAACTAAAGGATTGAGTGACTGAATAAATCGTTGATTATGAAAAAGATATTCGTTTTAATTGCGGCTTTTATGCTGGCGGCGGGCTCGTTGTTGGCGCAAAACCAAATCATCGACAGCGTTTTGTTTATTGCCGAAGGCACAACATCAATAAAAAGTCAAGCCTACTACGGCAAAACTAATTTCAACAAAGTTGTGATTCCCGAGTCGGTGAAAAAAATCGGCTCTCTCGCATTTCACAGTTGTTCGAAACTCAAAGAAGTTGAAATACCCGCTTCGGTTGACACCATTGGCAACGCGGCATTTCAAAACTGCACATCGCTCACAAATGTAATTCTGCACGATGGCCTTAAAAATTTGAGTTACAGGCTTTTCAAAAACACGGCAATCAGCGAAATCACCATTCCTGCAAGCGTTACGGAGTTTGGCAACGAGATTTTTTCTAGTTGCGACAGCCTCACCACAATTCGCGTTGATAAATATTCCGAGGCGCACGCGTTTTACAACACTGATACGCGGATGCAACTTACTGAAAATGAGCCTGCTCAAACAAAAGAACAGTGGTTAGCAACGGCAAAATACAATATCCTTGACAACGGTGTGTTGTATATTAGTAGTAGTGTGAAGAAAATTAACGACAAACAATACGACAATAATGAGTCCATTACTGAAATTCGTTTTTCCGAAACGTTGGAAAAGATTGGTACTTATGCATTTAGAAAAAATACGGGGCTGAAAAAAGTTGTGATACCAGGAAATGTCAAAGTTGTCAGCGAGGGAGCGTTTTCGGGCTGTAGTAATCTTGAGGAAGTTATTATTGAAGAAGGTGTTGAGGAAATTCACGTGTACGCTTTTTATAATTGCCTGAAATTGAATTCGGTTACCTTGCCGAAATATGTTACGAAACTTAATCCCGACGGACTCTATTGGAACAATAAAGACACCAGAGTTTTTCATTGTTATGCAGGAAATGAGTCCTACAATCTTGCGCAAAAAAACAATTATCTGATTGATATTATTGATATTGACGAGCAATATGCCGATAGTATAACGGAACTGAACTTTTCGGGCAATACGGTCATAAGTCGGATGAGCGTTGAATGTCCGAACATTCAGACCATAAAACTTGGGTTTAATGTTGAGAAGATTGCAGCAGAAGGTCTTCGAAAATGTCCAGTCGTAAGCATCGATTTGAACAACAACCTTACGGAAATCGGCGAAAACGCCTTCAACGACAATACAAAACTTCGCATAAAGCGTGGCACCTACGCCGACGAATGGGCGAAAGCAAACGGCTACTATCTGTGCGGCGTACTTGCAGACTTGAATGTTTACACAAAAGACAAATCGAAGAAGATAGAGGAGGATTTCACACGGATTTTGTGCGACGATGATTCGTATGCCAATTGGACTTCGTACAAATTTCAAGTCCAGCAACCGCTTAAAATCGAGGAAGTTGACGACAAGATTGTACTTACTTCATTTTTGTTAGAGCCATGTGGAAATGTCACTGTCAGTCAAAATGGGAAAGCAATAATCAGCAATAAAACAATTCAGCCTTTGACGCGTACGGTGCTTTGCGAGGCCGATGGCACAACTTCGCCTGATGATTTTTCTGTCAGTTCCGACGATTCATTATATCAGGTTCTTACGAATTTAGCAATTGACTGGACGATTAAGTTCAATGGAGGAACTATCAGAAAAACCGCAACTGCAACCGAAACAAATCCTCTTTATCCGATGTATCCAGTGGATTGTCGCGAGTGGATAGCCACAATCTGCAATTATGCCTACGTGATTGCGAGCAGCGAGTATAGAGAGTTGTGTTTTAAGGGCGTTGAGGAAAAATGGTTTGTTACCGATGAGGCTCAAACACAATTCCTTACAAAGGAACAGATGGACGCTCTTTTGGAAAAAGCATATGTCCATTCATTCAAGTTGGGACGCTGTGGAGGCGGTGGTTTGGGAACCGTAAATGGTTCAAGTATTTGGCTGTTGGATATCTGGTACCGTAATTTAGGCAGCAAAGAGCCTCATGGCTTTTTCCATGAATTTTCGCACAATATGGGTTGGAACCACAACGATGGCAACATGTGCAACTTAGGGGCAGGCAATGGTTTCGGAGAAAAATGTTGGCCGATGATGGGTGCGACAATTTTCAAGCAGTTCTTTGCTGCTGGCGAATTGCCCTACAATGACAAAAATCTTTTCAATTCTGCTTGCTTTTCATACGAAGAGTTGCACAAGCCCGACCCTGCCGAAGATGTGATTACAGATAGCGTTCTGCATATTACAGAAGGTGTGCCGTGTGTCACTTCGCACAAGAATCAGACAGATTTTACAAAAGTGGTGATTCCTGAATCGGTTGAAGTAATCAGCAGTTCAGCATTTTACGGTACAAAAATCACTGAAGTAGAAATACCGTTAAGCGTAAAACGTATTGAGAATCAGGCGTTTCAGGAATGTAAAGATTTGAAGTCGGTTGTGATTGCAGACGGCGTTCGGAAAATCGGCGATAACGCTTTCAAAAGTTGTGCCATTGACACGATTCGTATTCCTTCAAGCGTGACGGAACTTGGTTCAAGCATCACATCGAAAAATGTGGTGTGGGTTGTGGAGCGTGGCAGCGCGGCTTATTACAACGCTTTGGAGAACAATTACCCAATTGTGCTTCTGCCCGAATCGGAAGAGGCGGTTACGGCTCAAATAATTGCCGAGAGCGCCAGCGCAGAACTGGCATCAACCAGTGGTTGGCAAACGGATGATTTCGCAAAAACATACGCCCGCTATCGCTGGGATTTTTCTGGCGAACTGAAAGGTGCTGGCAATTATACTGTCACATTCAAATACACTGGCGGGTCTTGTATGCTTTGCCTCTCGGATGCACTCTTTGTGGCTGACGGTAAGGCAATTGCGCATTTCTTTGAAAGACGCACGGCAGGTTATAATCCGAGCAAAATAGTTTATGAAATTACCGTTCCCGCAGGAACCGAAAAAATGGAACTGCTTGCTCTTGCAAAAACCGATGGCGGAACAGAGTCGAAAGGAGCCGTGAAGGTTGAATATTTGGGCGGAGGAGAAGAACAAGGCAATGAAAACCAGGGCGGAAACGAGAATCATGGTAATGAGAACCAAGGTGGCAATGAAAATCAAGAGGAAGAAAACCAAAACGAAAACAATAACGAAAATGAAGGTGGAAATAATAACGAAACCAACCCTCAAACCTCTATCACAGAACAAATTGCCAACATAAACATATACGCCCACAACCGCACCATTATCGTTGAAAACGCCCCCACCGAAATCCGCATTTATGATGTTATGGGGCGGTTGGTTGGTAGGGACGCAACGCCTTGCGTCCGTGCTGAATTGCGTATGGATGGTGCTGGCATTTATGTGGTGAAAGTTGGTAATTTGGCAAAGAGAGTGATTGTTGAATAATAAATTGATAATGAAAAAAATACTAAACCTGATATCAATATTTTTTCTGGCGGTTGGTTCGCTGATGGCGCAGTCTGCAATCGAAAATCCAGAGATTCAGGACAGTGTGCTTATCATTCCCGAAGGCACCGCAACAATCATTACAAACGCCTATCGCGAGAACAACAATTTCAACAAAGTGGTGATTCCCGAATCGGTTACCAAAATTCAGGGCAATGCGTTTTTTCAATGTGAAAATTTAAAGGAAGTTGTTATCCCTGACGGAGTTACCTCGATGGGACAACAGATTTTCTGGGGGTGTAAATCGCTTGAAACGGTCAATTTGCCAAAAGGAATTACAGAAATTCCTCTGCGTTGTTTTCAAGGTTGCAAGGCGCTGAAAACCATTACGATACCTAATAATATTACTATCATAGGAAGCCATGCTTTTTACAATAGCGGTATCGAGCAACTGACCATTCCCGAAAGCGTTACAACCATTAACAAAAATGCGCTTAATGCTTCAAGCCTGAAATCCATTGAAATACCCGAATCGGTCACTGAATTGGGCGAATTGGTGTTCAACAAGCAAACGGTGGTGAGCAGCAAAAGTGAATATGTGCGCAATTATGTGCTTGAAAATGAGTATATTCTGGCAGATAGTTACACATTGGAAAATGGTGTTCTGACATTCGTCGATGGCGTGAAGTCTATTCCCGAGAAACTGTTTCAAGGCAATCGTGAAATCACAGAAGTTAGATTGCCGCTGTCGTGCGTGAATATTGGACAATATGCGTTTGCCGAAATGCCTAATTTGAAGAAAATCATAGGTTTGGATAGCGTGAAAATCATTGAACGCAGTGTGTTTTACAAATGTTGGAATCTTACTGAAGTTTCAACATTGAAAAGTGTTGAGTCGGTTGGAATCAATGCGTTCAAGCACTGCACGCGGCTCCGCAGTCTTTCGGTGCCAGCAACGCTCACCGATATTGGCAGCGAGGCGTTTTACGGAAATACAGTAATCATAGCCGATGCTGACGTGTATGTTCGGCAATGGTTGGCTGACACTGCAAATTGTCCGCATTTTACAGTTGTGACGAAACTTACTGAAAATGAACCAGAAAGCGATAGCCGCAATATTGATTTCTTCTGCGAAACGGGTTGGAGCCAAAGCGGATTTTTGCTTGATGCCGTTCCGTCGCCAGGCGTTGAGCGTTTGGGTTGCTGGTGTACGGCATTCTCGCAAATGCTTTATAATCTGAAAGTTGTACCAAAGGGTGAAACAGCATATCTGTTTAAGGATTACGGCACAACAACAGCGGTTGATTTTGATGCCGAACAAATTGAATTTTCGTTGATACAGAATGAGTTGGATGCCAACGCCACGACTGCCGAAAAACGAATGACCTCGCTTTATTGCTGGTATTGCCTTGCTGCAATGGGTCCCAAGCACAACAGTTCGGCGTTTCGCAAAACGCTTGAAACATATTATCCTGTAAAGACTTCGCAGATTTATTCATCGGCAGGGAAAGAGGATGTTGAAACGTTCATACTCAATAATTTGCAGAAAAAACAGATTGTGATGGCGTATCGCGAAGGTGGCGGAACAGGTCACGCCATGTGCATCGATGGCATTCGCTTTGTCGGCGACAAAACGTATGTGCATTTCAATTGGGGGTGGGGGCATACAAGCGATGGCTGGTACGACCTCTGGGCCGTTTGGAACACGGCAATCATTACACTCGATGAGCCGTCGTTTTATCTGATGGGAATTGAGAAATGTGATGATAACGGTGGTGGTGGAAACTCACAAAATTTGGATGATTTTCAAGAAAGAAATTCAACAGTTTGGAAATCAGGCGATTTTACAACCGATTGGACGACGTATATATGGAAATTCAACAGTGATGATTTTGTAAAAGGTGAGAATGAAATCAGTTTCACCTACAACAGCGGTGCGAATCAGTTGTGTATGCAAGATGCCGAAATTTATGCTGACGGAAAACTAATTTCTTTTGATGAAGCGGAATACAGTGCTGGCTCGAAGTCAAAAACAATATTGTACAACTTTACGCTCGGATTCATTCCGAACCAAATTATTCTAAAAGCGCAAGCACGAACCAGTGGAGGAACTGATTCAAATGGTACAATCGGTGTAAATCTTACTGATTATCAAGCAAGTTTCGACAAGGTGATGAAATTACAGCAATTCAAAACCGACGATGGTTTGGGCGTAATCAACTGTTACACAAATCTTCCGCTATATACGGAATATTCTCAAATTGAGCGTGTTGTGATTAACTGCCACGGTTCGCCGCCTTCGCCTGACGATTTTTTCAAAACAGCCTATGAGCAACTTGGGTCGTACGGCTCAAATTGTTTGAAGAAATCGTTGATAATTGCACCGTGGTTCTATTCAAGTTCAACTATCACTTCCGATTGGAACGAGAATGCCATTTATTTCGCTGGCGAACAGTCGCACGGCACAAGCAATTCAATGCTGATTGACCAAACTGAAATCAACCTTTCTGCATTCGATTATCTCGACCAAATAATTGAATATGTGCTTACTTCGTGCGATTTTCCAAATGTGAAGGAAGTTTGGGTTATGGGAATGAGTGCAGGCGGACGGCTGATGCAACGGTATTCAATGTTGAGTCCTGTTCCGAACAATTTTCCTGCAATAGATTTCAAATTCGTGTGCAAGGCTATTCCTGATTATCTGTCACTTAACGTTGAGGAAATTTCAACGGCAGAATCAATAAGTAGTTACATAGAACGGAATAATTTGTCGCCCGAAAGCGTGGTTGAGCAATACAAAACGAGGAACATTCTTTACATTACAGGCACAAAAGATTCCCAAACGTATTTGCAGAATATGGACGATTTTGAACAAAACGCGAAAGATGTTTGTGGTGCCAACTATAAGGAAACCAAGAAGTTCTATCGCCTTGACGGTGCTGGGCATTCTGAACCGTCACTTACTAAAAGTGCGTGTGTGAAAGAATTTTTGTGGGGCGAAAGGAACGAAAACAATAACGAAAATGAAGGTGAAAACAATAACGAAAACAACACACAAACCTCTGTCACCGAATCACATGCCAACACAAACATATATGCCCATAGCCGCACTATCGTGGTTGAAAACGCCACCGACGAAATCCGTGTTTATGATGTCATGGGGCGTTTAATTTGTAGGGACGTGGCGTGCCGCGTCCGCACGGAAATCCCAATGGAAAAATCAGGTGTGTATGTGGTGAAAGTTGGTAATTTGGCGAAGAGAGTGATTGTAGAATAACAAATTGAAAATGAAGAAAATACTATTAGCATTAGCGTTCTTATCGGCAACCCTCACAACCTTTGCCGACGACGATATTTTCCGTCGTCCAGCAGAGGTGCATCTTGTGGTTGATAGTGCTGATGTGTTTACCACAGAACAGTTTGCGGCTCTGACAGCCAAGTTGGACTCGTTTGAACGGGCCACAACGGTGCAGATACAGATTTACACCACCTATTATTTGTATGGTTACGACATTGTTGATTTTGCCCAGAGGTTAGGCGAGGGCAGGGGCGTTGGGCAGGAGGGTGCCGACAATGGCATTGTCATTGTCTGTAAGCCGAAAACGATGTACGCAAACGGCGAGGTGACCATTCAGGTGGGCTACGGCATTGAACCGTTCATGCCTGACGCAGTCTGCAAACAAATTATTGACAATGAGATGATTCCAGAGTTCAAAAAAGGACATTATTATTCGGGAATCGATAGGGCGGTTGACCTTTGCATGCAGTTCGCAAGCGACGAGAACGCGGTGAAAGAATATATGGCTAAAAAAGAAAGAAGATGGTTCGAGAGTCCCCTTTTTCGGTTTATATATTCGATTCTTTTTATGTCCTTAATGGCTTTGATATGGATTGGCGCCAGTAGTGGTGTTACTGTGAGCAGCGGCAGAGGTTCGTCGGGTGGCAGCAGCCGCAGAAGTTCTCGCAGTTCGAGCAGTAGCCACAGTTACGGCGGCGGTCATTTTGGTGGCGGCGGAGCACGAGGCAGTTGGTAAACAAGGATTGATTAATTGATTAATTGATTAACTGATTAACTGAAGGATTGAATAACTGAAGGATGAAACGGATATTGCTCATAATCACATTTTTAGCGGCAACGTTTACCTCGTTTGCCGATGACGATATTTTCAGCCGACCAGCGGAGCAGGCGCTTGTGGTTGACAACGCCAACGCCTTCACCGACGAGCAGAACTCGGCCTTGACCGAAAAACTTGAAGCCTTCAACCGCGAGACCTCCACACAGATTCTAATCTACACCACCACCGACCTTCAAGGCTACGACATTGCCGATTTCGGCCAGCGGCTGGGCGAGGGTTGGGGCGTCGGGCAGAACGGCTTCGACAACGGCATTGTCATTGTCTATAAGCCGAAAACCTACTACGAGTCGGGCGAAGTAACCATTCAGACGGGCTACGGCATTGAGCCGCTGATTCCCGACGCCACATGCAAGCGGATTATTGAAAAAGAGATGATTCCGCTGTTCCGCAACGGAGCCATTTATGAGGGAATCGACCGCGCTGTCGATATCTGCATTGCGCTCACCAAAGGCGAGTTTAAGAACGAAAAGCCCAACCGTCAATACACCGCAGCCGATTTGGCTGCCGTGCTTATCTTTCTTGTGTTTATTGCTGTAGTTGTCTTATTAGCAATCAAATTCGGCAAGCACCCCAGTCCTTTCTTTGATGACCAATCGAGGTACGGCGCTGGTTGGACTGCAACTGGCAGTGGTTTTAAACGGAGTTCGGGCGGTTTCAGTAGTGGAGGCAGCAGTTTTGGCGGATTCGGCGGCGGACACTTCGGTGGCGGTGGCGCAAGCGGAAGATGGTAAAACAAGGATTGAATAACTGAATAACAGAATGTATGAATGAAGTAAAAGTTAATCAATCAGTTAGTTAATTGATAAATGAATCAGTTATGCGAACAGGAACACAACACGAAATCCAAGACCCCACTATAAAAGGAATCTTTTTCCTGTTATTCGGCTTCATGTTTCTCGTTTTTGGAGTGGTTTTCCCAGTCGCTTTCTTTAAGCAGGGCACGGACGTGATGACCATTATCATGATAACGTGGCTCATTGCATATGGCGTTTTGGGCTTTATTGCAGCGGGTATAAAGTTTTTGAAAGATGCCGCCCACCCAGAACTCGAGGAGCAGGAGCACGAGCAGAAGCAGGGAGGTGGCCGCACTACAGGAATCGTTTTTCTTAATATTGGCCTCTACACGGGAGTGCTCACAGTTTGGTTCCTCACAATGGGCTTGATTCGCACGGCTCCAGCCGTGGCTGTTTTCTGCATGACTTTCTCTGGCATGTTCCTCTTTTTAGGCATTTATATGTACATGAACAAATTGGTATCGTTGTCGTTTAGTTTAGGCGATATTAAATTGAATGTCAAGGAAAAGAAAATCACCGCAGATGTCGCAAACAGAGAGGCGTTGGTTCATAAATGCATAATTATCATAGTTTTGAACGGCTCATTTTTCGTTATGGGCACATGCCTGACGATATTCGGGCTTTGGCCATTTCTTGCAATGGTCATTATAGGTAGTATTTTCCTGATTCCCACTGTTCGTGTTCTGTATTATTCAAGTCGGAAAGGTTTCAAAATAATTTACACAGTTCCCGAACCCGAACCTCAATCCAAACAGAATTCAAAACCCACCAAAACACAGACTGACAGCACTTTGCAGGGCGATTCCGTCCATTCCAATCCATATACGGCCAAGCCTGGCAAGGAAAGCGTTTTTAATAATCAAAGAGTGCTTGAGGCTGAAGCCGAAATGGAACGCCTCAAGGCCAAAGAGGAGCAGCGCAAGCAGCGCGCCAAAGCCAGAGAGGAACGCCGTCAGGCCCAATCGGAGGAATACCGTCAGCAGGTTCAGGCCAGAAGAGAGCGCATTGCCAATGCCATTGCAAAGAAAAAATCGACGTTCTTCATAGTCGCAGGCTTGCTTCTACTGGTGCCGTTTCTGGTTTGCCTCTGGTGCGATTTCGATTTATACGAAGTGTTTCGGTCGGGCAACACAACCATTTTCTGGTACGACGATTCAATCGGCCGTCTGTTCTCGCATGTTTTCCTCTGGCTTCCCGCGTTTATTCTTGGCTGCCACCTGCTTTTCCGCGGTCTTCGCCGAAAGCATAAACTGAAAAATACCGAAACACCGCCAGCAACTGACGATTCTTCGCAGTTGGTGCCGACAAGCGAAAACGGCCATTGCGATGAATTGGCAGTTGTCGACCTAAACCGTGCCACAACCAGCGGCGGAACCAGCATTGGCGCCCGCCTGAAAGCCGCCAAAGCCCGCCGCCCGAAACTTTTCAAAACGCTTGTTTGGGTTTCGATAGTTTTAATTCCTATGTTAATAGGATTTTTCATTGGCGTTTTGCTTCTATCAATAGATTGGGCAAGGTAAGGATTGAATAACAGAATGCGTGAATGAAAAATCAATCAGTGAGTTAATCAATAAAAGAATCAATTATGCGAGCAGGAATGCAACACGAAATCACCGACCGCCGAATATGGGGAACAATTCGCAGCGCTCTGATGGCAATTCCGCCGAAAGTACTAACCGCGGTAGGGGGTGCACTCTTAATAATGTGTTTTGCGTCAGTTAATTACATTCAAAATACGTACACCGATATCGAAGCCGAGGTGGAGAGTGTTGATGGAATGGTTGCGCAAATCGCGTGGACCACAACGTATTATTACGATTTTAGCATAGATAGCGTTGAAACCATTCGCCACCGCGCCACAATCAATGTTTCGCCCCTTTTCCAATTCACAAACAACGGCATGGTTACCGCTTACGTCCAGTTCGACGATTATTCAGCCACTGCCCACCGCGTGTCGGCTTGCAAGGTTTTCTGGTTTGCATTGATTGTTGCAGGCTTCGGCCTTATATTCTTCGGTCGTCGCCGAAAGCGTAAACTGAACAATCGCGAAACACCGCCAGCAACGGACGATTATTCGCAGTCGGCGCCGCCAATCGATAACGGCCTGCCTTGCGATGATTTGGCTGTTGCCGACAATCCCGCCCCAAGCAGCCTCATAAACCGCGTCTGGACCTTCATTGTCGCCTGCCTGAAAGCCAAATGGGCAGAAATCAAAGCCTACATGGCCCGCCGCCCGAAACTATTCAAAACGATTGGTGTGGTATCGATAATCCTAATTTCTTTATACATAGGATTTTACATTGCCATTTTTATTATATCAATGAGTTGGCGGAGGTGAAGATTTAGGATTATTCCACTATATTTGAAATCTGTTTGAAAAGTGTACTTATTAATCATAGAAGCGATATGAAAATCACAAACTTATTCTTATTTGTTTTATTTGTTAGTTTTCTTTCATGTAAAAATCACGAAGAGAGTGCAACTATAGATTCGTCATCCATAAAGATTGCGGGGAATTGGGAATTAATACAAATTTCAGGAGGCTTTATGGGAGAATCATGGATTACAGATGATTATAAATATTTATATATCAAGTCTAATGCTGAATTTGGATTTTTTAATGATACAGCCCTGCTCGCTGTTGGTGTTATTACAACAGAAACAGATTCTCATAATGACTTATGGTATAGATTTAATGTGGATAGTACAAAAGTCGTACCAACGGTTCCTTTACCAACCAACCTACCCAAAATGGTTACTCTATTAGATGCAAAGAATTTAGTTTTATCTGACCCTTGTTGTGAATTATGTACATATGCTTATAAGAAAACAAAAATAAAGCGAGAATTTGATTGGTAGTGATGATGTGGTTTTAGTAAAATGGACTTAAAAACCAACGAATTATGGCAGTAAGAATCGGATTTTCCATAAGTATTACAAACCCATGGGCGAGGGGAATAATTTTCACCTTTTTTGGTCTGGCGTCGTTAGTGGCGGAAATAATACTGATTTACCACGAGATTAGCGTTGACGATTTTCTTTGGGTGAACGTGCCCGCAACCTCTATTTTTTTTCTTGTCTTCTGGCTTTTGGGCACAATCGCGTTCTTTGCGGCGGGAATCTACTTTTTCAAAGAGGCGCTCATGCAGAATCCCAAGACAGTCCGCCCGCCAAAGCCACCGAGGAATCCCAATTTCGGCATGGGGCTTATCTTCTTCATTATCGGCCTGATTTCGGCGGTTATCCCCGTGGTTTTGGTTCTCGATAGAGATGGCAGCCACCCCACGTCACATTATGTGCTTATCTTCATTCTCTGTTTCGTGTTTGCCGCGCCGTTCCTTGCTTTGGGCACAATCTGGATGAAACCGCCGAAAGAATGAAAGCATTGCTTTGTTGTTAAAGTGTAAATTATTGTGTAATAGTTGATTATCGTTAAAAATATGAATTCAGAACAAAGACGCGGTTTAGTATTCATTTTCCTGATTATCGGGTTAATCTCGCTTGTGCCAGTTGGTTATGTCGTTTATGCAGGTATCAATAATTTGATTGATGCACGCACAATTGCCGATAAAGCCTGGACAATCGGTGGCATTATAGGGTTTCTGGCTTTTCCTGCGGCATTCATTATTCCGTCGTTGGCAATAATCATTAAAGACCGCAGGCTGCGCAACCTCGGGCGAGTGTATGAACGCAGTCGCGAGCCCGAGCCGCAACCCGAAAGCCAGCCCGTAAAGCCTAAGCGCGACTGGACCGTATTTAAGATTTGGGGCAGTATCAGTTTGGTACTCATTGTAATAGGCACAGTGATAATATTGAGCGACCGCGAGAAGAAAGCAATGAGCATTGAGGTTGAAGGAACGGTTGTCGCCGAACGCAAGGCGGGCAAAAAACACTTTTACACAGTTGAATTCAACCTCGACGGCAAGTCGGAAACTCACGAACTGCAGGGACGCGCCCCACTTTTCAGGAAAACAATGGTGCTGTATGTCAGCAAGGATACATACGACTCTATATTTGGTGATGGAGATGACCGCCACTTCATTCTTCATTATCAGAATAAGAGTCTTTTGTGGATAATTCTTTCCTTCGGAAGCGCGGCGTTCATTATTTTTGGAGTGTTGCTGATGACGTTCGGCAAAAATGTCGAACCCCCAAAAAACAATGGAATGGCCGATGTAGGGATTGAATAACTGAATGACTGAATAAAATAGCAACTTAAAAACCAGAGAATTATGTTTTTGTTCCAGAATGGAAAAATCGGATTCTCCAGAGAGATTAAAAACCCATGGACGAGGGGAATACTTTTCACTTTTTTTGGCTTGGCGTCGTTAGTGGCGGAAATAATACTGATTTACCACGAGATAAGCATTGACGATTTTCTTTGGTTGAACTCAACAGATGGCACAAGAGAATACTCGCCCGCAACCGCCATTTTTTTCCTTGCCTTTTGGCTGTTGGGAACAATTGTGTTTTTTGTAGCGGGAATCGACTCTTTCAAAGTGGCGCTGTATCCCAAGACATTCCGTCCGCCAAAGAAACGCAAGAATCCCGATTTTGGCAAAGGTCTTGCATTCTTCATTATCGGCCTGCTTGCGGCCGTTATCCCCGTGGTTTGCTTTCTCGACAGCGATGTCGGCTATCATGCTACTTTGAGTGATTATATAATCTGCATAATCTGTTACGTGTTTGCCATTCCGTTCCTTGCTTTGGGCACAATCTGGATGAAACCGATAAAAAAATGATGCGGCGATTGCCTTTTAATTTTGTTCCAATCGAGCCGAAATCCGTAGTGGATTTTTACACGGCAACCTTTATATTTGCGGCCTAAATTATTTCAGATATGGCACAAGTTCAGACACCATCGATACCAAAGGGCACGCGCGATTTCGGTCCTGCCGAGATGATTAAGCGCAACTACATTTTCGACACCATCAAGAGCGTGTTCAAACTTTATGGTTTTCAGCAAATTGAGACACCCGCAACCGAGAATCTGTCAACCCTGATGGGCAAGTACGGCGAGGAGGGCGACAAGTTGCTGTTCAAGATTCTGAACTCGGGCGATTATCTTGGCAATGTCGATGCCGAACTACTGCAATCGAAAGATTCAGTGAAGGTTACAAACAAGATTTCGGAGAAAGGTCTGCGCTACGACCTCACAGTGCCGTTTGCGCGCTTTGTGGTGCAGCACCGCAACGACCTTCAGTTTCCGTTCAAGCGCTATCAGATTCAGCCCGTATGGCGTGCCGACAAGCCCCAGAAGGGCCGTTACCGCGAGTTCTACCAGTGCGATGTTGACATTGTTGGCAGCGACTCGCTGATGAACGAAGTTGAACTGATTCAGATAGTTAACGATGTCTATCAGCGTTTCGGCATCCGCGTGGCGCTGAAAATCAACAACCGCAAGATTCTGGCAGGAATTGCCGAGGCCATTGGCGCTCCCGACAAGATGATGGACATCACCGTTGCCATCGACAAACTTGACAAAATCGGCATCGAGAACGTCAATAAAGAGTTGGCCGACAAGGGTTTGAGCGACGATTCAATCGCTCGTCTACAGCCGATTCTTGCGCTCAACGGTACCAATCGCCAGAAACTTGAGCAGATTGCCAACGTTTTGAAAGATAGTGAAGTGGGCCAGAAGGGCATTCTTGAACTGCAAACCATTTTCAATACCATTGAGCCGCTCAACCTGCAAACGCAAATCGACCTTGACCTGACGCTGGCCCGCGGCCTGAACTACTACACGGGCGCCATCTTCGAGGTTAAGGCGCTCGATGTTCAGATTGGTTCAATCACTGGCGGCGGCCGCTACGACGACCTTACAGGAATCTTCGGAATGCCAGGCGTTTCGGGTGTTGGCATCTCGTTCGGTGCCGACCGCATCTACGACGTGCTCGACCAACTCAATCTATACCCGCAGTCGGCAACGCAATCAACTCAACTGCTGTTTGTTACGTTCGGCGAAACCGAGCAGCAATGGTGTCTGCCCGTGGTTGCAAAAATGCGCGCGGCAGGCATCAGCACAGAACTTTATCCTGAGCCAGCCAAGATGAAGAAACAGATGTCGTACGCCAACGGGCGCAACATCCCGTTTGTGGCCGTGGTGGGTGAGAATGAGGTGAATGGGGGCAAGGTGATGCTGAAGAATATGGAAACGGGCGAACAACAGTTGCTCTCGCCTGATGAGGTGGTTGGGTTGCTGAAAAACAGATAGTTGTATATGTGTGTGATGGTTAACTATACGTTTTGAACGTATTCGCACGAAAAAATCTCTCATCATCCGAACATCTTTTGAAATTCCTATTACTTTTGCGGCGTTAAAAACAGAAAACAATGTTGAACACACCGTCATACTTCGCTTATTATTTCTTTTACTACTTCAGTAATTGAGGCGGGGTAATGTTCGTGTAATTGATATGAATACAGGCCCCGCGTTTTGCGGGGCTTTTTTTTTTGAAAATGAATATGAAAATCGCAATTCAAGGAGTGAACGGAGCCTTTCACGAAATAGCCGCAAGGCAGTATTTCGGTGCTGATATTGAGACGGTCAACTGTGACCAATTCCGCGATTTGTTCCGCGCTGTTGAGGACTGCACAGCCGATTACGGCATTGTGGCCATCGAGAACACCATTGCGGGCAGCATTTTGGAGAACTACCTGCTGCTCAAGCGCTCGAAACTCAAGGTGATTGGCGAACTCAACCTTCACATCACGCAAAACCTTATGGCTCTGCCTGGTACGCGCATTGAGGACATCACGGAGGTTTACTCGCACCCAATCGCAATTCAGCAAAGTAAGGATTTCTTCGATAACTATCCGAATATCAAAATGATAAACTGGTCGGATACGGCATCGGCGGCGCAGAAGGTGGCCGAGGAGAAACTCGCCCACACGGCGGCCATTGCAAGCGAGTATGCGGCCGAACTCTATGGCCTTCAGATACTTGCAGCGCAGATTCAGACTCACAAGAAGAACTACACGCGCTTTCTGGCCATCAGCCGCACGGCGGTCGATTCGCCTGAAAACGACAAGGCGTCAATCTGCTTCGAACTGACGCATCAGCCTGGCTCGCTGGTTGACGTGCTGGCGGAGTTCAAGAACAACAACATCAACCTGACGAAAATTCAGTCGCTGCCGATTCTGGGCAGTCCGTTCCAATACGCATTCTATGTTGATTTGCAGTGGAGCGACCGCAGCAATTTCGACCGCGCCACGAGCCGTGTGCTCAATCTTGTGTCGAACTTGTCGGTTTTGGGTGAGTACAAAGGGGCGTCGGTTAATAATTAGGAGTTAGGAGATAGGAGTTAGGAATTAGGAGTTAAAAATTGAAAATTGAAAATTGAAAATGAAGGCAGAATGGTGAGAAAATCGTTGACCGATTCAATCCGATTTTAACCGAAAACTTATTCTGATTGAATCTGATAAAATCGGTTAGAAACAATAAAATCTGTGTTCAATTGAAAATCAAAAATCGAAAATCAGAAATCAAAAATAAATAAAAATCAATAAATCAAATAATTATGATAGTAACAATCATTGGTTTGGGTTTGATTGGCGGTTCAACCGCAATCGACATTCGTCAGCAGAAGTTTGCTGATTCAATCATCGGTGTTGACAGCAACCCGACAAACGCCGCTGGAGCGGAGCACATCGGGCTTGTTGACGAGATTTGTGAGTTGGAGGACGGTGTGAAGCGCGCCGACCTGATTCTGGTGGCCGTGCCAGTGAATGCGGCGCTGAAGGTGCTTCCGAAGGTTCTCGACCTTGTGAACGACAATCAGGTGGTGGCCGATATGTGTTCGGTCAAAGGCAAGTTGTGCGATTGGGTGAAGTATCATCCTAAACGTCAGCGTTATGTGGCTTCGCACCCAATGGCAGGAACGGAGTATTCGGGCCCGTGGGCAGCCAAGGCTGGAATGTTCGCTGGCAAGGTGGCCATTCTGTGCGACACCGAGGACAGCGACATCAAGGCTGTGAACCTGGTGCGCCGAATGTACGAGGCAATGTATATGCGCATCATCTTTATGAACAGCGCCAACCACGACGTGCACACGGCTTACGTGTCGGCCATCTCGCACATCAGTTCGTTTGCGCTGGCGCTCACCGTTTTGGACAAGGAGAAGAACGAAAAGCACATTTTCGACCTTGCGTCGGGCGGTTTCGACTCGACGGTGCGTCTGGCAAAGAGTTCGGCGGCTATGTGGCAGCCTATCTTTGAGCAGAACAAGGACAACGTGCTCATCGTGCTCGACACCTATATTAAATATCTTCAGGAGTTTAAGAAGAATCTGGAGGACGACAATAACGAGGCCGTCTACAATATGATTGACGAGGCCAATAGGATTCGCAGAGTGCTGAAGTAGAAGGCATTAGGCATTAGGCAAAAGGCAATAGAAGGTGCGAAAAATTTTTCGCCCCAACCAACACCCAAAACCTAACACCAAACACCAATAAAAAATGGCGTCCGATTTACGGAAAAAATGAATTAACAATTAATAATTAACAATTTAGGATTCGATTCACCGATTGGCCGATTCACCAAAAACGCCGTCGGTTGTCGGTAGTCTGAAGTCCGAAGTCAAAAAAAACTGAAAAAAATGAACACAACCGAAACCCCGTTTGAATCGTGGGGAATTATAAAGAACACAAAGCGTCCTGTGGTGATTGCAGGACCTTGCAGCGCCGAGACTGAAGAGCAAGTGCTGACAACCGCCCGCGGCCTGAAAGAGCAGGGCATTGAGATTTTCCGTGCGGGAATCTGGAAACCGCGCACCCGTCCGAATTCGTTCGAAGGTGTTGGCTCTGAAGGACTTACCTGGTTGAAACGCGTGAAGGCCGAGACTGGTCTGCTCACATCGACCGAAGTGGCCAACTTCAAGCACGTTTACGAGGCGTTGCGCGCTGGAGTTGATATTCTCTGGATTGGCGCCCGCACGTCGGCCAACCCGTTTGCAATGCAAGAGATTGCCGACGCTCTGCAAGGCGTTGACGTTCCTGTGCTTATCAAAAATCCTGTGAACCCCGACGTTGAGTTGTGGGTGGGCGCCGTTGAGCGCATTATGGGCGCAGGAATCAAGCGAGTGGGCGTCATTCACCGCGGTTTCTCGTCGTTTGAGAAGACGCGCTTCCGCAACGTTCCGCAGTGGCAAATGGCCATTGAGTTCCGCCGCCGTATGCCTGGCTTGCCAATGATTTGCGACCCGTCGCACATTTCGGGCTGCACCGAACTGCTTCAGGAAGTGTCGCAGAAAGCGCTCGACCTGAACTACGACGGCCTGATTATCGAGAGCCACTGCAACCCGAAGGAGGCCTGGAGCGACGCCAAGCAGCAACTGACACCCGAAGATTTGGGTAAATTGCTGAAATCGTTGGTTTTGCGTAATGTGGAACTCGACCAAGCGCAGAAGGAGACTTTGGACGACCTTCGTCTGAAAATCGACAAGTTCGACGAGGATTTGCTCAAGACTCTGGGCGAGCGTATGAAGGTTGCCGAAGCCATTGGCCAATACAAGAAAGAGCACAATATCACCATTTTACAGCCGTCACGCTGGGACGAAATCATTAGCCGCATTGTTGAAAAAGGCGCAAAACACAACTTGAGCGAGGAGTTCATTTCCACCGTTTTCAAGGCCATTCACCAAGAGTCAATCAACAAGCAGACGGTGATTATGAATGGGGATTGAGAGTGTAAAGTGTTGAGAGTAAGGGGTAAAGGTTGAGAAGGTTGAGAAAGTTGAGAGAAAACGAAAAACTCAACATTCTCAACAGTAAAGCGCTAAACTTTAAACCTGTTCAACTTTAAACTATCTTTACTCAACATTCTCAACAGCGAAGCGCTAAACTTTTAAACTTTTAAACATTGAAAACAACAACAATCCACGGAGCGCAAGGTGATTCGCAAATACTTGTGGGCGAGAGTTTTAAGAACTTCCGCAAGTATCTGCCCACGCAGCAGGTTGTGGTTGTCACCGACACCAATGTCAACCGCATCTACGGTAAGTATTTCGCTGATTATCCGATAATTGAGATTGGACTGGGCGAGAAGTCGAAGACGCTTGCCACCGTGTCGGAAATCATCGGGCGGATGCTTGAGTTGAAAATCGACCGCAAAGGCTTTGTGCTGGCGGTTGGCGGCGGCATTGTCACCGATGTGGCTGGTTTTGCCGCGTCAATCTATCAGCGAGGCATTGCATTTGGCTTTGTGTCAGGCACTTTGCTGTCGCAGGTCGATGCAAGTGTGGGCGGAAAGAACGGCGTCAACTACGAGGGATTCAAGAATATGGTGGGCACGTTCAATCAGCCGCAGTTCGTCATTTGCGACCCGCAGATGCTCACCACGCTGCCTGCCGACCAACTCGACAGCGGTTTTGCCGAAATTGTGAAACATACGCTCATTGCCGACCGTCAAATGTTTGAATATCTGGAAGAAAACGCTGAAAAGGCTTTGAATCTCGATATGAACGTCATTGAAACGCTGGTCGACAATTCGGTCAACATCAAGTCGGGCGTTGTGAACCGCGACGAGAAGGAGCACGGTGAGCGCCGCAAACTCAACCTTGGGCACACCTACGGCCACGCAGCCGAAAAGGTGCTTGGTGTGAGTCACGGCTATGCTGTCAGCCTTGGTCTGGTGGTTGCCGCACGGCTCTCGGTCAAGCGCGGGCTACTCTCGCAGGTCGATGCCGACCGCATTGTGGCGCTGTTGCGCAAACTGAACCTGCCAACAGTGATAACTGGCGATAAACAAGCCATTTACAACGCTCTCGAACTCGACAAGAAGCGCGAAGGCTCGCAAATCAATTTTGTGCTGATGCGCGGAATTGGCGATGTGGTGATTGAGAAAATTGATATTAACGAATTGAAACAGATAGAGTTATGACAGCATTATGCCGTTCGGTGGCGCAAAAGGGTTACGACAGCATCTGCCGTCTGGTTGAAGGGGCGGAAATGGTCGAAATCCGACTTGAGGAGTCGGGCCTGACGCTTGAGCAGACTCGCCAACTGTTTGGCACTCACAAGAATATGCTTGCAACGTGCCGCCCCGTCGGTCTGTCGCAAGCCGAACAAACCGCCTATTTGCAAGCCGCCATCGAGGGTGGTGCCGCTTGGGTTGATGTTGAGGTTGAGGCCGACGACGACTATCGCAAAAACATTATCAGCATTGCCCGCAGGCACAACTGCAAGGTGATTGTGTCGTATCACAATTACGACGAGACGCCGCAATTTCTTGAATTGCAGCAGATTGCCAACATCGCTCACTCAATGGGCGCCGATGTGGTCAAGTTGGCTTGTATGTGCCATAGCAAAACCGATGTTATGAATCTGTTGAATCTGTATAATGCCGATTATCAGATGCTTGCAATCGGAATGGGACGTGTGGGCGCATTGACTCGCATTGCCGCCATCACAATGGGCGCGCCATTCACTTTTGTCGCCACAGCCGACGGCGGTGCAACCGCACCTGGCCAAATCGACGAAGGTATTATGCTCAAAATGAAACAATTGCTTACCGAAACAAAATGAATTTAACTATAAAGCCATCGAAAGTTGCAGGAAGCGTGACGGCGCCGCCATCGAAAAGTTATATGCAGCGTGCCATTGCGCTTGCCGTTTTGTCGCATAAACCGACCATAATCAGCAACTTATCGGATTGCAACGATTGCCGTGCGGCGATTGGCGTTGCCAAAAGTCTTGGCTGCGAGGTTGACCTTTCCGATGCCGAACTGAAGATTGTTCCGCCTGTCAACGGATTGAGTGGCAGTCATTTGCATTGCGGCGAGTCGGGTTTGGCACTTCGAATGTTCACGCCCGTTGCATCGTTGCTCGGTAGCGAGGTGTTGCTGACAGGTGAGGGGTCGTTGCAGCAGCGGCCTGTTGGTTTTATGGAGGATACTTTGCGTCAGTTAGGCGTTGATATTCAGTCGGATAAAGGGTTGTTGCCAATCAAGGTCAAAGGCCCGATGAGAGGCGGAAAAGCCACGGTTGACGGTTCGGTAAGTTCGCAGTTCCTGACGGGATTGTTGCTCGCGTTGCCAACACTCAAAACCGATTCGGTGCTGACAGTCAGCAATTTGACGAGCCGTCCGTACATCGATATGACACTTCAGATAATGCGCGATTTTGGCGTTTCGGTTGAAAATGCCAACTATGAGCAGTTCAGCATAAAGGGCGGGCAGCAGTACGCCAACGCAGAATACCGCGTTGAAGGCGATTGGAGTGGGGCGGCGGCGTTTATTGTTGCCGCGGTCATTGCTGGAACGCTGAAAATCAATGGTTTGAATCCGCAATCGGCTCAAGCCGACCGCGCTATTCTCGACATTCTGCGCCTTACGGGCACACAATTCGCTTTCGATGCCGACAATTGCTTGATTGTCAATAAAAACGATAATCTGCAGCCCTTCAAATTCAATGCCACCGATTGTCCCGATTTGTTCCCCGTTGTGGCGGCTCTGGCGGCCAATTGCAAGGGAAAATCGGCCATTGCGGGCGTTCATCGGCTGACGCATAAGGAGAGCAACCGTGCGGAAGCAATCAGGCGCGAACTTGGCAAACTCGGCATCTGCGTTGAGTTTGAAGGTGACAGTATGGTTGTGACTGGCGGCCCGATAAGCGGTGGCACGGCTTCGGCCTGCAACGACCACCGTATGGCTATGTCGCTGGCACTCTGCGCTTTGACGGCTTCGTCGGCTGTGACAATCGAAGGCACGGAGTGTGTCGGCAAGTCGTATCCTGGCTTTTTCGATGATTTTGAAATAGTTACAAGAAATGTATAGTCTCGATTACAAAGTTACAGTCTCGATGTGCGATGCCGACGGTCGTTTAAAACTGTTTTCGGCTTTGCAGATGATGCAGGATTGTTCAGAACTTTGGAAAACATCGGAACCTGTTTACGACCAATACTTTACCGAAAACGGAATGGCTCAACTTCTGGCATCGCGGCAGGTCGAAGTTGTGCGAGTACCGCAATACAAAGAGAATCTGAAAGTTACCACATCGGTTTTCGACATTAATCCGATGTTCGGTTTCCGCAATACGTTCATCTACGATGCCAACGGACTGCCTTGCTACAAGAGTTGGAGCACGGGTGCGTTTGTAAAACTCGACACTGGCAAACTGAACAAAATCAGCGACGAATTGGTCGCAAATTTCAATCGAGAGCCTAAACTTGAGATGAATTATGCCGACCGTAGAATTATTGTGCCGAAGATAAATCCAACGAGTACAGTTAGTTATGTGGTGCAGCGCAACGACATCGACTATAACCGCCATATGAACAACGCCAACTACATTCGTTTGGCGCTCGAGGCCCTGCCTGATGATTTCGAGGTCCGCAATATGCGCGTTGAGTTTAAAAAACCTGCCAAACTGTCCGATGAACTGATTTTAGAAGTTGTTAATCAGTCCGATGACACTATATTTGTTGTGGAGAAATTGGCGGAGCAGATAAGCACAATCATCGAATTGAAAAAATAAAATATTGATTATGAACACATTTGGTAGAATCTTCAGAGTGAGCATTTTTGGTGAGTCGCACGGAGCGCAGGTGGGCGTTGTGATTGACGGCTGCCCTGCAGGTATCGCACTGACTGACAGCGATTTCACCGCCGACTTGCAACGTCGCAAAAGTGGCGCGAAAGGCACCACGCCGCGCATCGAGGCCGACGAGCCTGAGATTGTTTCGGGCGTGTTCGACGGCCATACCACTGGCACCCCGATAACCATTTTGTTCAAAAACGCCAACACCCATTCGTCGGACTATTCGAACCTTGTGGCGCAGCCCCGTCCTGGCCACGCCGATTTTACGGGGAAATGTAAATATCAGGGTTTCAACGATTACCGCGGCGGCGGACATTTCTCGGCGCGTAACACGGTGGGCATTGTGGCCGCAGGCGTTGTGGCCAAAAAGGTGCTCGATGGCGTCAGCATCAAATCGACGATTGTTGAAGTTGGCGGTCAAGCCGATATCGAGGCGGCTGTGGCAAAGGCAATGGAGCAGAACGATTCGGTTGGCGGCATTGTCGATTGCCGAGTGAATGGTCTGCCTGTCGGGCTTGGTGAGCCTTTCTGGGATTCGGTGGAGTCGCTCATCAGCCACGCTGTGTTTGCCATTCCTGCCGTCAAGGGCATTGAATTCGGAAGCGGTTTTGCGGCTGCCAAAATGGTTGGCTCGCAGCATAACGACGCAATCATCGACGAGCGCGGCACAACAGCCACCAACAACGCTGGCGGCATCAACGGCGGCATCACCAATGGCAACGAACTTTATTTCCGTCTGGCCGTGAAGCCCACAGCAAGCATTGCCCGCGAGCAGCAGACCTACAATTTTGAGACTCACAAGGTTGAGCCACTGATAGTTAAAGGCCGCCACGACGCTTGTATCGCCCTGCGCGTTCCGCCCATTGTCGAAGCAATGACCGCCATTGTGCTGGCCGATTTGAAGTTGCGGATGTGATAAATTGTTGATTTGTTGGTGTTTAGTTGATAATGACAAGACAGAACGCACATAAGGAACCCGACACAAAATTCAATTCGATGGCAGTGCTTATCGATGGTGAAAATGTTGATAAACAAAAGGTTGAGTCGATTTTGGCAAGACTCGGACAGTTGGGTACCATAACAACCAAACGCGTCTACGGCGATTGGTCGCAGGACAAACTGAAACTTTGGAGCGATGTGGTTTCGATGTGCGCCTTGCGAACGATGCACCATTTTGTGCACAGCACGCAAAAAAACACCACCGACATTGCCATGGTGATTGATGCCATGGACCTGCTTCACACAGGCCGATACGACGCTTTCGCCATTGTTTCGAGCGACGGCGATTTCAGCAATTTGGCCGTCAGAATCCGCAACGAAGGCAAGTATGTGATTGGAGTGGGGCAGCGCAAAACCAACTACAATTTCATTAGCATTTGCGATTTGTTCATCAATCAAGACCGACTTGCATCGTCGGTTGATACGGCCAACCCGATGCGGCTGAAGAGTATGGTTGAGTCACTGAACTCGAAAATTGCTGAAAAGGATAAATCCATAAAGGCGCAGGCGGTCAAGATGAAAGAGAAAAATAAAGCCATGACCGATTTGCGTAAAGAATTGTCGACAGTGAAAAAGGAACTGCGCACAGCGACGGGCGGCACGAAAAAACTTGAATCGCAATTGGCTAAACTTCAGAAAAATAACGATGCGTTGAAGAAAAAGGTTGAAGTGGCGAAAGCGCGGTTGAAAAGCAAAGCGGCTGCAAAATTCACCGACATGCTTCAGAAAGCCATTGATGGTGAGGAAATTGCACCAAATAAATATCCGCTCGATGTAATCGGCAAGAAAATCAGGATAGAAAACCCCGAATTCCGCCCTTACGATTATGGTTTCCCGACCTTGTCGAAACTGATAGGCTCTGTGCCTGGCGTCGAAATACTGACCGAACAAAACCGTCTTGTTTTCTCTTTTGTTGACGAGAAGCTTGATCAAGCAACAGTTGAAACAGCATAACTGTTTGTTACATTGATTTTTATTTGCTGACGCAGCATTGATAGGCCGATTATATTGAAGAACCGACCAAGATTCTTTACCGCAAATTAACTCCAGTTGCTCAAATTCCAATTCCAAAATTGAGAATATAGTGCTATTATTGCGTTTCGTTTAACGAAGAAGAGGCATGTCGGACTATGCTGAATAGATTGCTGGTAATCAGCGTCTTTACAAGATTAAATCCGATGTGGTCGTGAAGTGAAGCCACACCCGACAGTGGCGAAGCCGTGTAGATATGGTAAATTGGTATGTTCTGAAAACAAAGCCGAGGCAGGAAAAAGCCGTCAGAACGGTGTTGCAGGCGATGGGCGTTGAGCACTTCTTGCCCACCACAACCGATTTCCACTATTACGGCCACGGACGCAAGAAGAAGATAGAGACGCCCGTCCTGCCATCGATGGTTTTTGTCCGCATTGAGGCCGATGACCGATTCGCCTTGTCGAACAACATGAAGTACGATGTGCACTATCTCGTTGACCGCAACACAAACTCGAGTATGATTGTGAGTGACAAGCAGATGCACGATTTCATGCGGGTTTGCAATGCTCCCGAAGTTAAACTTGAGTGCGTTGATGTGGCCATAGGCGACAGAGTAACCATTCACGGCGGCCAATTTGATGGTTTACAAGGAATTGTCAATCGCGCCAATGGCAAAAAACACTTCTATATTGTACTCGATGGACTTGCAAGTATCTCCGTTGATTTGCCTGTCGACCAACTTGAAATTGAATGACGAAAAAGTTGAGAAGTTAAGATGTTTAGAAGTTGAAAAACTTATAACTAAATAACTTACAACTTAAAACTAATAACTTACAACCCAACAAGATGTTTCAGAATACCAAAAACATAAAACCATTCGAAAAGAAGGTTTGGCTGTCATCGCCTACAATGCACGGCGATGAACAAAAATGGGTGAACGATGCTTTTGTAAAGAACTGGATAACCACTGCTGGAGAGAATATCAACGAGGTGGAAAAGATTGTTGCAGAGCGTATTGGAGTTAAATATGCTGTTGCGCTCTCTTGCGGAACGGCCGCGCTTCATTTGGCAACAAAACTTGCTGGTGAGAAACTTTATGGTCAGGCAAAACCGAACTGCGGTACTCTGCAAGGCCACAAAGTCTTCTGCTCTGATATGACTTTCGACGCTACAATCAATCCTGTCGCTTACGAAGATGGTGAGGCTGTCTTTATTGATACAGAGCCTGATACGTGGAATATGTGCCCGAAAGCGCTTGAAAAAGCCTTTGAGATATATCCCGATGTCAGACTTGTTGTGGTGGCTCATCTTTATGGTATCCCAGGAAAGATTGATGAGATTCGCGAAATCTGCAACTGCCACGGTGCACTCATTGTTGAAGATGCCGCAGAATCATTCGGTGCTACCTATAAGAGTAAAGAAACTGGTGGCTTTGGCGATTTTGGCGCAATCAGTTTCAATGGCAATAAGATAATCACAGGCTCATCAGGCGGTATGTTCCTGACAAACAGCAAAGAAGATGCCGACAAGGTGCGCAAATGGTCAACCCAATCGCGCGAGGCCGCACCGTGGTATCAACACGAAGAAATCGGCTATAATTACCGAATGTCGAACATAATTGCAGGTATTGTTCGCGGCCAGATGAACTATCTCGACGAACATATCGCGCAGAAACGTGCCATCTACGAGCGTTATAAGAAAGGCTTTGAGGGGCTGCCAGTTACAATGAATCCATTTGATTCGGCAAACAGCGTTCCGAATTATTGGCTCAGTTGTATGCTTATCAAGCCCGAAGCAATGTGCCGTCAGGTCCGCAGCGAGAACGAGCCAATGTACATTGCCGAGAAAGGCAAAACCTGTCCGACGGAAATCCTTGAAACTTTGGCAAAATTCAATGCCGAAGGCCGCCCAATCTGGAAGCCGATGCATATGCAGCCAATCTACCGAATGAACCCGTTTGTGACAGCCAACGGCAACGGCCGCGGCCAGTCGAACGCCTATATCGATTGTGGTGAGGCAAACGATGTCGGTGCCGATATTTTTGCGCGCGGCTTGTGCCTGCCATCGGACAACAAGATGACTCCCGAGCAACAAGATATTATTATTGAGATAATTAGAAGTTGCTTTGAGTAGGATAGGCATTGTCGCAACTTTTGCCAAATGAGTGATTCAAGAACAATATTATGTATGCTGATTCTGATGAGGTTGAAGACAGAGCTTTCACCTTTCGGCAGATTGCGGCTGCATAAATCGGCCTTGATGCTCAATGTGTTCAGCGGCCGCGATTGTTTCAATATTGAAGATGAAATGCAAGAATATTACCAGATAGTTGATAACCTTGCAGTTGAAATAAAACAGCTTCAAAAGCAAAGCAATACTGATACGGCCGCGACGCTGCAATCTCAACTTGATAACCAGGATTCGCGCATAACCGAAGCATACAAGCGTAGCATACCATACGTGATTCAGAGCGCAGGTTTTGTCAACTCAATATCCGACAGCAGTGAACTTGTATTAATATCAGCGATAATTGGTTGTGTTCATCAAAGCAATAGCGCGAATATCAACGATATAGAGACACAATTAAAAAGCAACAATTCAACCCCCGAACCTTTCGACCGAAAAAGTATTCTATCGGCAGCTATCAATCTTGAGAAATCGGGAGTTTTAACCAAAACTGATGCAGGATATTGCTTGTCTGGAAGTTTGAAGGATGTGGCGGATTATGTGAGGTTGATTTGAATATGCCCTTGAAAAAATCTTCTGTATACGCAAAAAGTTGAATTCTTTTTATAATTTTGAATAATCAGTTATGAGCATAGTGCAAAAATTCAATCTCGGCAAATCTATTCAAGCGGTTTTGTATGTTTCGAACCGACTGCAGCGAAAGGATTTTCATAAGATATTCAAAATATTATATTTCTCTGATAGGAACCATTTGGCAAAGTATTCTCGTTCGATAACAGGCGATACTTATATTGCCATGAACGATGGTCCTGTTCCGACAAATATTTATGATATTTTCAAATCGTTGCGTGGTGACGGTTTCTTTGCTCAAAACGCATCCCAATTTTCTGAATATTTTAATGTTGTAAATTGGAATTTTATAAATCCATTGAAAGATGCTGATTTAAAGAAACTTTCCGAATCTGATATTGAAGAAATCGATGATTCATTGGAAAAATATGGTAATCTCACATGGGACGAGGTAAGAGAAAAATCACATGATTATGCGTGGCGTAATACTCCGAGAGATTATCCTATTTCTATCGAAAATATGCTTTTGGAAACGGGGGAAAGCACGGAATACATCAATTTTGTAAATGAAATGGTAGCACTTAATAGTTCAAGGGTATGAAATTGCCCGAATCATTGGTGATACAGCGAGGAGTAATTCTTCATTCAACTATTTTTGAATACATTGACCATGGTAAGTTCTTCGTTATTATTGGTGAGGATGAACAAAATTATATTGGATTATTTTTCATTAATTCTAACATCAATTATTTCAATTGCAAGCAAGAATTGTTTGAGATGCAATACCCGTTGTTGAAGCGTGACTATAGTTTTCTGGATTATGACTCTTTTTTGTGTTGCACTGAGATAACAACACTTAACAAACAAAAACTATCAGAATCTTTTTCTACTAACAAAATATAAAGGTGTATTGCTACAAGAGCATCTAGATGAAGTCTTAAATCTTGTCAGAAATTCAAAACTATTTACTGATGAGGAAAAAGAGACGTACTTTAAGTAAGAGTTGAAGATTTTTATATGGGCAAGAACAATTACATACTGAATACTATTCTGACTATATGTCTCGGGTTGGTTTTAGCTACGCTTATCCAATCATGCACTACAATCTCCGACCAAGAATTCGAAGTGAATGGCGTAAAATTCAAAATGATAGCCGTTGAAGGCGGTTCGTTTATGATGGGTGCTACACCCGGACAAGGTACAGATGCCCGAGAAAACGAAAAACCTGCTCATAAGGTGACTGTTGACTATTTCTTGATAGGCGAAACAGAAGTTACTCAAGAATTGTGGTTTGCAGTTATGGGTAGCAATCCGTCACACTTTAAAACCAAAGGAGGCAATTATCCAGTTGAAAATGTTTCGTGGAACGACGTGCAAGTGTTTATTAAGAAACTTAATGAAATAACAGGTCAACAATTCCGTTTACCATTTGAAGCAGAATGGGAATATGCGGCTCGGGGAGGAAAGAAATCAGCTGATAAAAAGTACTCTGGAAGTGATGATGTTGATGAAGTGGCGTGGTATAAAGATAATGCTGGAGGAACTACTCATGCTGTGGCAAGTAAGAAAGCAAATGAGTTGGGTTTGTATGATATGAGTGGAAATGTATGGGAGTGGTGTGAGGATTGGAGTGCCGGTAGTAATAGTAAGGTTATTATTCGAAGCGGTGAAATATACAATCCAAAAGAAGCTGCTCGTGTTTCTAATCGAAATGAGTATCTAGTTACTAAAATGTCTCGTGTTGTTGGTTTTAGACTTGCTTTACTACCCTAAATTAATATGTACGCTTATTTTTTCAAAAGAGTTATTGATAGTATTATATCTTTAGTAGCGTGTGTCTTGCTTCTACCGTTGAATTTACTATTGATATTAATGGGTTTGGTTATTATGCACGGCAATCCATTCTTTACCCAACAGCGACCAGGCAAAAACGAAAAAATATTCAAACTTATCAAGTTCCGTACAATGAACAATAAGAAGGATAAGGAAGGAAATCTTTTGCCAGATGAAGTGCGGCTCACCAAATATGGGAAATTCCTAAGGAGTACAAGTCTTGATGAGTTGCCAGAATTATTCAATATTTTGAAAGGCGATATGTCTATCGTTGGACCGAGGCCGCTTTTGGTCAAATATTTGCCATATTATACAGAGGAAGAAAGACATAGACACGATGCTGTGCCAGGATTAACTGGGTTGGCTCAGGTCAATGGCAGAAACACCCTTAGTTGGGAAGATAAGTTCGCTTTGGATCTAAAATACGTTTCCGATATTACCTTTTTGAGAGATATTAAAATAATATTGAAAACCGTAGGTAAAGTGTTTAAGCGAGAAGGTATCAGTTCCGAAACTTGTGCCACGATGGAAGATTTTACAGATTATTGTGCAAATGTCGGTCGAAAAGCATTAAGATAGATTGTATGAATCAACCACTTATCAGCATAATAGTTCCAATTTATATGATTGACAAATATCTCGGTATTTGTATCGAGAGTATTATTAATCAAACATATAAAAACATAGAGATTATTCTTGTTGATGATGGCAGTAAGGACCGTTGTCCCGAAATATGTGACCTTTACGCTAAGAAAGATTCTAGAATAAAGGTAATTCATAAGCCCAATGGTGGTTTGGTAAGTGCTCGTAAGGCTGGACTGAGAGAAAGCAACGGGGAGTACATAAGTTATGTTGATGGCGACGATTGGATTGGAACGGGTTTTATTGAAAATCTGTGTACAGTTGCTGTTACTAGTGGTGCAGATATGGTTTGCGCAGGACAAACAAGAGATTTGTTCGCAAAATCTGCTCATTTCAGTAATGCCATACCGTCAGGAATTTATCAAGGAGAGAAATTGGCAGAACTCTGGAAATCAATGATTTCTTACGGAGAATATTATCGCCCTGGTATAAGCACATACGTTTGGAATAAATTATTCAAGCGTGATATTTTGCTGTCTCCGCAATCAACTGTAGACAATAGAATTTCGATAGGCGAAGACGGCGCAGTTACATATCCGGCACTGTTGAAATGTAAATGTGTTGCTGTTGTTGACAATGTGGCTTATCATTATCGGCAACGAGAGGACAGTATGCTGAAGCAGAGTACAAGTTATGCCGATGAAGCGCAGAAACTTCGATATCTATATGAATATATGGTTCAATGGTGTAAAAACACTCCAGCAGAACTTGAAATAGGCAAACAAATAACCGATTATGTATTGTCTATAGCCATAATGCGTTCAGGCGGACGGTTGCCTCAAGACAGTTTTTCCACATTTGATAATAAATACTTTAACAAAAACATTGTGGTTTACAGTGCGGGAACTTTCGGACAGCAATTAATCAATCGTTTCAAAGAAACCGGGCACTGCAATGTCGTTGCTTGGCTCGATGACGATTTTTGGGAATATAGAAGGTGCTGCTTGGATGTTGATCCGGTGGAATCAATCACGCATCTTGAATACGATTATGTTCTAATAGCCACGGTTGATTCCATTATTGCGAGGAATATTACCAAACGATTATTGGATTTGGGTGTGAGCCAACAGAAAGTGTTGACTGTTTCAGTGCCAAATGACAAAGAATCGCTTCTCGCGCAGTTCATCGATGTGGAAGCCATAAGAATTGAAGAAGCAAAAAACAAACAAAAATCCATATCGCATGCTTGATTTCGCAACAAAAGTTTTAACAGCCAAACTCGGCCAAACACACGTATTTGCTACAGGTCAAGCAGGGTTCATTATCAAATCGGCATCGGGGCAACTTCTGGCTGTCGATTTATACTTGTCGGAGTGTGTTGAAAGATTGGAAGGCCACAAAGGCTTTAAACGTCTTTTGCCACAAATACTTAACCCCTCAGATATTGATTTTGATGTGGTTATCTGCACGCATCCGCATCTTGACCATTTCGATGTGGATTCCGTTCCCGCAATGCTTGCAAATGGCAAAACCCAATTGTTGTGTTCTGTCGATTGTCAAAAACATATAAAAGACTTATTACTAGATTACTATGCGAGTCAAATATCATATGTGGCTCCAGGAAATAGTCTTAATATTGGTGATTTTGATATTTCGTTTGTGAACTGTGACCACGGAAAAGGCGCTCCCGATGCTGTTGGTGTGGTGGTTCAAGTCGATGGAAAAACAATATACGAAGCAGGTGACACGTGTTTGAGACTTGATAGAGTTGGAGAGATCCCAACGCCGTTGGATGTGTTGATAGCGCCTATCAATGGTGTTTGTGGAAATATGAACGAAAGCGAATGTGCGACTTTGGCTCAATCATTGAACGTAGGAATCACAATTCCGTGTCATTATGGTATGTTTGCATCGCACCACGGTGATGTTGGGTGCTTTTATGAGATTATGAAAGAGAAAAATCTTCCTTGTCTGTTGATGCAGCAAGGCGAAAAATATACATTGTAAAAACATTAACTTATTAACACATATAAAATGAGCAAAGAATTTGAAGGTAAGAAGTTGTTGATTTTGGGTGGCAATCCCGAAACAACTCCACTTGTGGAGATAGCCAACAATATGGGTATCAAAACAATAGTTTCTTCTGGCAGACATACGGATGCCGCTAAAAAGGCCGCTTGGAAATCGTACGATGTTGACGGAATGGATGTGCCGGGGCTTATTGCTTTGGCTCGTGAAGAGAAAGTTGACGGAGTTTTGGTAGGTGTTGCCGACATTTTGGTTCCATCGTATTGCAAAGTGTGTGAGGCACTTAATTTGCCGTGTTATGCCACTCAACAGATTGTAGATGTGTTTGCCTTCAAAGATGTGTTCAAATCCACTTGCGAGAGATATGGCGTTCATGGTATTCCTGAGTTTTATCTTGATGCCGATATGAAACGTGAAGACCTTGACAAGATAGTCTATCCAGTTATGGTAAAGCCTGTTGACAATGGTGGTGGCGTTGGAATGACAGTGGCTTATAACGAAGAAGAACTCAAGGCCGGTGTAAAACTCGCTTTGGAGAACAGTCACAAAAAACGCTTCATTGTTGAGAAATATATGCAGTGCGATGATATGGGAATGTATTACACATTCAAAGACGGATATTGCTCAGCATCTTGTATTTATGATCGTTATACTACCGACGAGCAGCCAGGATTGTCCCGCGTTTGTCTTGGCGGCACTTATCCGTCAAAGCATCTTGACGAGTATTTCGAGCGTATGCATCCTAATGCGATTAGGCTTTTCAAGGAAATCGGCATAGAAAACGGCGTTTTGATGCTGTCGGGCTTTTATGAGAACGGAGAATTTTATGTTTACGATACTGGCTTCCGGTTGCAAGGTGAGGCTCCACATCTGTTGATGAAAGCCATACACGGATTCGACCAAAGAGAGATGCTTATCCGTTTTGCGCTTACGGGTTCGGAAGGCGATGTTAACCTTGAAACGGATGATGACACACGCTTGCGCGGCAAATGGGCGGCTACGTTGTGGTTCTTGCTCAAGAAAGGTAAGATTGCCAAAATCACAGGTTTGGAAGAGATTGACAAAGACCCACGAGTAGTGGCTAATATCCAGCGTTTGCACGAAGGTGATACGGTTCTTCCCGAATGGATTGGAAACGAAAAACAAGTGCTTACGCGTATGTATATTGTTTGCAATAGCAAAATGGAATTGGCTGACACTTTGAAATACTATATGAACACAGTGAAAGTTGTGGATGAAAACGGCAACAATCTTTTACTCAAAGGGTTCGATGTCAATAAAGCCTTGGAACTTAAATAACACATTTTGCTGAACGCGTATGGAACTTGAACGTTTAAAAGACAAAGTCATTGTTATATCAGGCGGCACAAAAGGTGTTGGCAGGGCTTTCGCCGAAGTCGCCGGGCGCGAAGGCGCGAAGGTGGTTATCGGAGGCCGTGATGAGAAAGCCGGAAAGGAAGCGGTTCGCAATATCCGCACATTCGGCTCTGATGGTATTTTTGTTCACTGCGACCTTCTGAATGTGGATGACTGCAAGCATTTGTTTGACGCCGCTTATGAAAAATATGGTAAAATCGATGGCTTCTTCAACTACGCCGGAGTGACCCCTGTTAGCCCACTTGACACCTGTGATGAGGAGACTTTCGATTGGGTGATGGATGTCAATTTCAAGGCTTGTTTTTTCTGCTGCCAACAGGCCATTAAATATATGAGACTCAATGGTGGTGGCAGTATAGTGCTTACAGGTTCTGCTCACGCTTGGGGCGGACAAAAAGACCGTGCAGCATACGCTTGTTCGAAAGGTGTGTTGAGGATTCTTATGGAGCACATATCGCATCAATACGCTACAGAACAGATACGTTGTAATTACCTGACTCTCGGCTGGACACCAACTGAAGGCGAGGTGGCACTTCGCATAAGTCAGGGCGAGAGTGAAGCCGAACTTCGCAAACGCGCCGCAGACATTCTTCCAATGGGCCGAATGTGTGAACGTAATGATTATATGGAAGCATTGATATATATGATGTCTGATGCTTCCGCGATGATGACAGGAAGCACGTTTAGGCTGACGGCTGGAGAGTATATATAGATTGATTGATATGGATATTAGAAGAGCATTGCAATCTTTACGTTTTGTTACCATTTTTTCCTCTGTAAATCGTGGTAAATTCGTTCGTAAACGCCATATTTTCGGTGCGGTAGGAGAAAATGTTCGCCTTCCATTTGGTATTATACCGTTGAGGTCAGAGAATATCTATTTGCATAATAACATAGAGGTGGCTTCGGGTGCTAAGTTCATACCGCACGATGCTATTCATAGTGTTTTCAATAATATGCATGATGCTAATGGTAGGTACGAAGAACACATTGGGAAAATAGAAGTATTTGATAATGTTTTTATAGGGGCTAATGCAATTATACTCGGACCGTGTAAGATAGGCCCTAATGCTATTGTCGCCGCTGGTGCCGTAGTAAATAAGAATGTTCCAGAAGGCAGTATTGTTGGAGGTGTGCCAGCAAAGGTTATCGGAGAATTTGAAGAGTTGAGAAAGAAAAGAATGTTTAAATCAACAGAATAAATGAATTATGGATTTTGATTTAAAAGCATTGCAGAGTAAAGAATTGTTGATTCTAAAAGAAGTAAAAAGAATTTGTGAAAAACATAGTATTGACTATTTTCTATGTTTTGGCACTCTATTAGGAGCGGTACGTCATCAAGGATTTATTCCTTGGGATGATGATATTGATATTGCAATGACGTATAATAATCTAATCAAATTTAGAGAAGTATGTAAAACAGAATTAGATTCAAACTTTTTCTTACAAAATGAAAATACCGAACCTAATTCAGGTTTGACTTTTGACAAAATACGTATGAACAATACAACTCTTATTGCCAAAAATATGGCTTCAAGAGATATGCATCATGGTATTGACATTGATATATACCCACTTTTCAATGTGCCAGATGGCTCATTTAAACGAAAAATGCAGTTATTAGCATCGGCTATATATATGTTATTTGTTGTTGGAGAAAAACCAATCAAAGCGTCAAGACCACTTAGATTTATTAGTTCTATCGCTTTATTATTTTTCAGAGGACGTATGAGAACAATGATGAAAAAAAAGTGTCATACATATATGGCTAAGTTTGAGAATAGTAATTGTGAAAACAAGGCTTTTTTGTGTTGCAATTTACGAGCATGTAAAAGGATGTTGAGATCTGAATATTTTGAAAAATATACAGATATGAAATTTGAAGATGACAACTTTTTAGTACCTCAAGGTTATGATCATCTTCTTAAAACTTGGTATGGCAACTACATGATACCTACACCTATTGAAGAGCAAGTAATTAAATTGGGTAATGTGGTATTTGTTGATATAGAAAATACGTATTTAAAATATAAGGGTATTTATTATTGTAATAAATAACAGTATTAATATTGTTTTATGCTCCCCATCGGCATCATCAGTTACAACATCAACTGCAACTTCACCAACTACGGCTCGGCGTTGCAGTCGTGGGCGTTGAACAGAAGTATCGAAAAACTCGGCTACAAGCCAAAACTCATAGACTATTGTCCTGATGTTTTGAAAAACGCCGACCCGCTTAATCCCGCTAATATGATGTGGGACAAGGACGAAAAATCCCAAAAAGCAGTCGAAATGACAATGCCCGCCATCAGAGAAAACTTCTATAAGTTTGAAGATTTCTATACAAACAGATTCTCCCGTTCTGCGAAAAAATACACCGACAATGACTTTCTGGACGTTGTAAAAGACGAAGGCATAGAGCGATTTGTATGTGGAAGCGACACTATCTTTTGTATCGACGAATTCAAAGGTTTTGTAGAAGGATATTATGCCAATTTTGATTGTATGAAACACAACAGCATTTCATACGCAGCAAGTTTTGGCGATTCGCATTTTTCTGATGAAGATTATAAAATACTCAACCAAAGGCTGCAAAACTTCAAGGCTATCGGCATTAGAGAAAACGATATGCTTGAATACGTAAAAGCACATACTTCCGTTCCTTCGCAAAGGACAATTGACCCGACTCTTCTTTTGACAGGCAAGGACTATGACACAATTGCCGCACCGAGGATGATTGAAGACAAATATCTTTTGCTGTATTCACGCCGTTACAATGCTCAAATGAACGCCTTTGCCGACAAAATTGCAAAAGAGAAAAACTTGAAAGTAATCGACATAAGTCTCCGAGCGTTTGAACACGAAGGACATACACCTTTTTATCAGGCTGGTGTCGAAGAGTTCCTCTCGCTTGTTAAACACGCCGAATGTGTAGTAACAAATTCGTTCCACGGTATTATTTTCTGCGTTCAGTACAGAAGAAATTTCTATGGTTTTACAAGACAGGAATGTAATACCAAAATCAACGAACTTATGGCATTGTTCGGATTAGAAGGACATCTGTATATTACGGGCGAAGAAAAACACAATGAGCCTGATTATGATGATGTACATCGGAGAATCGCGCAGGCACGTGAAAAGTCTGTTGAGTTTTTGAAAGATAGTTTGGCATTGCTCTAAAAATGAGTATTCCTAAAAATATACTGGAAAATAGTTTCAACGCGAAAAGTCAATGCTGCGGTTGCGAAGCGTGTGTTCAAGTCTGTGCAAAAAACGCCATTCAAATGCAGGAGGATGAAGAAGGCTTCTTGTATCCGAACGTTGACGACACTTTGTGCGTTGAATGTGGTCTGTGTGAAAAGGTTTGTCAATACATCAATCCTGTAAACAAAAATACAGAACCTCAAAATGCATTTGGCGGACATATCAGCGATGCGGAAGTTTCAAACGAAAGCACTTCCGGTGGTGCATTTTCCGCGATTGCAGACGTTTGGTGCGATGACAATTATGTGATTTTTGGTGCAGAGACTGACGGTTTAAAAATCAGGCACTCATTTATAAACAACAAGAAGGATTTATATAAATTCCGTCGTTCCAAATACTCGCAGAGTGTTATAGGAAATGCTTATAAGAATTGCAAACAATTCCTCAGCGAAGGCAAGAAAGTGCTGTTTTCGGGAACGCCCTGCCAAATCGCAGGACTGAAAGCATTTTTAAAGGGAAAAGAATTTGACAAATTACTGACAGTTGAGGTAATCTGCGAAGGTGTACCATCACCGCTTTTTGTCAGGAAACTTGACGATAAAATTTCAAAGGAGAAAAACGGCAGAATTAACTCATTGGATTACAGATATAAAGATAGTAATAAGTGGGATTATCAAGTGATGAATATTTCATATTCATCACTTCATAATCCCGCAAGTGGGACTATCAAGTGCGACCGATGGTTCAATCCTTTTTGGTCAATTTGGCTTAACCATCTTATGAGCCGTCCGTCGTGCTACAAATGCTTGTACACAACGTCCAACCGTGTGGCTGATATTTCTCTTGGCGATTTGTGGGGCGTACACATTTATTGTCCCGATTTGTACAACGGCGACAGAGGAGCGTCATTAATAGTTACAAATACCGACAAAGGAAAAAAGATAGCGGAAACTATTTTGAAGGAAAACTTCATTGGACGAGAACTTGATTTTTCGCAGGCGTTGAAATATCAAGGGCCTATGCGCAAATCAATTGCCGAAAATCCTAAGCGAGAGGACTTTATGCAAGATTTAAAAACAATGGATTACGATTCGTTGTGCAAAAAATGGGCAAAACGTCCGAGTTTAAAACTATTGATATCAAAATATGTTTTCGGCACCAACCGTCAAAAAGTTTGGTGGTGGAATTTTAAGAAAAAGTTCAAGAATAAATAATTATGTATTATCTAAACCCTCGTATTGAAAATCTTTACAGGATTTTCGACCAAAACGAAAGAAAGGATTTTCTCCGTCTTGATTTGAACGAGAATCCTGGTGGATTGCCCCAGGACTTCATCAACAATGTCCTCAAAGACATCACACCACAATTTGTGGCGCAATATCCTGAAACATTGCACTTTACAGAAGTACTTGCAAAGTTCTTGAAAACCGATATTTCACATTTGTGCCTTGTGAACGGCTCGGCTGAAGGCATAAGATATGTGATTCAAGCCTTCACGTCAGAAAACGGAAGAATTGTTGGTGTAGTGCCGTCATATTTTATGTTTCAGGTTTACAGCGAAATGTATGGCAGAAACTTCGTCAAAGTACCATACAACGATGACCTGACGATGAGCATTGACAACATAGTCAAGGAACTGACAGACGACACTCAGTTGTTGATTCTTCTCAATCCGAACAACCCGATGGGCAATGTCTATTCTGATGAAGAATTCAAGGCATTGCTGACGGTAGCCAAACAGAAACAGATAACAATTCTAATTGACGAAGCCTACCATTATTTCTATCCTAAAACATTCATAGAATACGCCCTCAACGAAGAACATATTTTTGTAACGAGGACTTTTTCAAAACTGTTTTCGATGGCAGGTTGCAGACTCGGATATGTTGCCGGTTGGCCCGAAGGAATAAAAATGGTGCAGAAGTTCTGTACACCTCACAATACCAACGCTTTTGCAATGAAATTTGCCGAGGCGATAATCGAAAACCCTGATGTTTTGAAATCACTCATTGACAATTTCAATGAAGGACGTAAATATCTGACAGACACCCTTGATGCCAACGGCTATGAGCATAAGGGCGAGGCGGGCAACTTCATCTTCATAAAGACGAAAACCGACGCACAAAAAATCGTTGAAAGGATGAAGTCCGAGAAAAAGATTCTGATAAAATCTTATCCCAATGTCGGCAATTTCGGCACGTGTCTTAGGGTTTCAATTGGCGAAAAGCAGTATATGCAACAATTCTGCAACGCATTGTTTGAATTGGATAAATGACAAAAGTCATCACATACGGTACATACGACCTTTTGCACTACGGTCATATCCGGCTTTTGGAGCGGGCAAAGGCGTTGGGCGACTATCTGATTGTTGGCATCACTGCCGACGGATTCGATATGGCTCGCGGCAAAATCAACGTCCAACAGTCGCTTATGGAGAGGATTGAAGCCGTAAAAAACACAGGTTTGGCGGATGAGATTATCGTAGAGGAATACGAAGGTCAGAAGATCGACGACATCAAACGTTACGGCGTTGATATTTTTACTGTCGGCTCTGATTGGAAGGGACATTTCGACTATCTGAACGAGTTTTGCAAGGTCGTGTATTTGGACAGGACGCAGGGCGTTTCAAGTACCGATTTGCGCAGCGAAAAACGCGAAATCCGTATCGGTCTTGTCGGCGAATCAACTGTATTGAACAAGTTTGCGGCAGAATCTCATTTTGTAAATGGCGTAAAAATCGTCGGTTATTGTTCTTTGGATTCGTCCCAATTCTCTGACGAATTGCAGGGACTACCAATCAAAACTTCCGATATTTCAAAACTGATAGAAGAATCAGACGCTCTTTATGTGGTGTCACATCCTTCCAAACATTACGAGCAGATAAAATTGGCGTTGCAACGCAAAAAGCATATTTTGTGCGAATCGCCTATTGCCTTGAATGTCAATCAGTATGAAGAACTTAAACAGTTGGCGAAAGACAATGGTTGTATTTTGATGGATGCGATAAAAACGGCGTATTCCACTGCTTACAACCGTATGCATTTGTTGGTAAAAAGCGGTGTAATCGGCGAAGTAAAATCTGTGGATTCAATTTGCACAAGTCTATCGGATTTGGAAAGCAAGAAGGACAAGAATTTGTCAAACACTTGGAATAGCATCTGTGCGTGGGGGCCGGTTGCAATGTTGCCAGTTTTCCAGTTGCTTGGTTCCAAATACAGCGATATGCAGATAATCTCGCATATTATTTCTGAAAACTTCGACACATTTACAAAAGTCTCGTTTGTATACCCCAACGCGGTAGCATCGTTGATGGTAGGGAAGGGAGTGAAATCGGAAGGTGAATTAATCATTTCTGGCACAAAAGGTTACGTCTATGTTCCCGCACCGTGGTGGAAGACTGATTATTTCGAAGTTCGCTTCGAAAATCCGGCAGACAATAAACGATACTTCTACCAGTTGGACGGCGAAGGAATAAGGTATATGATAGTTTCGTTTCTAAAAGCGATTGATGGAGGACGGAATTGCTCGTATATTGGAAATGAGGTATCGGAAGCGATTGTTGGGGTTGTGGAGAGATATTATATGAATGAATTAATTCTGATATGACACATAATTGTCAGACAAAAACGGTAAAAATGAATCATGATATTGAAGGCTTATTATAAAAATGAAAAACAAATCTCCAAGATTTTAAGATTACAAAAGAAAACTGAAAAGTTTTTGATTTAAGATTGTTTTTGACTTTAAAGAAAAAACACTAAAGTGTGTGAGATGTTAATAAGTTGGAAAAGGATGCCTGACGTAGAAAATGACAAAACAAGAATATAAAGAAATACTTAAATACGAGTTATATTACTATTTTAGAGTGAAGGGGGGTAAGCCTACACTTATTGATAGAATACGAACAAAGCATTTTCAGCCAAATACTAATTGCATTTTCATGGCAAGGAAAATGTGGTATTTGTATCAATTAGGGGTAATTGGCAGATTTAGAGCAAAGTTATTGTACTTGCGGATTATAAAAAAATATGGTTGTGTAATATTCCCTAATGCCGTTGTTGGCAAGGGATTCCATATATGCCATCCTGTAGGAATAGTTATAGGGACATGTTCAATTGGTGAAAACTTTATGATTTATCAAGGATGTACAGTTGGTTCTGGTATGGAAAAAGTTAATTCCAAAACAGGCTCGTCGCATCCTATTGTAGGTGATAATGTACGGTTATGTGCCAATAGTTCAATAATTGGTGGTGTCAGTGTCACTAATAACGTGGTTATTGGCGCTCATAGTTTAGTTATTAAGGATATAGATGAAAGTGGTGTGTATGCAGGCGTGCCTGTTAGAAAAATAAAAGATTGATGACCGAATTCCCACTTATTAGTATAATTGTTCCAGTATATAAGGTGGAAAAGTACTTGCGTAAATGTGTCGATAGCCTAATAGCGCAGACTTATCCTAATATTGAGATATTATTGGTTGATGATGGCTCACCAGATTCTTGTCCAATGATATGTGATGGGTATGCAAACATATATAAAAATATCCGTTCCTTCCATAAAACAAATGGAGGTCTTTCTGACGCAAGAAACTATGGAACTAGGCAGGCTGCAGGAAATTGGATTGTGTATGTTGATTCTGATGATTATGTGTTGCCGGATTATATAAAAGACCTTTGGCTGTTGAAAGAAAAACACGATGCGGATTTGGCAATGGCTTGGGTTATTCGTGTTGATGAATCCGGAAAAACCTTAGGAAGGAAGTTGTCATTTAATGACTTCAGTATTTCTGGCCAAGATGCTATTTTTGAGATATATGAAAATGGGACACATGTGGGGTGGAATGCATATAACAAGTTATATTCCAGGGACATATTGTTACAAATACCGTTTCCTGATGGATATTATGAAGATATGGCTTGTATGTACAAGATTCTTGAGAAGAGTAATAAGGTTGCAATAGGCGATTTTAATCAGAATTATTGCTATGTTCAAAGGTCTGGCAGTATTCTTAACAGTCATTTATCTGAAAAACATTTTCACATATTTGAGATATGCGATGAATTTGTACAATTTGTCGAGAGCAAATATCCAAGTCATAAAGCGTTAAAGGCAGTTATTATTGCTAAAGCAACAATTCAAATGTTACATTCACAGATAATGGATAAGAATTCATTTGAAAGAATTTTTAATCGTAACATTATATTGTTTCGAAAAAATATGTTGCGAGTATTATTAGCCTTGAGGCTGAATGCTCGGTTCAAAATTGTTTATTTTCTTTTGTGTACAAATCCTGCTTTGTATCATAAATGCCGAGGCATTAAGTTTTCTGCCAAATGATAGAATCCGCATTGGTATATGGTTTTTTGACCATTTTAATGGTAGTGTGTGGTGTGTTTGCAAGTCGTAGACAATTGGCATTTGAGCGAAGGTTTGCAGTTCTAGACCAAAGGAGAACTTTAAGTTTTGCCCACCTTGAAATATGGCTGCCGATTTTATTGTTTACCATTGTGTTTGGTTGCCGTTATGATGTTGGGGTAGATTATCTTCAATATTTAGAATGGTATGAACATGGTTTTGATAAAAAAAATGAATGGTTTTGGAGATGGATAACTAATTTATTGTCATACATGGGTGTTCCTTATTGGATTTATTTCTCTCTATGGGCATTCATTCAAATATTTTTCATATATTATACAATAAAAAATAAAAGATACTTGTTCCCATATATTGCTTTATTTATAATCATTGGAAATATCTTTTTACCAATGATGAATACGATAAGATTTATGGTGGCGGCAGCCATTTTTTTTTATGCTATCAAGTATATTATTGAACGATGTTTTTTGAAGTATTTGTGTCTTATTTTGTTGGCAACTTTATTTCATAAAACAGCTATAGTGCTAATTGCTATATATCCATTTCTGAATTTTATTCGAGGAAAAAATCTAAATAGACAAATACAGTTTTCCCTATTATTATTAATGGGAGTACTGATGATATATGAAGAGTCAACTTTTAAGATTATTACTAGTATTTTTTCAAAAGCGATAGAATTATTTAATTATCAGAAAGGGTATAATTATGCAGTAACAAGTAGATTGGAATTGATTTTACATCAAGGAGAAAAATTTGGCAGGAATTCCGGATTGGGGCAATATATAATTTTATTCATCGGTTCTGTTATTATTTATTATAGTCCTAAACTTTATAAGTATTATAAGGAAGATTTATTATTCAAGTATGCATACATATTATGGTTTTGTTCTTTTCTTATAGGCCTATTAGTGCAGCATTCATTTGTTTTAAACAGACCATTATTGTATTTTACATACTTCAAATTGTTGGTATTTGCTTATTTCATGTATTATTGTTTTAAATCGAATAGCCTGGAAGATAAAATAGTGGGAGTTATTTTTGTATTGATACACATGGCACTTTTCATAAATATAATATCAATGGGAGAAGTAAATAAATCAGCGTTCACGTTTTTCTGGCAACATTAGACTATGAATAAAAAACAGGCAACGTTAAAGACAATAACAACAAAAGGGCTTGTTTGGAGTGCCATTGAAAGGTTTTCCGTTCAAGGAATAACCTTTATTATTCAACTTGTATTGGCTCGTCTTTTAGCACCTGCAGAATATGGCATTATAGCCATGTTAGCCATATTTATTCAAATATCACAAATTTTAATTGATGGGGGATTCGCCAATGCTTTGATTCAGAAAAAAAACTGCACAGAAGAAGACTTCTCGACAGTATTCTTTTTTAATATTCTCATAGCAGTTTTGGCTTATGGGTTGTTATTTCTATTGGCACCACTAATCGCCAATTTTTACAAAATCGCACAGTTGGACTTGGTGTTGAAGGTTTTGGCTATTGTGTTAATAATTAACTCTTTATCTATAGTACAGCGCACGCAATTAGTTAAAAATGTTGATTTTAGATCTCAAGCGTTCGTGTCATTTACGAGCTCGCTATTGTCGGGAGTATTAGGTATTATTTTAGCTTATCAAGGCTTTGGAGTGTGGGCATTAGTATGGCAACAATTGTCAAATAGTTTCTTTATATTAGTGTTTTATTCATTGATTGTTAGATGGAGACCTGTTTTTACCTTTAGCAAAAGGTCTTTCAATGAATTGTTTTCTTTTGGTTCAAAACTATTAGTCTCAAGTTTGATTAATACTGCTTATCGAAACTTATATTCTATAGTTATTGGGAAAAAATATTCTTCAGAAGAACTTGGGTTGTATTCGAGAGCTGAGCAGTTTGCATTATTCCCATCATATAATATTGGTAATATAATATCGCGGGTTATGTTTCCTGTTTTTAGCAAAATACAGGATGATAATGAACAATTAAAAACCATTTACCGTAAGACAATTCAGTATTCTTCATTTTTAATATTTCCATTGATGTTTGGATTAATATCCATCTCTCAACCTTTTATTTTGTTTTTTTTAACTGAAAAATGGTCTGGTGTAATTGTATTACTCCAAATTCTTTGTTTAGATTGGATGTTTGACCATATTAGCGCGATAAATCTCAATTTATTGTATGTTAAAGGACGTTCAGATCTTGCTTTAAAATTAGAAATCATAAAAAAAACTTATGCAATAATAATACTATTTTGTACGTTACCCTTTGGACTTATATGGATGTGTATTGGACGTGTTTTTTATTCTGTCACTGCTATTTTTATTAATGCACATTATACTAATAGGTTAATTGGATTGTCTGTATGGCAACAACTCAAAGATATAATACCATATGTATTGGCTTCTGCAATAATGGCTATTATAGTGAATTATCTGATATTTTTCATTCCTGCTCTTATTTATAAATTGATCGTAGGCGTGTTGTTTGGTGGTATTATATATTCCATTATTTCAAAAGTGTGTTTTAAGCCTGTGTTAACGGATGTAAGTGCTATTATAAAAAATAGGTATGAATGTAAGAATTAGAAATATTGTTTTTGGTTTATTGAAAATAGTTAATCATTTTTACAAAAAAGAGAGAAAGTGTATTTTAATGATACCACATAATAACTGTAAGACAGATGATTATGATATCATAAATTATAAATCTGACAATGTGTTGTGTTTATTTAACAGTATAATTCGCGATAAAGATTTCTCTGACTTTAAAATTATTATTGCATATTACAATGAATCAAAACTATCGCAATACAAAGACTATGTTTCAAAGTTAGCCCCCAATGTTAAAATTAGTTTTGTTAATGCAAACAATAGGCTTGATGTTATTAGGGCATTTATGCATACATTTTTATGTGTCACTGCACATGTGCATTTTAATTTTACGTTTAAGACAAATAAACAAAAAGTTATTTGTTTAGGCTATTATAATCCATTCAAGGATGATTTCATTTCCGTTAATATGATTTCTAAACGTGATTACAGAAGGTTAAACAAAATGACGGAAGAATCATTTGATTTTCATATGGCAACATCAAGTATTTGCGCACGGATTACTTCAATTGACTTGCTTTTGAATTATTCTAAGTTTGGTATATCAGGTTTCCCTCGAAATGATATTTTTTATAAAGATAATAGTAGTATCAAAGAACAAATTAATAAAATAACAGGTTTGGATAGCCCAAGAATTATCTGTTATACACCCACATTCAGAGATTACGAACGATTAGACCTCGAAATCGGTGATAAAAGTCTTAGAAAAGATAAAACTATATTTGGTAGTATATCAACAGAAGAATACAATTATTTAACCTCTATTTTGCAAGAATCAAATTCTCTAATTGTTTATAAATTACATCCATGGCAGGAAAAAACTATAATCAGAGACAATGACTCAAAACGAATTATCAACTATAATTATCTTAATAAAGAATTGAATATCAGTTTGTATGATGTTTTGGCAGTGACTGATTTGTTGATAACAGACTACACCTCAACAGTTTTCGATTTTCTACACCGAGACAAACCCATTATCTTCTATTTTTATGATTTCTACAATTATAAGGTTCAAAGAGGTTTTTCTTACAATCCAATAGAATCTGTTTGTGGAGGATATATCTCTTATAATTTTAAAGAATTGATGAATGCTTTAATCGATTGTATAAGCGGTAATGATAATTATAAGGAAACACGAAATATAATTCATAATATTGTGAATACGCACCATGATGGACGTTCTTGTGAACGTGTAAAATCTGTAATTCGTGATATTTATGAGAATAATATTTCATCCAATGATGTGTGGAAGCATGATTATATTTAAAAATGCATAATGTTCAAAAAGATTATCCTTGCATTTGTATTTGTGTTATAATACATTTTTAACGATAGTTTGTTTAATGGGAAATCGGTCATGATTGGTATTTGTTTGCCAAGTAGCAACGTATATGTAACACGAGTATAAATCATTAACTATTATAACAAAGTTTTTATCTATACCCAAATTTATGAAAATTCGTTTTTGTGGTATTTTATATATTATTCTTCTTTTCCTTTTGGGGTGTGCTAAGCCATCAAACTATGTTTGCAATACCAAAGTTTTACCACGTATTGCTAGCCATGTCATCTTAATCGGCTTAGATGGGTTCAATTTCGACGATTATGGTTATATTCGAAACTATCACAACATCAATTATCTAACTATACATGGCGCTAGTACATTTAATAAACGTAGCGTTATACCTTCTTCGAGTGCTATCAATTGGGCATCTACAATGATGGGGGTGCCTCCAGAAATGCATGGATATACTGAATGGGGGAGTAAAACTCCTGACGTTCCTTCTGTGGAAATAAATAATAATGGGATTTTTCCTACTATTTTTTCTTTATGTCGTGATCAAATACCATTAGAAGAAACAGGTTGCATGTTTGAATGGCCTGGAATAAAATATTTGGTTGATACATTAACCATAAGTTTTGTGAAACAACTTAATTCCGAGATTGACAGCATTGAAAGTAATGTCGATATTATTTGTAAGTATTTGCATCAAAAAAAACCTTTTTTTTTCTTTTGTCAAATTGATGGGATTGACCATATGGGACATACTAATGGTTGGTATTCCGAAGAGTATTATTCATATTTAGCAAGAGTGGATCATTGTATAGGCATGATTGTGCAATCGCTTAAAAATGTGGGCATTTTGGACGATACAGTCATAATTATAGTGTCTGACCATGGAGGGCATAACAATAGTCACGGCTCGATAAATCTTTTAGACATGGAAAGTCCTTTAATTATTTGTGGAAAGGGAATAAAGAATGGTTATGCCATACAAGAACCTGTGGTACAATATGATATTGCTCCAACAGTCGCTTATATTTTAGGTTTGAAACCATATCCATATTGGCGTGGCAAAGTGATTAGTGACATCTTTCAAAAATAATATATATGTCTCAAACAGTTTATCTTGGAATAACCGGTGATATTATTCATCCCGGTATTATCAACATTATCAATGAAGGCGCAAAGTACGGCGATTTAACTATTGGGCTTCTTACAGACGGCGCAATTGTCACTCATAAACGTTTGCCGTATCTTACTTACGAACAGCGTAAACAAGTTGTAGAAAACATAAAAGGTGTTTCTAGGGTTGTTCCGCAAGAAGAATGGAGTTATGTAGAAAACCTTAAAAAGTATAAACCCGACTTTATGATTCATGGTGATGATTGGAAATCTAATTATCTTTCCGCTATCCGCGAAGAATGCTTCACGGTGATGAAAGAGTGGGGTGGACAAATTATTGAAATACCTTATACACAAGGTATTAATTCGACTGCATTGGCCGAAAATGCCAAAAGTATAGGTACAACACCTGATATTCGCCGAGCCGCCTTGCGTCGTCTTCTTGCAGCAAAATCCATTGTTAGAATCCTTGAAGCTCATTCTGGACTTTCTGGACTTATTGCAGAACACGCAGAGGTTATTAAAGAAGATGGAGTACATCAATTTGACGGTATGTGGTCATCTTCATTGACCGACTCAACTTCGAAAGGTAAACCTGATATTGAGGCCGTAGATTTAACAACTCGTATGCAATCGCTTACCGATATTCTTGAATGTACCACTAAACCAATTATTTATGATGGTGATACGGGCGATATTCCTGAACATTTTGTATTCACGGTCAGAACTTTGGAACGCAATGGTGTAAGTGCTGTAATCATAGAAGATAAAAAAGGATTGAAGAAAAACTCATTGTTTGGAACTGAGGCGAAACAAGTTTTGGCTACCGAAGAAGAGTTTTGTGAAAAAATCAGTGCAGGAAAACGTGCTCAGGTTACAAAAGACTTTATGATAATTGCCCGCATTGAAGAAATTATTGCGGGATATAGCGTTGATGAGGCAATTACCAAGGCATTTGCGGCAGTTAAGGCAGGCGCAGATGGCGTTATGATTCATTCTAAGGATAAAAGTGGAATGGATATCAAAGAGTTCTGCGCAAAATTCCGCGAGGTTTATAAGAACATCCCAATAGTGCTTGTTCCTACTACATACAACCAATTTACCGAAAAAGAATTAGGTGAATGGGGAGCAAATATTATTATTTATGCTAATCATATGCTCCGAGCCTCTTATCCTGCTATGAAAAAATGCGCAGAAACAATCTTACAGGCCGAGCGTTCGTTAGAAGTCAACGACATGTGCATGCCTATCAAAGAAATATTAGAACTTATACCTGGAACAAAATAATATTCAGATGATAAAACCATCATTTTTTATCGACTTATTGATTTCCAACAATATTGACTGCTTTGCGGGAGTTCCCGATTCATTGTTGAAAAACATTTGTGCTTACATCACCGACCATTTGGATGCACAGCACAATATTATTGCTGCCAATGAGGGTGCTGCAATAGGTTTGGCTTCAGGTCATTATCTGGCGACAGGTCATCCTGCTTGTGTTTATATGCAGAATAGTGGCGAGGGTAATATTATTAATCCTATTGCATCTCTTACCGATCCGGAAGTGTATAACATACCAGTTCTATTGCTTATCGGTTGGCGAGGCAGGCCCGGAGTGCATGACGAGCCTCAGCATATTAAGCAAGGCAAGGTGACTACAGGGTTGCTTAATACAATGGGGATCAATTATGATGTGTTGAGCAAAGAGGAAGATAAAGCGCAAAAGCAGATTGTTGAAGCAATTGATGCGCTAAACCGGAATGAGGTGTATGCTTTGGTGATAGAGAAAGATACATTTGAGGATTATAAACTGCAAGCCAATGAACAGAATGGTTATACCATGAGTCGTGAAGAGGCCATTCAGACGGTTGCCGCTGTTCTTGGTGAAAGAGATTGCATTGTAAGCACAACAGGCATGATAAGTCGCGAACTATTTGAGTATCGCGAATCAAAAGGCCAAGGACATGAACGAGATTTCCTTACAGTTGGCAGTATGGGACATGCTTCTCAAATTGCTCTTGGCATAGCTTTGGCTCAACCAGAGCGGCGCGTTTGGTGTTTCGATGGTGACGGAGCGACTATTATGCACATGGGCAGCATGGCTATTGTGGCTGATAAGAAACCTAAAAACTTCGTTCATGTAGTTTTCAATAATGGTGCACACGACAGTGTTGGCGGTCAACCGACAGTCGGTTTAAAAATCAATTTGCCTGCAATAGCAAAGGCGGTTGGCTATAAATCAACAATAAGTGTTGACAATAAGGAGGAATTAGAGAATCAACTTTCTAACCTTGCAGTTCAAGACGGCCCGGTTTTGGTTGAAGTCAAAGTAAAGAAGGGCAACCGTAAGGATTTGGGACGTCCGACAACAACACCGAAGGAAAACAAAAACGCATTAATGGGATTTTTGAAGAAATAACATCATGGTAACTACAGCAGTAATAATGGCAGCGGGAATGGGTACTCGTTTTGGAAAATATACCGAGCAAATACCCAAGGGATTTATTGAGTGTGGCGGAATTTCAATGATAGAACGTAGTGTTAACACATTGATTAGTTGTGGAATAAATCGTATCATAATGGGTACAGGCTATCGCAAGGAAAAATACGAAGCATTGAAAACTCAGTATCCACAAATAGAATGCGTTTTCAGTCCGCGTTATTCAGAGACAAATAGCATGTATACTCTTTACAATTGTCGGGAGGTAATTGGTGACAATGATTTTTTGCTTTTGGAGTCAGATCTCGTCTTTGAGAAAAAAGCGATAACAGAGTTGCAAAATTGTTCAGAGCCTGATGTGATGTTGATTACACCCGTCACCAAGTTTCAGGATCAATATTATGTTGAATATGGTCCGGACAATAGGCTAACTCGTTGCTCTACAGTTGAAACTGAGTTGGATGCAAAAGGAGAGTTGGTTGGTATTCATAAGTTATCCAATAAATTCTACCGAACTATGGTTGAAGATTATTCTCATAAAGTAGAAAACCAACCCAAAATGGGGTATGAATACGAATTGCTCTCTATGTCACAAAACATTATGAAAGTTTATGTTCTAAAGATTGACGGTCTTAAATGGTATGAAATTGATGACACGGACGATTTGGAATATGCAGAAAAACACATTTTAAAGTTTATTTAGTTATGATGAGTATTAAAAGAAATGTATTATTAAATCCCGGACCGGCAACGACTACTGACACGGTTAAATTAGCCCAGGTTGTTCCCGATATTTGTCCGAGAGAGCAAGAATTTGCGGGGTTGATGAAGGGACTCCGATCTGATTTGCAGAAGGTGGTTCATGCACCTGAAAATGAATACACTTCAGTGCTTTTCTGCGGGTCGGGTACGATTAACATTGATATTTGTATTAATTCACTTGTCCCTGAGGGCAAAAAAGTATTAGTGGTTAATAATGGCGCTTATAATACCCGTGCTGTCGAGGTATGTCAAATGTACCATATTCCCCATATCGATTTAAAGAGTAGTGTTTTTGAGCAACCGGATCTTACGGTTGTTGAACAAACATTGAAAGACAATCCTGATGTGGCGGTTGTTTATTGTTGTCATCACGAAACGGGAACGGGAGTGTTAAATCCTATTCGTGAAATAGGCGCTTTGGCTCACCAATACGGGGCTATTTTTGTCAGCGATACAACGTCATCATTAGGAATGATTCCGCTTGATGTCGTAAAAGACAATGTCGATTTTTGTATGGCATCAGCTCAAAAAGGGTTGATGGCGATGTCAGGGCTTTCTTTTATCATTGGGAAAACTGACATTATCAAGGCGTCAAAAAATTATCCCACACGTTCATATTATTGCAATTTGTATTTGCAATATGAATACTTTGAGAAAACCGGAGAGATGCACTTCACACCTCCTGTACAGACTATTTATGCAACTATTCAGGCATTGAAAGAGTATTTTGAGGTTGGGGAGGAGGCTAAATTCGCTCGTCATCGCAGGGTTTATGAAGCAATCCGCGAGGGGGTTACCGAGTTGGGATTCAAAACTGTTATTGATCCAAAAATAGAGTCCGGACTTGTTGTGTCAGTAAAATATCCCGATGATCCTAATTGGAGTTTTGAGAAAGTACATGATTATTGCTACCAACGCGGATTTACAATTTATCCCGGTAAGATTTCAACCACAAACACCTTCCGCCTTTGTGCGTTAGGTACCATTGACGTTAAAGATATTGAGGATTTCTTTGTCGTTTTGAAAGATGCTTTAAAAGAGTACAGCATAAAGTTGTAGATGTAGATGACACAATTGACCAACCAAGAAATAGGCAAACTCGGTGAAGACGCTGCAGCGAATCTTTTAATTCAGAAAGGTTACAAAATCTTAGAACGCAACTATCGTATTGGCCATCTTGAAGTGGATATTATCGCGCTAAAAGGTGATGTTGTTGCGTTTGTTGAGGTGAAAACTCGTGCGGTCAACTATCTCGTGTCGCCTCAAGAGGCTGTAAACTATCAAAAGCAGAAATTCATTGTTAGTGTTGCCAGTGGATATATGCGTCGGTTCCGCAGAACAGAGGAGGCTCGGCTTGATGTAATATCCGTGCTTCATAAAAACGGGGTAGTTATGGAAGTTGAGCATATTGAGAATGCCTACTATCCGAGAGTAAGGACTTATTAAATGCTAAAATTGAATTACATAGAATGTGAGCGTGCATTCGAAAAAATAATGCCTTTATGTTTGGCATTATTTTTTTGTCGTACAGTGTTCATCGGCTATAAGTATTTGTTCTTCTTGCTGATTGTGCCTTGCGTTGTTTATTCTGCATATTGGTTGTTCAAAAATGGCTTTGAAAAGTCTAAATGGAGAAAATTATTGCTGCCGTTGTTGATCATTGCTTCTTTTTTTGCTCATTTCTCGCCATTGAGCAATGTGGTGAAAGAAACTGTTAATCTGCTGCTGATATTGTATTTCGTGGCGTTTGCAGATTTATATTATGAGGGTGACAAAACGGAATCGTTGCTGAAATGGATTCTTCTGCTTACGATGTTGGCTGGAGTTATAGCTGTAGTTAGGTTCGGGTTGACGATGTTAGGCGTGCACATTCCGTTGAGTGATAAACTTTTTGAGGGTGAGGGTTTCACATTGGTGAACGATTGTAACTTCTATTCGCTTTTTTTTATTTTTTCAATAATTATTTCTACATGGTTATTATTTAATAAACCGTTTAGTATCCTTCATTTTCTTGTTGCTAATATATTATCGTTTATAAACATCGCAGCAGCAATGTCTCGGCGTGCGTATTTATTGTGCGTATTGATTGTTACGTCATTAGGGATAATTGTAAATATAAAGCGTACAGAATATAAGTGGGGAAGGGTATTAAATATGTCGTTGATGCTTACATTTATCATGATAGTATTTGTGGCGGTCGTTTTTTCCACAAGAATTTACACGCCCGATATGTCGATTAATAGCAAGAAAAGGTATTATAAGATATCTTCTATTTTTGATAATAGTATATCTTTTGAGGAATATGATATACGACAGCAAAGAAAATATTATAAAAAGGATCGTATTGATAGTAATAATCTTTTTTATAATGGGGATTTACTGGCAGGAATGAAATGTTGGAGGACAGATCGTCGAGAACCAATAAATGTTTCGTGGCATAATGATGAGGCCGAGCCATATATACGAATCGAAAAAATACATAGCGATCGGTGGTGGTCGTTAATATATTCAGGACGTCCGATTTTTTATAAGTCTGGAGTGGATTACACTTATTCTTTTAAGTATAGAATTATTCAGGGAGAGGGTATACCATTTAGAGTTGGATTGTGGGTAAAAGAAAGTTCAGGGTATATTGAGGATCTGAAAAAGGAGATAACTCCATCAGATAGTGTTTGGAACAATTGTGTAGTGCGCCATGTTTTTGAAAAAGATCAGTTGAATCCAACCTGTTTTTTAAATGCACAATTACCCAATACGATTATTGATGTTAAAGACATCCGTTTAACATGCGATGACAATCTCGGGGTGCCTTATTATGTTGACCAGTTGCCTGATAGTGTTATTCACAACTATTTTTCTCAGGATACAATAAACTATCTAACCCACACCCGTACCGACCGCTGGCGCTATGCTCTTGAACTTTGGCAGACACGCTATGATACTAAACAGAAGATTTTCGGTCAGGGATTTAAGTATTTGAAATGGTATGGTGAGAAATTCTATGGCAATCCTGACCGCCACGATTTTCCGCATAATCCCATTATTTCGTCGTTCCTTTATTCGGGAATTATTGGCGGTGTAGTTTATATCATCTTCTTGATTATGAGTCTGTGGCTATATTGGAAGAAACGTAAGCAGTTGGGCATATTCTTCATCATGTACTTGTGTTGTATGTTTTTCTGTATGTTCAGCGGAAGCAGCCATTTCAGTTTCCCGTTGTTTGCATTCCTTTCGTTCTTGCCTTTTGTGGAGAAGGTTGATAATGCAAAATCGGAGTTGCAGACAGATTAAACCTGATCGTTTTTAGGAAATCGACCGTCGTACTTGCGGTTAATTTATCTGATAGGCGAAAAATTCACCATAAAGGTCGATTTTTCGCTTTTCTTTTGGTTATTCATGTAGATGTTTCTTTTCTTTGCCTGAAGAATAATTGTTTATTTGACATTTATTAATAAAACATCTTTAATACACAAAAAGTAATAACAATTATGAGGATTAAAAGCACACTGATGTTGCTGCTAATGGCCGGAGCAATGACCAGCCAGGCGCAGATGAACTACAACCCGAACAAGTTTTTGGGCAACATCACCACAATGGGGCAGATTCGTGATGATTTCCCTAAGTATTGGGACCAGCTCACCCCGGAGAACGAGACCAAATGGGAGTCGATTGAACGCCAACAAGGAGTGTTTGACTTCAGTACAGCCAGGCGTGAGTACGAATATTGCAAGGAACATGGTTTTAAATTCAAGTTCCATGCATTGCTTTGGGGAGCACAGATTCCTAGTTATTTGCAGCAGTTAAATGCCGATGAGACACTGAAGGCCATAACCCGTTGGTTTGATGCGGTGGCCAAGGAATTTCCCGATTTGGAATATATTGATGTGGCAAACGAGGCTGTCAAAGGAAATAATGGACAAGGCAATTACCATTCGCCGTACCAAATGACCCAAATCGTTCAGGCTCTTGGCGGTCCGGGAAAAACCGGTTACGATTGGCTTGCTAAAGCTTTCGTAATGGCTCGCGAGCGTTGGCCGAAAGCTGTGCTTATCTACAACGATTACAACACATTCCAATGGGATACTGATGAATATATCAAGGTCATAAATAGTATCAAAGCCGCCGGAGGTCCGATTGATGCTGCCGGCTGCCAATCGCACGATTTGAACGATATGTCGGGTGCAGATTTTAAGGAAGCACTTGAAAAAGTGCACGATGGAGTGCAGTTGCCAATTTTCATTTCAGAATACGACATCAACAAAGCCGATGATGACATTCAATTGAAACGCTATCAGGAGCAGTTCCCGATTATGTGGGAGGCCGACTATGTGGCAGGTGTTACTCTTTGGGGATATATCTTCGGCTCAACTTGGGTTGATGATGGCGATGTAAAGGGCGCATCGGGCTTGATTAAGAACGGAGTGGAGCGTCCTGCGCTGAAATGGCTGCGAGAGTATTTGCAGACTGATGCCGCTATCAACGCAAAAAGCCCGCTTATCAATGTGGCAAGTGACTATGCCTTCCTCACCCCGCAGTCGAACATAATGCTTTTGGGTGACACAACCATTATTAAAGGTAAGGCATCGAGTGCCAACGACACAATTGCAGAAATACGTCTTTATCAAGGATTTAATGGTGATACGGTTCTGTTTGCAAAATACGACACTACTGCTATTGAACTTAATTGGAGTCCGATAGAAGTTGGTAGTTACACATTTAAAATGCAGGCTCTCAGCAGTGTGAGCAGCACAATCTTTGAGCGAAGTTGCACTATCAAGGCTTGCGAACCGGCAAAACCGTTCAAGAACACACCGATTGCACTCCCCGGCAAACTTGAGGCCGAGGACTTTGATGAGGGAGAAAACACCATTGCTTACAGCGACAGCGACGAAGGCAACAGCGGCAGTAACGAGTACCGAACATCTGACGTTGATATTGACAAAAATGATGGCGACGGTTGGGTTGTCGGCTGGACGTATTCTGGCGAATGGCTGCAATACACAGTTAAAGTTGAGAAAGAGCAGTATATGATATTCACCGCAAGAGTTGCTTCAGGAACATCTGGTTCGGCCTTCCGTATCTATATGGGTGACACCGATTTAACAGATCGCATCAATGTTCCGCAAACTGGCAATAACTCTTGGGGTACTTACACCGAAATCAAGGGACGTACCAGAGTAGCAATGCCTGTCGGAACCTACAATCTGTGCCTCAGAATTGAAGGCTCATCGTGCAACATCGACTATGTGACATTCGAACCTGCTACGGGTGACGAAGTGTTTACTCAGCCATACAACAGCACTGCCGCTGTAATTCCGGGTACTATTGAAACCGAGGAGTACGATAAAGCACGTCAAGGCTGGATTGCTCAGACTTATAATGATAACGATTCTGATAACCAGGGCGATGCTTCGTTCCGCACATCGGAGGGTGTTGATGTTGTCAAAGGCAACGGTGGCAAAGCAATTGGCTATACCAATTCAGGTGAATGGCTGCTTTATACAGTTAATGTCGAAAATGCTCAGAAATACTACTGGGGCGCTATGGTATCGTCAGGCACAACCGGAGCAGCATTCCGCTTGTATGTTGACGATGTGGATGTTACCGGCAAAATCAACATTCCGCAAACTGGCAACAACAGTTGGGATACTTACAAACTTGTCAAGGGTGAGACTTTGGTTGAGTTGCCTGCAGGACAGCATACGTTGAAACTTGCTATCGAAGGCTCTAACGGCAATATTGATAAGGTGATATTCAGCACTGAGCCAGTTGAGGAACCGAAAGAGGAGACTAAGCCGACTACCAGCATCGACGAAGAATTGGCTGCCACAGACGGAGTATTCGACGTATTCACCGTGATGGGTGTTTACCGCGGAACCGTTGAAATCAGCAATGGCGACAACACCATGCTGTCAACCAAGTTCGAGCGTGGCATCTACATCTTGCGTAACAAGGCCACTGGTGAGGCCAAACGCGTGATGGTGTATTGATAAACCATTAATTCAAATATCAAAGAGGCGAACTTCGGTTCGCCTCTTTTGTTTATGATAATTTGGGGGATGGATGTAATGATGGCATCATGGCATTTTGAAATGAAAATTGTTCATTCATTTTTTGCAAAGGAAAGATTATGGCTTATTTTTGCGGCCGCATAAGCGAATGATGGTTCGGTAGCTCAGCTGGATAGAGCAACAGCCTTCTAAGCTGTGGGTCCTGGGTTCGAATCCCAGCCGAATCACTGATTGTTATTTGTATATTTTCGCTAATCCCTGCAAACTCGGTTTTGTGGGGATTTTTTAATGCTCGCTTGTGAACCGATGGATTAGTTCACCATCATTTTTCTTATATCATTGGTAATCTGGCGGATATTGTTGATTTGCTCAATGTCGAAGTTCATGTTTTCATGTTCTTTGATGATGATGCGTTTGTTGGCAGTGTCGATAACCAGACAGCCTTTGGGCACGCGGATGACAAACTCATCGAATGCTTTGCGCAATTTGCGGAGCATGACAAGATAACTCGATACATCGATATCGTTCTGCTGGTTTTGCAGAATGTTGATTATGATATTGAGAGAGAATCGTTGTGTTGCTATGCGGCTCACCATTTTAGCGTCGGGTTGGTTGTACATGTTGATGGCGATGTATAGCGTTTCAATCCAGCCACCAAGTAGTACCAACGCTGCGTTATTGCCGCGTCCGCAGGCGTTGAGGTGATTGGTGATATCCTTATAAGCCACACGGGCAATCGATTTCAGCGAGTCGATATTGGCGGAGTAGTAGCCGGCTTTCTCCGCTGTCATGGCCACAAAGTTCGATGGAACGCCAAGTTGCTCGGCAAGCGTCTGAACGGACTTAATGTATGTAGCGGCCTGTTGGTTCTGCTCAAATACCCACAAATAGTTGATGTCGGCGCCATAAACACCGATGTTTAGCGCTTTGCTAGTGCTGTGGGTGTATTTGTCGGCATTGTTGGTCGAATTGACAAGGTTCGATTTGTAGAACGACGAGTAACCATTTATCAGGTTCGACATGTCAGAAGGGGTGAAGATGTTGTAGAAAATAACATCTTCGTCAGCCAAACCTTTGGGCAGGGGCTTTTCGCTATCCAAAGAATCGCTCTCAATGGTCTTTTTGTGAGTGTTGCTGCTATTGCAACTAGAAAAAACAATGGCTGCGCCTATCAGAATACAGTTCAGCAAATTTCTTGTTTTCATAAAGTCCCCCTTTTTGTAGTTTTTAATTCGTAAATGTAGTAAAAACCAATTATTAAATAGTGTGTGTGTGAAAAAATACTTGAGAAGATTTTGCCAATCATGTGTATGCCGTAAATTTGCGCTGCCGGTTTACGTTGCCGGTAACTTGATAAATGAATTAGCGATGAAACTTAAATATTGGATTGAAGCAGCGAGGTTGCGCACTTTGCCGCTTTCGGTGTCAGGAATAATTGTTGGTTGCGGAATGGCTTTCGCCGACAATCATTTTAGCGGCAGTCTTTTTGCCTTGCTATTGTCCACAACAGTGCTTTTGCAGATATTGGGTAATTTTGCCAACGATTTGGGCGATTTTCAGCATGGAACTGACAATGAGAATCGGGTGGGGCCGCAGCGCACACTGCAAAGCGGAGGCTTGACTGTCAGCGCAATGAAACGTGGTATTGTGGCAATGGCTGCGCTTGCTTTTGCGTCAGGCATTCTGATGCTTTGGGTGTCGTTTGGGTTCGGTGCCGGATTTTGGGTGTTTGTAGGCATAGGAATTGCCGCCATCATTGCCGCCATTCGCTACACCATGGGGCGCAATCCTTTCGGTTACCGCGGACTTGGCGATTTGATGGTGCTTATCTTCTTCGGATATGCCACTGTTGTTGGTTCGTTTTTTATTGTTACACACCAAGTTACCGTCAATTCTGTGCTTATGGGAACAGCCATCGGATTTATGAGCGTTGGGGTGCTGAATGTCAATAATTTGCGAGATTCCGCAAGTGACCGACTGACGGGGAAAATGACAATCGTGGTTAAGTTGGGCACAAGGTTCGGACAGATTTATCATTTCGTGTTATGCCTTTCGGCTGTTGCTCTGATTGCTGTCACTTTGCTGACTGAACATCGTATCGCAGGTTTGCTATGGGTGGCTTTACCCGTTGTGTTATTGATGGCTCATGGTATTAGAGTTCTTCGTGCCGCCGATGTGAAAACTCTTGACCCGGAACTAAAAAAACTATCGCTTACAACGCTGTTGATGTCGCTGCTTTACGCAGCCGTCCTTATTGTGTGATTTCTGTTTCTGCCAAGAAAGAGTCGGCAGAGAGACAAGAGTTTTTTGTTGGCAGAACTGTTAATGGCGAATGACGTCGAACTACAAATCTTGAGTACTGTAGCGTATTCCAATCATGGTAATATCATCGACTTGGTCGTATTGTCCGCGCCATTCCTCATGCGATTTCTTGATAAGATCTCTTTGCTCCTTCATTGGTAGGTCTTTAATGGAGTCGAGCAAATTTCTTAATCGCTTGGTGAGGTATTTCTTGCCTTCAGCGCCACCAAACTGGTCGATAATTCCGTCGGAGAAAATATAGAATTGGTCACCGAAGTTGAATTTTCGTTCGTAGTTTGTATAGTTAGAACTGTTTGCAGTTCCTGAAACATTGCTTGTTATTGGAATTTTGTCACCTTTCAGCTCAACAAAATCGTTGCCGCTGTAGAGGTACATGGGGCGCATTGCTCCTGCATATTCAAGAATGTGAGCTTCTTTGTCGATTACAGCAATGGCAATGTCCATACCATCGTTGTTTTCCTCCCTTATTTCGTCGCTCTTGAGCGTTATTTTTACTTTTCTGTTGAGGTGTTTCAGAATTTCAGCAGGGTGGTGGATACCATTATGAATAATAATCGAATTCAGCAGATAATTGCCTATGATTGAGAGGAATGCGCCAGGCACACCATGCCCGGTACAATCGACAGCTGCAATAAAATATTTGTCGTCGATGCGGTGATACCAGTAGAAGTCGCCGCTCACAATATCTTTAGGCATAAAGAGCACAAAACTGTCGTTGAAGTCGCGCAGAATCTGTTTCGGCTTGGGCAGAATGGCAGTCTGAATGCGTTTGGCGTAGCGTATGCTGCCAAATATCTCGTTTTGTTTGGATTCAAGTTCGTCTTTTTGGAGAATCGCCAGATTGCGTTGTTTTTCGGCATCCGCTTTCTGTTGTTCGATTTTCTTCTCGTACAATTTCAATTGGGTGATGTTTGTGTCGACCGATATAATTTGTTCAACATCATCGTTTTTGTCGAGAATGGGGGTGAGTGTGGTTTGCTGCCAAATCGAGTCGCCGTTCTCAATTTCCTGTTCTGATTCGTACGAAATAACGTCTTTCTCATTCAGGCAGGTTTTCAGCACGTGTTTAAGGTTTTTGTTGTAGGTGATGTCCAGAATATTCAGTTTGGGACCGTTTTTGTAGTCTTGGAGGTCAATGTTGATGGAGGCGCCGAAAGCCGCATTGAACCAGTCGATTTGGCCGTCGGGTGTGAATATGGCTATTTTGTTGTTAGTCAGATTGGTGATTTGTGAGATTTTGCTTAACTCGTTGTTTTTCAATTGGAGAAGTTCTTTTTGCGCCCGAAGTTCCTCGCGTTGGTCTTGCATGGCGTTTTTTTGCTGGATAAGTTCCTCGCGTTGCGAGTTGAGTTCATCTTTCTGCTTGTTAATGAGTTCGGTGCGTTTTTTGATGCCCTTCTCCATGTTTTGATTAAGCAAATAGTAATCAGTTCTCGATTTGATGAATTTTATGCCGAACTCTAGACAAGACAGTGTTGATAGCATCAGAAGCGCAATTTTCACGTAGTGCTCGCCGGTATAGACGAGCATCCCGTATTCGCTGTTAACCAGATTCTTATACAGTAGCGATACGACAACAGTTCCAGCCACTATCACGTGTATTCTGTAGTTTAATGTCTTTTTCTTCGGGTGTGATATGACACAATAGATATAGAATCCAACCACAGCCAATGTGTACAAGTATATCAAGAAATGGTGAATCTTGTATTCCAGTTGGAGGAAGGTGCTCAAAGTGAAGAGTATGCCGGCCAGCATCATGCCAAATGTGGGTGATATTTTCCATTGCTTTTGTTTTGGCGGCAGGCAGCGACGCACGTAGTTGACAAGCACAATCATTGTTGACGGAATCAGAATCTTGCCAATCATAATATTGTCTTTGGGCGATTCGGGCACAACAAACTTGAAAAGAGTCAGGTCGTACCAGAGCAACTGCAGGAAGATGCAGAACATCAGCCCCAAGCCGCTCAAATAGAGTCTGTCTTTTTCTGAGAAGTAGAGCATCAGCAAGATGAGCATGGTTAGCAATGCCACGGCATACACCAATCCGTTTAAGGCTTGGGTGGTGTTGCTGTCGCCAAAATACTGCCGTCCGGGCTTGATGATAATCGGAACGTAGGTTTTGTGCTTTTGTGCCGAGAATTTTATGCAGTAGGTGATTTTCTGTCCTGCGGGCAGATTAATCAGAAAGTTGTAATTCTTCGATGCGTCGGGGCGCTGTGCGAAAGGGTAGCGCAGACCAGTGTTGAAGTACGATGAGTCGAACGAGTTGAATAGCACAAGTTCTTCAATCATTGGGTTTTGCAAGCATAGGAAGAAATTATGCTGTTTTTTACCATCGTTTTGCAATTCAAAAAGCACCCACAAATCGCTATGTGAGTTGCCGAACGATATGACACTGCTGGGCGCTTGTATGTAGTTTCTGAAAAACTTCTCAGATGTGGCTGTTTCAAATGTGAGGCTGTTTGTCGGGTCTTCGTAGTAGAAGATGTTCTCTGACAAGTCGATAGTCTTGTTGAAGTTCACATCATTAACGATGAAGGCACCCCTTCCGGGTATTGCCGACACTAATATCGCAACAATTAATAAAAACTTCCTCATCTCCACGTCACAATAGGCAATAAAGATAAGAAAATATTAAGTTAAAAGGTAATCGGCATTAATATTTGTCAGATTTCTCGAAATTTTCTATTCCTTTGTCCAAAAACTCTACAAACTCGCTGATATTCAGATTGTAACCCATTGGGTCGGCAAGCAGGTTGCCGACGGTGTCGAGCAGGCAGTAGTAGGGTTGGGCGTTGATTTTAAAGCGGCTGACCTGAAAATCAGCGTTCACCTTGCCGATGCTTTTCTTCACTTTTCCGTCGTAGTCAGATGTCACCCATTCCGACTCGGGCAGCTCGGTTTTGTCGTCAACATACAGTGCCACAACAATATAGTCGTTGCGCAGACGGTCGAGTACTTCGGCGTCGACCCACACGCGGGCTTCCATCTCGCGGCAGTTGACGCAGCCGTGGCCGGTGAAGTCGATAAAGAGCGGCTTGTTTTGCTCGCGGGCGCACTCAAGTGCCTGCTCGTAGTCGAAATAGCCTTGCAATCCGTGCGGAAGGCGCAGAAGGTCGGCGTATTTTGGAGTGCTGCATAGATTATCATCGTAGTCATCAGTGTTTTGTGGTGCCGAGAGGTCGAAATCGATGGTGGTCTGCGGCGGCAGATATCCCGAAAGGGCCTTCAAAGGGGCGCCCCACATTCCAGGAATCAGGTAGATTGTGAAGGCCGATGTAAGCAGTCCGAGCAGCAGCCGAAACACTTTCGGCGGGTCGTTTTTTGTTTCGCCAATCTGCAGTTTTCCAAGCAGATATAGGCTCAACAGAGCGAAAACGGCAATCCAGATGGCAAGGTAGACTTCGCGGTCCAGAATGCCCCAGTGGTAGGTCTGGTCGGCCACGCTCAAGAATTTCAGTCCAAGCGCAATCTCAATGAAGCCCAGAGTAACCTTCACTGTGTTGAGCCAACTGCCTGATTTTGGCAGTTTTGTGAGCCACGATGGAAAAAAAGCCAGCAGCGTGAATGGCAGCGCGAAAGCCGCAGAAAAGGCCAGCATTGTGATTATCGGTTCCCAAATGTCGCCTTGGGTTGATTTCACAAGGATGGTGCCCACAATGGGGCCTGTGCACGAGAACGACACCAGAACCAGCGTCAGCGCCATAAAAAGCACGCCCACCAGTCCGCCGCGGTTCGAGTTTGAGTCGGCCTTGTTGATTAGCGAACTGGGCAGAACAATCTCGAATGCGCCTAGAAACGATGCGGCAAACACCATAAAAATGATGAAAAACAGCACGTTAGGCAGCCAGTGTGTCGAAAGCCAGTTGAATATGTCGGCTGTAACAGATTGCCCGCCAATCAGATATGTGGCTAAAATGATGATTGCGATAGGAATGGTGTAGAGCGCAACAATTGCAAGCCCGAAAGCCGATGCCATCGAGCGGGAGCGGCCTTTGTTCTGCTCGTTTTTCAGGAAGAACGAGACGGTCATCGGCACCATCGGGAAGACGCACGGCGTGAGTAGCGCCGCAAAGCCCCACAGAATGGCCTCGAGAATCACTTTCCATATTGAGTTCGAGTTGGCTGTGCGCACAACAGGCTCGCTTTCAGTTAGTTTTGCACCGTCTGATGGCTCGGCAGGGGCAGGAACAGAACTTTGTCCGCCGTCCAGAATCGACAGGCTGAACTCTTTGTCGCCCATCACGCACATCTCGTCGGAACAAGACTGATACTCGATTTTGCCGCTCACAGTGGGGGCGGGGCCAGTTACTTTTACGGTCTGCGCAAAAACGGCTTCGTTGCAGAAGAAACGTACCATTGCGCCCGCAATCTCGTCTTTCTCAACCACAACATTCGACAATTCACGCACAGTGTCAACAAGTTCAGCATCAGAGATTTGCTCAAACGTGAAACTTGTCGGCAGCGAATAGTTGCCTTTGGGCAGATACTGCGCGAAGATGTGCCAGCCGTTGTCAATCTTGGCTTTGAAGTTGATTTGATACTCGTTCTCGCCGGTTTTTTGGCTGCTGATGTCCCATTTCACCGGGTCCTGAATCTGCGCGGAGGCTGTTGTGGCCAGCAATGTGGCCAGCGCGACAACACAATGTTTAAAGATGCTCATAACCGTCTTTTTTAATTTTGCGCTAAATTAAAACAATCATTGTCAGAAGACGAGCCTGCTTACAATTTCGCCTTATGCAAAATCCACTCGCCATTCTCTACTAATAGGGCATAAAGCGTGTTGCTATCTTCGGAATAGCCAGTAAGAGCCAAAACTCTGTAACTTCCAGGTGATTGCTTGTAGCGGGCAATTAGATTCCCATCCCAGTCGAACTTGAAAATTTCGGGGTGATTCTCAGGATTGGCATTATATTGGTTAAGGGCGCTCACATATTGATTTTCGTCCATTTCAAAAGGAACTGGATATGAGTTCTCTTTACCTCGCATTACGCCGACCAGCAGATAGTTCTCGGTGGTGACGACTGAGTTCGTATAACTCCGTTTTTGGCCTGCTTCTGGCAGCAACACATTGTTGGATATCATTCTATATTTGACTTTTTCTAATTTGTCGGGACCATAAATGATTTTTATTGTGTCGAATTTTGTGTCGAGAAAAGTGAATTGCGGTTTGTAACCATACACCATAACAACTCTGTCTTTCTTGATGTTGGTGACAACTCTTTTATGGCTGCTGTTTCTCACACTATATGCGCCTTCTGGGAGTTTGAATCCTGTTTTTCCATCTTTGCCAACCACTAACAATTCAGGAATATTCTCGTTTGCGGGATTCCCGCAACCTGCTAAATGATGGCAGTTTTGAAATACTAACGAGGTGTCTGACAGAATATCAAATTCATTGACATCGGCGTCGACTACCATTATTCTAGGTTTGTATGCCTCGCCTTTTGCCACCACTGAATCGATGTCGAATACTATCAATTGGTTTTTCCCTGGGTCAAAACAAATAAGCCTGTTTTGCAGCAAGCGCGGATAGCAACTTAAAACTTCGCCAGGACCGCGACCAGAGCGCAGAAACTTGCCAATTGTTTCTCCGCTGTTCAGATTCGTAAACCATATATTATGAGGAAATTTACGAGTATCTTGTTGTGAAATCAGAATTGAATCGTGATAAACGAAATTTTCTGAAGCGATGCTTACATCTTCGGGTAAATCAACTTTTTCAAATTCAATCTGTTGCAGTGGTGGCAGGTTGTCATCGGTGAGGTAGGAGACAATGTTGCCGCTTTGCTTGGCGTTGTGTCCGCATGATGCAAAAAATGCGGCCGACAGTGTCAGTAGAAAAAGACGTTTCATAATGTTTTTTAAGTTTTGTTATTAGTTCAACAAACATAGTGAATGAAGTTGTAAAATACAATTATGTTGTTGAATTATGTTTGAGTCTGTTTTTCAGCGGAGTATCGAAAAACAGGGTTGTTCAAAAAGAACTTTCATTCATTGGATTTTGCGCCAGATAATCTTCAGCATTGGCTATTGCCACAATTGCCTTTGCAGTTGCATCCACACCCACACCTGCAGTTGCAGTTTGTTCCATCGCAGCAGTTGCAGTCGTTTCCGCGACCGTTAATACGGTCGTAAAGCCGTTTGGCGAAGAAGATGACCGCCGCCGCAATCAGAATCCAGACTATGATGGTTTGAAGCATAGATGTGTGGTGTTGGGTGTTAGGTATTTTTGTTGTCTGTTGTCCGACGTTTATTGTCAATAAATCAACGTTTTCTTTTATTCTGAATTCTAAATTCTAAATTCTGAATTCTACCTAAATTATCATGCTTCCAATCTGGAACACAGCAAATGCCACAAGCCATGCGAGCGCGGTGGTGTAGCAGCCTGTCAGGATGGCCCATTTGCGGCCGCCTTCCTTTTTGATGGCGGTGATGGCTGCAATGCACGGCATATAGATGAGCACAAAAATCATCATGCTGAAGGCCACAAGCGGATTGAACACCTTCTCGCCTTTGTGCGGTCCGCTTTTGTAGGTTTGCTGTTGCAGTTTGGTTTGCAGGGCGGCGGTGTCATCATCGCTGTCGCCTGCTTGGTATAGAACACCCATTGTGCTCACAACCACTTCTTTA
>JAEEPS010000138.1 GCA_016284875.1 Salinivirgaceae bacterium | reverse complement strand
CGTCTGGGCGTTACTTATCCCGAAATTTCTGAAACTCAGATACGTGCAATCTTTGAGTCGGCTGCCGAACTTATCAAAGACGGCAAAGACCCGCACGCCGAGATTATGGTTCCTGTAACCTGCGATATGAGCGAGTTGGAATACACCCGCAAGATTGTCGACAAGGTTTACGCCGAAGTTTGCAAAAAATTTGGCTTGAAGGAAATCGGCTTCAAGTTCGGTACAATGATTGAGATTCCGCGTGCCGCTCTGCTGGCCGACCGTATGGCAAAATATGCCGAGTTCTTCTCATTCGGTACCAACGACTTGACACAGATGACCTTCGGCTTCAGCCGCGACGACATTGGCGCCTTTGTTCCGGCTTACATCGACAAGAAGATGTTGGCTGCTGATCCGTTCCAGACTATCGACCAGGACGGTGTTGGTCAGTTGATTTCATCGGCTACCAAGAACGGACGCTCAACCCGCGCCGACCTGAAGGTTGGTATCTGCGGTGAGCAAGGTGGTGATCCGGCATCGGTTGAGTTCTGCTACAAATCTGGCTTGAACTACGTTAGTTGCTCGCCGTTCCGCGTTCCAATCGCGCGTCTGGCAGCCGCACAGGCAACCATCCGCAACAGCAAATAATCTTTATAATTTGCAATATGAAAAAGCCCGGCGATGAGTCGGGCTTTTTTGTTATAGTAGTGTTTGGAAAGAGTTTTAATTTGGTAGCACATAAATAAATATGTCACACTAAAACAAAAAGTTACTCAAAAAACGATAAGTCATTAAAAAATGTATACCTTTGAATAAGTTTAATCACAAAAAAATCCTAAACAATGAAGAAGGTATTACTCTCCGCAATCTGTTTTGCTGCGTTTGTTTTTTCGGCCAATGCGCAATTTGGCAGCAGTATGTTGAAGCAGGCTGCTAGCAAAGCCGCACAGAAAACAACAGAAAAAACGATTGAAAAAGCGACCGACAGGGTTTCTGACAAGGCCGCCGACGCTATTGATAAAGAACTTGAGAAAGGTTTGTCGAGCGAGCCGGCCGAACAATCTCCTGCACAAGCGCAATCGCAGGCTCAGTCTCAAGAACCGGTCAAACCTCAATCCATTGTGGATATAATGAAAAAATTGCCCGATATTCCGACAGTTCAACAGTTGGTGAATTGCAAATCAGCCGAACTTAATGAACAGACATTCAAAGTGCTGTCTAGTCCGGTGACTTCTTTCAAAACAAAATCGGCTTCACTTGCCATAGAGGCTATGACATTCTCGTATGCCAATGCTGACAGCGCTCAAGTGATGGAGACAGCCTACAAGCAGGCCGAACTTATGACGGGCTTGAGCCGCGAGGAGTTGGACAAACTGTCAGAGATGTCGGAAGAAGAGCAGCAGGCATATCTTGCAGCCCACTATAAAGAGGGACAGGCCGAGGCTGCGCTTATGGAACAAGCGGTTGATGCAAGCAAATATCTGGAGCCGCTGCAACCTATGATCGACGAGTGGGAAGCCGTTGGAAAGAAAGTGGAGCAACTCTTTCAAGAAGCCGACAACCAGTGCAAGAATATTTATGCAAAATATGCCAAGGACCTTGAGAGTGCTCAGGGTGCAGCATACAATTCGGTGGCCATTAAATACTATGGTGAGATTGTTCCCATCCAGCGCAAGGCTGTAATCGAGGCCATGAAGATACGTATGGACGAGCAAATACCTGCTGCTGAGAAAATTGAAAAAGAGATGGTTCCAATTCGTGCAGAGCATCACGATTTGATTTCCGCATTGTTGAACTACCCGCAAATGACTGCAACGCAATATTTTACTGACGCTTCGCGGTTGTTCGACATTCTTACTTATAAATAGAACATACTACATTATTGCATTAAATCCACCATTCTCTCTGATAACTGGAGGAATGGTGGATTTTGTTTATATACGATATTTTAAAAGGCGTAATTACCTTGCAAATCTTAGCGCCTCACCCTTTCGGCCTGAAACAAACTCGCCGTTGCAATAAATCAGATTGCCGTTCACGAAAGTGTGTGTGACGGTCGAGCCGAAAGTGTGCCCCTCAAACGGCGACCAACCGCATTTGTAGAGAGTGTTTGCTGATGTTACGGTCTGCGGTTTATTGGTATCAACAATCACAATGTCAGCCTTATAGCCTTTGCGCAGATAGCCGCGGCGGTCGATTTGGAAAAGGTCGGCAGGGGTGTTGCACATTTCCCGAACAACATTTTCAATGCTGATTTTTCCGGCCTTGCACAAGTCGAGCATTACAAGCAGCGAGTGCTGTATCGACGGCATTCCCGAAGCCGAAGTGAAATAACTGTCGCCAAACTTTTCTGCGGGTAGGTGCGGTGCATGGTCGGTGCCTATGGTGTCGATTTTGCCAGAAGTGAGCGCATTGGTCAGAGCCTCTCGGTCAGTAGCCGATTTAATTGACGGATTGCACTTTATGCGATAGCCGAGCGTTGCATAGTCCGTTTCGTCAAAAAAAAGATAATGCGGACAAGTCTCGGCAGTTATCTTTTTGTCGGCCAGCGGTTTTGCATCGAAAAGGTCAAGTTCAGCAGCCGTCGAAAGGTGAGCCACGTGCAGCCGTGCGCCATATTTCGTAGCCAGACTTACAGCCCGTTCCGTCGATTTCAGACAGGCTTCGGTGGTTCTGATTTTCGGGTGGCAGAGCGCGTCAACCTCATTGGCAGGCAATGCTTTATACCGTTCAATGTTGGCTTTTATAATCTGTTCGTCCTCGCAGTGCGCCACAATAATGCAGGGCGACTCGGCAAAGACGTGTTCAAGCATATCGGTCTGACTGACAAGCATATTGCCCGTCGACGAGCCCATAAAAAGTTTTATTCCGCACACCTTGCTAGTGTCGGCATTGCGGATTTCATCTATATTATTATTGGTGGCGCCCAGATAGAATGCGTAGTTTGCCACCGATTTTTCGGCAGCCAATGCGGCGCGCTCATCAAGCAGTTGGTTGGTTGTGGTTTGCGGATTCACATTGGGCATATCCATAAACGATGTTACGCCCCCGGCTACCGCCGCACGTGATTCCGATTCAAAATCAGCCTTATGCGTCAGTCCCGGCTCACGGAAATGCACATGCTCGTCAATCACCCCGGGCATAACCAAGTGGTTTTCAGCGTCAACAATGTTTACAGAGCAGTCGGTTGCGGGCAATGTTTCCGTCACCGACTCAATCAAATCATTGTTAATCAGGATATGACCGCAGAACTTCCGGCCATCATCAACAATTGTGGCATTCTTGATGAGCGTTTTCATCGCCTATGCGGCTTTGCGTTTGTAACTGCGGAACAGGCTGCGCCATTTCATCCGGATAACGCCGAAAACAGCCTCACTGAAGATTCCGCCGCTCATTTTCGATTGGCCTTCTTTCCTGTCGGTGAAGATGATAGGCACCTCGACAACATTGAACCCGAACTTCCAGGCCGTGAATTTCATCTCAATTTGGAATGCGTAACCTTTGAATTTGATTTTATCTAATTCGATGGTTTCCAAGACTTCACGGCGATAGCAGACGAATCCGGCGGTGGTGTCGCGCACCTTCATTCGTGTAATCAGCCGCACGTAAGCCGATGCGTAGTACGACATCAGCACGCGGCCCATTGGCCAGTTCACAACGTTGATGCCTGAGATATATCGTGACCCAATGGCCACATCGGCACCGTTCGCGCAGGCATTGTAAAGGTTCAGAAGGTCGTCAGGGTTATGCGAGAAATCGGCGTCCATCTCGAAAATGTACTCGTAGCCTTCGGCAATCGACCACTTAAAACCCTCAATATAAGCCGTTCCCAAGCCGAGTTTGCCCTTGCGCTCTTTAATGAAGATGCGATCGGGAAACTCTGTCATCAGGCGTTTCACAATGTCGGCTGTTCCGTCAGGGCTGTTGTCTTCAACCACCAGCACACTGAATTCGCCTTCGAGCGACATCACTTTGCGTAGGATGGCTTCAATGTTCTCTTTCTCGTTGTACGTCGGAATTATGACGATTTTATCTTTCATTGATTCAAAATTTGATGGCACGAAGATAATATAAAATATGTGTAGCCGACGAAAAAGAGCAAAACTGATGACTGATTAGGCAAAATCATGTCTCGCAGAAAGCGCAATCATTATAATTTTGATTGATTATTGTGCGTTTCGCGCGGAATTTTGTCAGAGTTAAACCTGATTGGCGCGATTCTTTTGACGTTTTTCCGCGTCGTAATGGTGTTTTGTGCTTTGATATATATTGATTATCAGGCGGGTTTTGGAAGCGATAAAAATTCTTCAAAAAAAGTGCGGTCAGCGCTTGCGGAAAACAAAAAACCATCTACTTTTGCACCCGCTTTCGAAAGGGAGCGAGTTCTTAAGACGGATTGGGGAAAATCACAGAGGGAGAGAGGTAAGAGGAGACGAACATGACCCCGTTCGAAAAAAGATGAAAAAAGTTCTTGGAGGGAACGGAAAAGGCATTACATTTGCAGTCCGTTTCCGCGAGGAAAACCGATAAGGCGAAAGCCGAAAGTTCTATGACATTATGAGCACAAAAGAGAGGTAAGAAAGAAAAGCACCTAGATTCAATTCAAGAGAAGACGGGGTCTGACAATTCAATGAAGATTTTAATTACAATGAAGAGTTTGATCCTGGCTCAGGATGAACGCTAGCGGCAGGCTTAACACATGCAAGTCGAGGGGCAGCGGAGGAGTAGCAATACTTCTGCCGGCGACCGGCGCACGGGTGAGTAACGCGTATGCAACCTTTCCCAGACAGGGGGATAGCCCAGGGAAACTTGGATTAATACCCCGTAGGCCATGGATGGGCATCCATCTATGGTTAAAGTTCCGGCGGTCTGGGGTGGGCATGCGTGCCATTAGGCAGTTG
>JAEEPS010000137.1 GCA_016284875.1 Salinivirgaceae bacterium | reverse complement strand
ATATCTCGTTCTTGTTTGATAATGTAGATTAACGTAAACGAAAACAGAGACGTGCCACGGCGCGTCTCTACTTAAAAACTTATAACTCAAAATGATAGAATTTACAGCCGCACAAATTGCCGAAGCCCTGAAGGGCGAAGTGGTGGGCAACGCCGATGTGAAACTGCGCGATGTGGCAAAGATTGAAGAAGGCCGCGAAGGCGCCCTGTCGTTCCTTGCCAACCCCAAATACATACCGTACATCTACACCACCAAATCATCGGCGGTGCTGGTGAACCGCGATTTCAAACCCGAAGAGCCTGTGCAGACAACACTCATCTATGTCGACAACGCCTACGAGTCGTTCGCGTCGCTGCTCGACATGGTGGCAGAAGCCGTCATTCCGCGCAAAAGCGGCATTGAGCAGCCGTCGTTCATCGACCCGACAGCACAATGCGGCGAGAACCTATATCTGGGCGCTTTCGCCTACATCGGGCCAAACGCCCGCATCGGCAAGAACGTGAAGATTTATCCGCAGTGCTATATTGGTGATAATGTGCAAATTGGCGACAACTGCATCATCTTCCCAGGTGTAAAAATCTACTACAACTGCGTGATTGGCAACAACGTGACGCTGCACGCCGGCGTCTCTATCGGTGCCGACGGATTCGGCTTTGCGCCCAACACCGACAACAACTACAAGAAGATTCCGCAGATTGGCAACGTAATAATCGAAGATTATGTTGAGATTGGCGCCAACGCCTGTGTCGACCGCGCCACAATGGGCTCAACCATTGTTCACAAAGGCGTGAAACTCGACAATCTGGTTCAGGTTGGCCACAACGTTCAGATTGGTGAGAACACCGTGATGTCGGCACAGTGCGGCATTGCAGGCTCAACAAAGATTGGCCGCAACTGCATGTGCGGCGGACAGGTGGGCTTTGCGCCACACATCACCGTGGCCGACGGCACTCACATCGGCGCACAGTCGGGACTCAACGCTAACATCAAAAACGAGAACTCAACACTCTTCGGATCGCCTGTTTTCGACTTCAAAGATTGGGTTCGCTCGTACGTGATTTTCCGCAAATTGCCTGATATTGCAAAGCGCCTCGACAAGGTTGAGAAACTTATGGCAGAGAAATGATTGTAAGTTGATCAAATATCAAACGCCCTGTCTTGAACAAGATGGGGCGTTTTTTGATTTGCCGAAGGATTGAATGGAGTTAAGTTGATCTTCGAAATCGATTATATTTGCCGCAAATAGATAAACAACATGAAGCAAATAAAGATTTTCAGAAATGGCGAAACCACACTCGCCAAATCGTTTCTGAACGTGGCGTTCGACATTGCGCTTGTCTATTTCTGCTACTTTTTGTGCCGAGTGATTTTTCTGACGGCCAACTATAGTTACTACGAAGGTAAAATCCTAACCGACAACTTCTTCAATCTTGTTCGCGGTTCGCTTGTTTTCGACACTTCGGCCATTGTATACACAAATCTGCTATTTCTTGTTCTTGCACTTTTTCCGCTGCATTTCAAAGAGTTAAGCCGCATATACGGCATCATAGTCAAATCGGTTTTTGTGGTGTTCAACACAATCGGCATGATAGCCAATCTGTGCGATGTGGTCTATTTCCGATACACAGGGCGGCGCACAACTGGCACGGTCTTCGCCGAATTCAGCCACGACGACAACCTCACATCAGTTTTTGCCACCGAAGCACTGCACTCGTGGTATCTGATAATTATTGGCGTGGCTATTTTGCTGATGATGATTGTTTTATACCAGAATCCGCTGACCGACAAGAAGATTTCGAGCGCGATGGGCTACATAAAATACTATGCGCTGCGGACTGTTTTTCTGGTTGTCGTTATGCTTTTGGGCGTAGTTGGCGGACGCGGCGGAATCGACCGCAGCACACGCCCCATAACCATCAGTAATGCAAATCAATACATCAGCAATCCGGTTGAAGCGCCACTGATTCTGAACACACCATTCTCGCTCCTACGGACATGGAATAAAAAGCCGTTCGTGGCGCCTGAATATTTCACACAACAGAAACTTGATTCCATCTATACTCCTGTTCATCAGCCTGTTGACAGCATCGTACAAAACGCACCTGGCAAAGGTCGCAATGTGGTTGTCATCATTGTCGAGAGTTTTGCAAGAGAATACATCGGCAGTTATAATCGCGAACTTGAAAATGGTCAGTATCAAGGTTATACACCATTTATCGACAGCCTTATGCAGCACAGCCTATGGTTCTACGACAGTTTCACCAACGGTCGCAAGAGCATCGACGGAATGCCAAGCGTTTTGAGCAGCATCCCCTATTTTGTGGAGCCGTTCTTCCTCACTCCCGCCGCCCTCAACACGCTCGACGGACTGGCTGTTGAACTCAAGAACAAAGGCTATTATTCAGCGTTTTTCCACGGCGCCAAGAACGGCAGCATGGGTTTTGAGGCCTTTGCCCGCGCCACTGGTTTCGACGATTATTTCGGCCGCACCGAGTTCGACCAGCAGCCAGAATTTGGCGGCGACGCTGAATTCGACGGCTTTTGGGCCATCTGGGACGAGCCATTCCTTCAATTCTACTGCCACCAGATGTCGCAGTTCAAGGAGCCTTTCATGACGGCTGTTTTCACCGCTTCGAGCCACCATCCATTCCAAATTCCGGCAAAGTATGAAGGACGATTCGAAGAAGGCCCGCTGACCATCCACAAATGCATCCGCTACACCGACTACTCTCTGCGCCGATTCTTTGAGGAAGCCAGCCGGCAGCCGTGGTTCAACAACACAGTCTTTGCCATCTGCAACGACCATACAAACCAGACTAATCACGCTGAATATCAGACTGATTTGGGCACATTTACCGGTCCTGTTATCTTCTATGCGCCAGGCGACACCACACTCTCTGGCGCACGCAAAGGCATTGCGCAGCAAATCGACATAATGCCCACCATCTTGAACTATTTAGGCTACGATCAGCCGTATATTGCTTTCGGTCAGGACGTTCTGCACACACCCGAATCCGAAAAATTCGCCGTAAGTTACTGCAACGGCATCTATCAGATTGTGATGAACGGCTACCTCTTGCAGTTCGACGGCAACCAGACAAAAGCCGTTTACGCTTTGAGCGACAAATTGTTGGAAAACAACCTGATTGGCCAAATCGACAATCAGCAGCAGATGGCAATGGAAACCAAACTGAAAGCCATTGTCCAACAGTATATGAGCCGGATGAACGAGAACCGGATGGTTGCTGAAAAGGATTAAAACAGAATTACGAATTACGAGCGGACATTTCATTAATGTTCGTAGTCTGCCACACAAAAAAGGCTTGCCGTTTGGCAAGCCTTTTTTCTATCTAATCAACTGATTATTACAGTGTACGTTTAACCTCTGTCTCCTCGTAAACCTCAATCACATCACCAACTTTGATGTCGTTGTATTTGTCGATGTTCAGGCCGCACTCCATACCAGTGAGTACCTCTTTGGCATCGTCTTTGAAGCGCTTGAGTGAGCCGAGTTCGCCTGTGTAGACCACAATACCGTCGCGGATGACGCGCACTTTTGATGTGCGTTTAACCTTACCGTCGCGGACAAAGCAGCCTGCAACCGAACCGACTTTCGAAATCTTGAAGACCTCGCGAATCTCAACCGTACCAATGACTTCCTCCTTGATTTCAGGCGAAAGCATACCTTCCATAGCGTCCTTCACCTCGTTGATGGCATCGTAGATGATTGAGTACAAGCGGATATCAACCTGCTCGCGCTCGGCCAACTTGCGTGCATCCATTGACGGGCGCACCTGGAATCCGACGATGATTGCATCGGATGCGGCGGCCAGCGTAACGTCTGACTCCGAAATCTGACCAACGGCCTTGTGAATGACGTTGACCTGAATTTCAGGTGTCGAGAGTTTAACGAGTGAATCCTGCAGAGCCTCAGCCGAACCGTCAACGTCGGCCTTGACAATAATGTTGAGTTCCTGGAAGTTGCCAATGGCGATGCGGCGGCCCAACTCGCTAAGCGACAAGTGTTTCTGAGTACGCAAACCCTGCTCGCGCTGCAACTGCATACGGCGGTTGGCAATGTCGCGAGCCTCTTTGTCGCTGCTCACAACATTGAATTTGTCGCCAGCCTGCGGTGCACCGTTCAAGCCCAAAATCAAAGCAGGTGTCGACGGACCAGCCTTGTCAATCTTGCCGCTGCGCTCGTTGTACATTGCCTTTACGTGGCCTGTGAAACTGCCTGCAAGCACAATGTCGCCAACTTTGAGCGTACCGTTCTGCACAAGCACTGTGGTCACGTAGCCGCGGCCCTTGTCCAATGCCGACTCAATAACCGTTCCTGTAGCCAGTTTGTTCGGATTTGCCTTCAAATCAAGCAGTTCGGCCTCGAGTAAAACCTTGTCGAGCAGTTCGGCAACGTTGATGCCCTTCTTGGCTGAAATGTCCTGCGACTGGTATTTGCCGCCCCATTCCTCAACCAAAAGGTTCATATTGGCCAAAGCCTCTTTTATCTTGTCAGGATTTGCACCTGGTTTATCTATCTTATTGATTGCAAACACAATCGGCACACCAGCCGCCTGAGCGTGGTTGATGGCCTCAATGGTCTGTGGCATGATGCTGTCGTCAGCGGCAATCACAATAATCACAATGTCAGTGATTTGAGCACCACGGGCACGCATTGCGGTAAATGCCTCGTGACCAGGGGTGTCAAGGAATGTGATGGTCTTGCCGTTCTTCAGCACAACGCTGTAGGCGCCAATATGTTGGGTGATGCCGCCAGCCTCGCCCGCAATCACGTTCGAGTTGCGGATGTGGTCGAGCAGCGATGTCTTACCGTGGTCGACGTGGCCCATCACGGTGATGATTGGCGGACGCGGAACCAAATCTTCCT
>JAEEPS010000051.1 GCA_016284875.1 Salinivirgaceae bacterium | reverse complement strand
GTTGGTACCCTTGTTCTCCGAAATCAGACCCATTGCAATACCCGAAACAGGTTTCTTAATCTTCACGCCAGCGTCCATAAGTGCCAGAGTACCAGCGCAAACTGTTGCCATCGATGATGAGCCGTTCGACTCAAGAATGTCAGAAACAACACGAACCACATACGGGTAGTCTGCCGGAATCATTTTCTTCAGTGCACGGCAGGCAAGGTTTCCGTGACCAATCTCGCGGCGGCCAACACCACGCTGTGCCTTGGCCTCGCCAGTCGAGAACGGCGGGAAATTATAGTGGAGAAGGAATCTGTCGCGGCCTTGGATAAGAGCCTCGTCGATAATCTTCTCGTCAAGTTTTGTCCCCAGAGTAACGGTGCAGAGCGATTGAGTCTCACCGCGGGTAAAGATTGATGAGCCGTGGGGGCCTGGCAGGTAACCAACCTCCGACCAGATTGGGCGGATTTCGTTGGTCTTGCGGCCGTCGAGACGTTTGCCTTCATCAAGAACGGCGCGGCGCATTGCCTCTTTCTCAACATCGTGATAGTAGCGGTCAATGAGAGCGCCTTTGGTTTCAAGCTCCTCTTCGGTGAACTGTGCCTTGAACTCGTCGCAGATAGCGGTGAACATTGCCTCGCGGTGATGTTTGTCGGTGTCGGCGGCGGTTGCCTGAGCGTATGCTTTTGCATAGCAGGCATCGTGAACTTGCTGGCGAAGTTCCTCGTCGTTCTCTTCGTGGCAATATTCGCGTTTCACTGTTTTTCCAGCAGCCTCCATCAACTCAATCTGAGCCTGGCACTGCGGTTTGATGGCTTCGTGAGCGGCTTTGATGGCCTCGAGCATATCGTGCTCGCTAACCTCGTTCATTTCGCCTTCAACCATCATTATATTGTCGAGCGTTGCTGCTACAACCAACTCGATATCAGCGTTTTCTGCTTGTTCGAATGTCGGGTCGATGATAAATTGACCGTTAACGCGAGCCACACGAACCTCTGAAATCGGGCCTTCGAACGGAATGTCAGAAACTGCAAGTGCAGCCGAAGCGGCCAGACCAGCGAAGTTGTCGGGCATATCAACGCCGTCCGATGAGTAAAGTGTTACGTTTACAAATGTTTCTGCGTGGTAGTTCGATGGGAACAACGGGCGCAGAGCGCGGTCAATCAAGCGGGCAATCAGAATCTCATAGTCCGAAGCCTTGCCCTCGCGACGGGTGAATCCGCCTGGGAAGCGACCATTCGATGCGAATTTCTCTTTGTATTCAACAGTCAGCGGCATAAAGTCGGTGCCCGGAACGGCATCCTTTGCTGAGCAGACTGTGGCGAGCAGCATTGTGCTGCCGCATTTCACCATCACGGCACCGTCGGCCTGTTTGGCCAATTTGCCGGTTTCAATTTCAATCGTTCTGCCGTCGGGCAGTTTGATTTCTTTCTTTACTATATTCATAAAAGCATCTTTTTGCGTCTGCCGGTTTCATCTTTTAGTCCGCCAGACAAATTCATATTATTGTTTTAAACCGAAGTTTTCGATGTGGGGTTCGGGCGCCTAACACGCCAACCGCTTACAAATGCAATGATTAACAAGGCCTTGCGCACAGAAAGCGCACCGCCCGATTTATTGCAAACCTTTGCACTCATAATAAACAAAAAAAGGCAACCGAAGTGCCTCTTTTTGTTACTTCCTCAAGTTCAGAGCCTTAATTAGTTCGCGATATTTTTCAATATCCTGTTTCTTAAGGTATGCCAGCAAATTGCGACGTTTACCAACCATCTGAAGCAATGAACGTTGTGTGCCAACGTCTTTCTTGTTGTTCTTCATGTGCTCAGTCAGGTGGTTGATCTTGTAACTGAACATTGCAATCTGGCCTTCAGTCGAGCCAGTGTCTTTTGCTGATTTTCCGTAAGTTGAGAAAAACTCTTGTTTTTTTTCTGCTGTTAGATACATATTATTTCTCTATAAAACTGTTAATGTTTCCTTTCGAATTTTGAACCGCAAATATCGGTATTTTTTTGAAAATACAAACACCCTATTGTTTAAATCTTAAAAACATTTTTTAAAAGTCATGTAAGGCAGCAAATTGCAGGGTGAAGTCATAAAGAATTGAGGTGGAAAACAAACTCATTGTAGTTTTTTTCTGCTTCAAAGTATTCTCTCCAAAAATCATAGGCATTCCGTCGATAGACATTTTGCTCTGAAATTGGCAAATTCAAGTAATTGTCAACGATTTTTGCCACATTGTTGCTATCAAAATCGGCAGGTACCAAGAACCCATTTTTGCTGTTTACGGCTTCGGCAGTGCCGCCAACATTGGTTGCCACAACAGGAATTCCTGCCGACAACGCTTCCATAATGCTCACTGGAATACCTTCGGAAGCGCTCAAGTTTATAAACAAATCAACGTGGTTTTCGGCATAGAAATCCAAAATCTTGTCGTTTGCAACAATGCCGCGAAACTCATATTGCACGTCAGATAACATTCCCCGTGACAATTGTTCCAAATCCGAACGCAATGGCCCATCGCCAAAATGCACCCAACGGATATTTTCTGTCTGCAAATGTGAGATAACTTCAATAATCTTGTCAACCTGCTTTACAGGAATAAGATTGCTGCACGAGCAAATCAGCACCGAGTTGGGCTGCCTGTCCATATTCGGTTGTCTGCCGTTGAACTTTCCCAACCGAGAAACCGTCACTTTATCATCGAGTTTGCGGTTCAGATATTGCTCAAAATAGAATTTTCCCGCATCCGAGATCGAATATGATTGCGACAAATTGTTTATTATGAACGATTTGAATGGCAAGTACGGGATAGTGTTCTTATCAGCAAAAACATCCCATCGGTGCGCCCTAGCAATGCATTTGAGAGATTTGTTCTCTTTCAGCATCAACGCTAACGCCAAAGCCTTATAGTCGTGCCAATAGGAATAGAACACGCAATCGGAAGGATTCAGATTTTTCGCTTTGCATAAGCCGACAAGGTCATTCTTTAGATTCGTCGCACGGTGAATTTCAACGTACATTATCTTAACGGCACTCAACCAATACTTTACGGGCAAATTCCGCAAGGCGAAGAATAGTTCCGCTACAAACACCGGCTTGAAAATGCGGAAAATCGATTTCAGTTTGCCTATTTCCATTTTTTGGCGTGAAAATGAGACTATTTCGGCATTCGCTGGCACAAAACGGTTCAGATTCTCGCCCGAATCAGCCGAGGCGGTGTATATCAGCACCTTATCGAACTTTGGCGCAATCACGCGCATCTCATCGTCAATGAAAAACTCACGCGCCGAGAGCGGGTAATTGTCGCAGAGAAGTAAGAGATTTTTTTGTTTCATCACAATCAATTCGTTTTATACAACTCCAACAACCTGTCAACGTATGGTTTAATGTCATACTGCCGTGCAAATTCCTGCGCGAAGACCGACATTTCCTGGTACTTCTGCTTGTTGTCCCAGATTTCGAGAATGCTGTCGGCAAACTGCTCGGCATCCTGCTCATTGAGCATATAGCCGTTTTTGCCTTGCACAATCAGGTCGCGGTTGCCACGGCCGTCAAGGGTTACTACGGGCAGGCCTGCGGCCATTGCTTCAACCAAAACAAGGCCAAAGGGCTCGTAATAGGCTGAATGAACGTAAATATCAGATTGCCAAAGATATTCGGTAACATTCTCAACATTGCCGCGCTGCATTACGTTTGCCTCCAAACAATTATTTTTGATAAGACTTGTAATCTCGCCAAATTTTTCGCCATCACCTAAAAGGTTGAGTTCAAAATCGATATGTCGCTCGTGCAGTTTTTTTGCCACCTCAACCAAAAAACGCTGATTCTTTTTCGCTTGATACGAGCCGACATTTACAAGCCGAAGTTTTGCGCTCGGTTGACGGTCGTTGTCGCGGTGAAATCCCTCATAATCAATGGCGTTTGGCAAAAATTGCACATCATATTGTCTTGCTGTTTTGCGAAAATATTGTTTGGTATCGCGCGAAATGGCAATGAACGTATTGCCGCCATTGGCTTGGTATCGTGAAAACAAGTAGCGTTTTTCGAAATAGTTTGTCAGCAATTGTTTGTTAAACAGTGTTTTTATATCAAAATTGCGGAACTGCCGCATATTGTCGTGGCAATGCGAGAACCATTTTGCCTGCGGATAATTGCAAGAACGAGAAACAATCTCTGCCTCAAACAAATGAGTGTGAATCACATCGGGAGCAAAATCTTCTATCGCCTTTTGCAAGGCATCAATATTCAGCACATTTTGGTGGAATATTGAGAGTTGAACAGAAGCGGGAATGACTTGCCAATCAAGGTTTTCGGCGAGAAACGGATAATGGTTTTCATCGGAAAAAGTTATCAGCCGCACCTGCACACCGTCACGTTTTTGCAACTGGTTGCAAATGTCGAGACAGAGCCGCTCGGCACCGCCTTTGTTCAATCTCGGTATTATGTGAAGGATACGCATAGACTTACGGTTTTAAACATCCTATGGGAACAACCAACACTCCGTCTTTTCTGCAATAGGCAAACTGACCCGCAGTAAGAATCATCAAAAACGAAGGTTCTCCAATTTTGTCAGTGTCAATGGTTGAAGCCAATTTAAGCAAATTCTTTGCGGCATCTTCAATCTGCTTGCTTCCTGTTTTTACTTCTATCAGTGCCCAACGCCCATCGTAAAGTCGGATAACCGCGTCGGATTCCATGTTCGCCTGGTCATGATAATGAAATACGTCGCCACGCAAAGGAAGTGTATAGCATCTCAAATCGCGCACACACATATCCTCAAGCAGATAACCGAACAAATTGAAATCGTCAATAACACTATTGGGATTGAGTTCAAGCAATGCTGTCGCTATACTTGGGTCGGTAAAATGCCGTTTATGGCTTGTTCGGATTGCCGTTTTCGACCTCAACGAAGGTTGCCACGCTTTAAGGTCTTCGGTAATGAACAATCGCCGCAGAGCCGACATATAATTGGTCAAAGTCTTATCGGTTATCGAAACATCATTGGCTTGCACATCCTGCATTATGGTTGTGGCCGTAGTCATTGTTGATATGTTTCGGGCAAGACTTCGCAAAACCTGCCGAACACGTTCGGGATTTTTCTCAGTTCCGTCAACACGATGAATATCAAGATTGATTATCTCGTCAACATAGTTGTAAACCACATCCAACGCCTGCTTCTTTTTGAGCGAAAGCACTCCTGGCCAACCTCCACGGCACATCAAATATGCTATATCTTCTACGGTTAGTTGGCTTTCAGCATACAAATCGGCAGTTTTTCCAGCAAATAAATCGGAAAGCGAAACGGTTCCGTTGGAATCCTTCGATTCCCAAAGACTCATTGGGTACATACGCATACGCGCAATACGACCTGTTCCAGAATGCAATATTTCTCGTTGGGCAGTGGCATCGTCAAGCGGTGTTGCCGAGCCAGTCAAAATAAACTGTCCCATTTTCTGTCGCTGGTCAACTGCAAAACGTACCGCATCCCATACTACGGGAAGTGTCTGCCACTCATCTATCAGATGTGGCGCTTCGCCGTGCAACAGCAACGACGGTGTTGTATCAGCCAACTGCTCATACGATTTCCGCTTGTCGGGATCTTGCAAATAAATGACACTTTTAGCCAAATGGACACCAGTCGACGTCTTTCCACACCATTTTGGACCCTCAATCAGCACGGCACCACTACTCTGCAATTTTCCCGCCAAAATACCATCGTGTATGCGTTCAAAATAAGCCATCTTTTATTTTGTTTTACCCGCAAAGATACTGATTGTTTTTGATTTACAACACACACTCCGAACTTTTTGGCCGTTTTACTCCGAACTTTTTAATAATATTACTCCGAACTTTCTAAAATCTGCGAGCCTTAGTAACAAATATGTATTTTATTGAAATGCAACTATTTAATAAAATCCGTTCGGTAGTTTGAGGAATTTTTGTTCGGTAGTTTGAGGAATTTTTATTTTGCCATTTGGCTGTTTTATATTTTGTCATTTGGCTGTTTTCTATTTTGCCATTTGGCCGTTTTTGTTAGTTGCGGCTAACAAAAATCAATATATTTTGTTAGTTATGGATAACAAATTTGACAAAATACCAATTCTTTCAAGAATGGTTGCAAATGTCGAGACAGAGCCGCTCGGCAGTGCCTTTGCGTATGCGGGGAATTATGTGAAGGATGTGTTTTTTTATCTTTCAAACTTTTGCTTAAAATTCAAGAAAAATTGCTCATACGTTTCGTATGATAACCAAACTACAAAAATTGTTACAGCAAGCACAAGGATATGGACACTCAAATTCCACAATGTGATATCTTGAATAGGTAATAATATTACTAACAATTCCTTTCCGCAATCTCACAACAAATTATAAACGTACTAATTTATTTGACTCAAAAGCACATTACTTATGGCAATTTTTACCCCATCTAACCAAAACTGAGTCCCTAAACACTACCGAGAATTTTAGAGCCCCGGTTTCTGTTAGGTGACCAGCATCTATAAAATCGTCATCTTCGAGTCCTTTCATAAATAAGAAATTATAATATTCAACATTTCCATAAAATGTATTTAATGAATCTGCAACGCCACGCATTTCCTTTAGCACCATTTCACTAATAGCATTTTGATACGTTTGGTAAACTGGCGCAGAAACCAGAATCAATTTTGCACCTTGGGCATGACATAATTCTGTAATTCTTTTAAGCCCATGCATATAATCAGCAAACGCAATATTATCCCTATGTTTAATTGTATCTATGATTCCTGGAACACATTGTTTTTTCCACGTCTTCGTTTTACTCGACAGATCAATTTTAACGAAGCCCAAAGAATCACAAAAATCCCGTGTATTCTTTGAATATTTAAACCTTTTCATAAATCTCTCACCAGAACATAATAATTCAGAATAATATCTATAACCATGTTGCTTTATACCCAAGTATTTTGTTTGCATACATTTTGACGTATTACGCACAACAAGTTCCTTTTTATTTCCATTTCGATTCAGATTACTGCGTCCAAAATCAAAGTCATGATACGAATAAGACAATACCACCATTTTTAAATTACACATTTGTGGAATATATCTTTCTGCTAATTCAACATCAACATACCAATCTTTTGCTTTTATGGCGAAATTGAACACACTATCTCCTAAAATTTCTGGAATTAACGCATATTCAATATGACTATTTCCCAAAAGAAGTACTGATATATCATTCAAATGATTTTCAACGTACTTTCTCTTGTATGAATACACATTAGGTTTAGTTAAAAGAGCCAATTCTACACCGACGCAAAATACAACAATCATAATAGTGAATACAATCGTATTCTTTAAAAACTTTCTCATATAGATTAGCAATTAAAATTGGAAGTATATGAAATCGGACTTCCCAATAGTAGAAACAACTAAAATGTAAGTAATAACTATTATAAAATAAACAATCCAACGCACCGCTTTTAGCCTAAAAACCTTAATACCTGACATCTCTAGTCCATATTCCCTTCCACGCTGTAACCATTCTACCACCAACATTACAATTATAAAGATAGATTCGTAGTGTTGAGGGAATAGAAAAAACCTATAACTTACCTTCCATATGTCTGTATCACAAAGAGAGCAAATATATTCCCATGCTTGCCCTATATTCTCGGACCTAAAAATCACCCACCCTATCACGACAAGCAGAAATGTCAACGACATCTGAATTATTTCTTTCATTGTAGGCAACAACCGCCCTTCAGCAACCGTATTAGTATACTTCCTGTTTTTCCCCATTAATATTAGAGGCAAAAATAAAAACGCATGATAGCCCCCCCACGCAATAAACGTCCAATTCGCGCCATGCCAAAAGCCGCTAAGGAGAAATATTATAAATGTATTTCTAACGATTTTCCATTTTGAGCACCTACTACCACCGAGCGGAATATATACGTAATCGCGGAACCATGTTGTAAGCGAAATATGCCAACGACGCCAAAACTCCGCAATATCACGGCTGAAGTAAGGTGTCTTAAAATTCTGCATCAATTTGATACCGAACAATTTTGCTGTTCCGATAGCGATATCGGAATAACCAGAAAAATCTCCATATATTTGGAAAGCGAAGAAAATTGCCCCAACTAGCAACACGCTTCCTGTTTGTTCTTGATAATTGTCAAATATCTGATTCACTACTATGGCACAATTATCTGCAACCACAACTTTCTTAAAAAAACCCCACAACATCTGGCGGCAGCCGTTGACCGCAATATCATAATCAAAATTACGCTTATTCAAAAATTGTGGTAACAGATTTGTAGCACGTTCTATTGGCCCCGCGACCAACTGTGGAAAGAATGAAATAAAAGCAAAAAAGGCAATTATATCACGAGTGGCTTCTATTTTGTGTTTATATACGTCAATGCTGTAACTCAACGCTTGAAACGTATAAAAACTGATTCCAACTGGCAAAATCAAATCCAACAGCAATCCGTCAGCATTTCCGTCAAGAAATACATCTGCAAATGATTGAACAAAAAAGTTGTAGTATTTGAACACTCCAAGTATCAGCAAGTTAACAACAATGTTCGTAATACTGACAAACTTTGCCTTCCAATGTTCTGAACGGAACTTTTGTATCAGCAAACCGCTTGTCCAACTGCACAACGATGTGAAAGCAATCAATATCAAAAGCCGCCAATTCCACCAACCATAAAACACATATGATGCAACTATCACAAACGCATTCTGCAACCGCAGATTTCGATTTAATACAAACCAATAGAGCAGAAATACTATCGGTAGAAATATGGCAAATTCAAATGAATTAAATAGCATTGATTTCCTGTTGCTGTTTTTGTTACAATTTAAATCTTACTCATTTTGAGAATAATATCATTTTAATTGTGTGTTTTAACAAAAAATAACGTTGTCTGAATTGTTCTTTCACAACTGCTCGAAATGTTTGTTTTTTTATCTCCCCAGCGACATTATATGAATGACAATTAGGATTATAACAAATAAAACCACACTGCGAATTTGAAATATTAGAATCATGAATAACCTGAATCCACAATCTATCCTTAATTGAAACAAATTCTGCCTTATCTTTCCATGCTGGATGCCCCTCCCTATACACTGTATCAATATGAGATTTGACACCAGATTCAATGTAGGAAACAAAAGGCCCACTAACAAATGTATGTTTTGAAAACAAATATGTCTGTGTATTGTAACAATACCCATTAGGCAAATCAATTATAACATTATCGAGTGGAACAAATGCCTTTTGAATTTTCTCTATCGCTAAACAATGAAAAGCATCATCGTTATCAATACGAGTTGTTATAACATAATCAGATTGAGGATTCTCGGATTTAATGTAATCCGACATTTCTTGAAATTGCCATTTGTCGTAATCTTGCGAATAACAAGGTTTGAAATTTGGACACGCCAACTGCCATTGTTTAATCTTCACTTTTACCATTTCTGGCGAATTAGGGTCAAAATACACCAACCATACAAAATTCTTGCAAGTTTGATTTATCATCGAAGGCAGAGTAAATTGCTCGAATAATGATATGCGTTTCGCATAATATGCATCATCACGAACAACTTTATTGTTTTTGTCATGTTGCCAACCAGATGCTGGAATATTAAACCTTGTTATGACATAATGGACAAACTGCATTTCCTTTATTCGTTAGTTTTTTTCATCTAATAACAACGTTATTTTCTCCTTTCTGCACATCAAAAAAGATAACGCAATGTTAATCTTATACTTTAACTGTTTTGTCCGCAGATTGATAATTATTGATTGAAACAAATATCTCAATCCCTTCCATTCACCAACAAGAAGATAGTTTTTGCTTGCATTGAAATATGCAGTTGCCATACGGGCTCGTTTAAGTCTTGCCCCAACTTTACTTGCAGGATATGGTTTCGCAAACATCAACTTTAGTGTTTTCAACTCTTTTTCAGAAGCCTTCGATTTATTAGCAAATGCCACCGACCTTCCTTCATGCTCAACCTCAACCACTGTCGCTTGATTGGGTATATAAACCAATGGATATTCTGATGTGATTCTAAACAGCAGTTCCATATCTTCGCCAATAGACAATGCTGGATTAAATTGGTGCTTCCGTAGAATTTCAGTTGCACAACAAAGTTGCGGAGTTGCGATTATGTCTTGTATCAGCAAATCAACATCCATAGGAAACGGATATTTTTTGCCTTTTTTTATTTTTTTTTCGCCTTTGGCCGTGTCATTATATTCTATATCAGTATAATAGCATGCCGTGCTTTGCTTATCGCCAATATATTCAACCAACTTTTGCAATCTGTCTGCTTTCATATAGTTATCGCTATCCAAAAAACAGACATAATCGCCCTTTGCATGAATTATGCCGTTATTGCGGGCGGCACTGCGTTCTGCATTTTGCTGATAAATGTAGGTTATTCGACTGTCGCTGTACTGTGAAACCACCTCTTTGGTGTTATCGGTGCTACCATCATCAACAATAATCAACTCCCAATCGTTGTATGTCTGAGCCAACACAGACTCTATCGCCTTCGGCAGAAAGGCGGCACGGTTGTAGGTTGGTATGATAATGGAGAACTTCATTCTGCCAACATTTGTTTAATATGGTTCTCTAGTATAAATAAATTTACGAATAAATCATTACTGATTATTATTGAATCGTCCTTATTCCCAACCAATTTACTGAACGTACAGCGATATTCCTTACCCGTTAATGACGAGGCTACCCAATACGGGAGGCGATATGCCGATGGTGATTTATATTCGTGAAGCAGTTCAAGAATCTTTGTTTTGGGATTAGCAAAAACAATGTTCGCCATACCTGCTCCGTGAATGGCAACAATGTATTTTGCCGCTTGCATCTGTGCCACTTGCTCCCAAAATGTCATATCATCGAAGTCTATGACTGAAAATCCATATTTTTCAAGCAAGGCGACAACTTCTTGTTCATTGGCAATCTTTCGGTACTTTGCCTTCGTGCGTGTCACATAAATCCTTTCGGTATAGGTTCGGGATTTATATTCTTCAGGAATTCGCGCGACAATATAATCGTGTACCATTTGCAATTCTTCGCCATTAAAGCAAGCCGTAAATGGTCGAACTTCGGGCAGCAGAAGGTTTTTAACTTGAATATGCACTCCCTCGGGAATTCGTTTGTATTTCAGATTCGGAAAAATCTTGAGTGTTTCTTGTATATACGCGACATTGTCCCATTCTTCGGGATAAAGCAACGTAAAATCCTCGCCAGAATTTTGAAGCATCAACAAGCGAACAAGCGAAGACGTTATCCAAAACGAGTAATTCTCCCATTTTGTGTGAATTAGGGCATAATTGGTGCCATCGTCAAGAATTATCTTTTTCAGACTCTTACCATATGTGCTGACTAAGTATTGCTCTATTACAAGTCTGTAATACTGCCAGCCGAATGATTTATCGTAACTTGTGCAAATGTTGAAACTTGAATATGGCAGTAACCTGAAATACTGCAAGCACAAACCTTCGTGCGATACAAAAACATTCTTATATCTTTTCACACCCAATTCGGGGCACATATAAGACGATTTCTGTTCGTACAAGGTCTTGTACGTATCATCAATATTTGTGGGAATGGGAATGTGTATTTTTTGTTTTTTACGCATAACGTCAGGATTTTATTCTTCTTAACAAACCACCAACCAACGGCAGCGAATATAAGCACGATACAAGCACAATTTTATTCGTTTTGCCATTATACCCCTGCGGACATAACAAAAAGGACTTCATTCCATATTTTATGGTTCCCCAATTTCGGTTTTCAGCAAAAGCCTTTTCCATCAAATGAAAATAGCATTGGCTTTTAAGCCGTTTGGTTTCACATTTTGGCAAATGTGGAATTAATTCTTTTTTCGCAAAAATCTGATTATAGCAATACAACTCACGTTCTGCCTTGTCGGCGGCTCCGTGCGTGAAACTGTCGGAAGCGGCCACATACACGGTTGTCCGTTCTTTCAATTGATATATTGAAAATCCTTTTTCAACTATCCGTAACGACAAATCCATATCTTCCGCAACAGTAATGTCTTTGTCAAATTTCACTATTTTAAATATATCACGGTGCACCGCCCACCGTTGGGGATTAACCGTGTAACGCAAAAAATAGGTATATGGATTGTGGGTTTCAAAATCAGGGCAGTAACGCTCAGTTCTTATTCCTTCTTCTGTCTCATCCCAAGCATTTGTAAAGAAAAATGCCACAGGATTCCCTTTTGAAACCATAAAATCGTGTAGTTTTTGAAAATGCTCTGGCAAATGATAATCGTCACTATCTAGAAAGCAAATATACTGGCCTTTAGCCTCATCTATCCCTCGGTTACGGGTAACGCACCTCTCGCTATTCTGTTCATTTCGAAGCACAATCTTGTTCGGTAATTCAAAACCCACCGCCACCTGATACGAATCATCAGTAGAAGCATCGTCCACAATAATTGTCTCAAAATCCTGAAAAGTCTGTTTTTTCAGCGATTCCAACACATACGGCAAACGGTGCGCACGATTGTAAACGGGTATTATGACGGAGAAGAAGGGCATTAACCGAACAACCTTTTTATTTTATAAAATGGGGAAAGCAAAAAGCAACCTAATTATATGCATGAGAATTAACAATACTACAGTAATTAGCATACACTTTCGTTTCTGTTTCAACAATTTTGTTTATGCACTCTTCTTTATTATTTGCATATTCTTCAGGAAAGAGATAATAAAAATACAACAGTCTTTGCGACAAATAAAATCGGTTACTATAAAGCAATCCGCTTGACAATGACTCTTTGTGAAATGTTCTGTAACGAACCACATATTTATCCACAAAATAGAACTTTACTTTTTTCTCAAACAATTGATACCAACGGAGACGGTCTTCAATAAAAGGAATCCTCTCATCGTAGTGTACTCCTAGCATATCACATTTTCTTTTATTATAAAAACAAGAGGCGGCAGGAATACAATTACCTTTTCTAACCAAGTATTTATATTGTTCTTCAGAATTATTTAACTGGAAAATAGAATAATCGGGCCAGGTGTCGTTCTTTATAACTTTTTTTTGTTTGTCATCAAAAATTTCGATTTTTCCAAACATGCAAACTACATCCTGATTCTTTAAAGCATATTCCATAAAATCCGTTATGCAATTCGGCAATAACAAATCATCTCCTGCTATTAACTTGACCCACTCGCCTTGACATGCGCAATCCGCTCTATTGCAATTTGCCGAAACTCCCGCATTTTGCTCTACTTCAACAAATTGTATTCGGGCAAAACGTTCTCTATTTTGTTCACACCAGTTTTTACACAATTGCATCGTATTATCAGTGGAACAATCATCAGAAATAATCAATTCTATATTCTGATAAGTCTGTGCTTTAATACTTTCCAACGTTTCAAGCACATATTTAGAGGAATTATACGTTATAACCGCAACACTTACCAATATGCCTTCAGATTCTTTATTCATTTATTAGAGAATAACTCAATATATAAACAACAATTTATTAAAACATAAATATATAATTACCTGCGACTCATTTTATTTATAATACTCAACCATAGTTTTTTTATAAATTGAAAAGGTGCCAATAAAAACAATCCGAGTTTATACGTAGTGGAATTCACAATGTCAAAATAGTTGTTGTACCACCTCATCTCAAAATCCACAACAGATTCAACAGCATCTCTCTCATTTATTCTGACTAATTCTGGATATCTATAATAAAAATGAACTAATCTTTTGCTTCTCATAAATGATTGATAATGCAACTTTCCTGAAGATAAAGACTCGTTATGACCCACCCTATATACACATACCTCTTTATCAACCAATCTTAAAAGAAAACCCTTTTTAATTGCATTTATCCATCTTGGTGTATCCTCAAACATCGGTATTCTTTCATCGTATCTGAGCCCTTCTCTTCTGCTTCTTACTCTATTATAAAAACAAGTACATGCAGGTATAAATGTTCCTATAACTATTTTTCTCAATTGCTCTTCTGGATTATTTGTTTGATAGAAACTATAATCTATTTCATTTTTTAATTGTTGTCCTAAATATTTAACTTTTCCAAACACATATACTACATCGTTATGAGTCTGTACATAGTCCATAAAATCTGTTATGCAGTTCGGCAATAACATATCATCTCCCGCAATCAACTTAACCCATTCACCTTCACTGGCATCTTCAGCCCTATTACAATTGGCAGAAACGCCAGTGTTTTGTTCTACCTCAACATATTGTATTCGAGCAAAACGTTTTTTATTTTGTTCACACCAGTTTTTACACTGTTGCATTGTATTATCGGTGGAACAATCATCGGAAATAATCAATTCTATATTTTGATAAGTTTGTGCTTTAATACTTTCTAACGTTTCAAGCACATACTTAGAAGAATTATACGTTATAACCGCAACAGAAACTAACGGTAATTGTTTTTTATCCATAATTCATATGCAATTTCTGTTAATAATTCAGAATCGTTGTAAAAGTTTCTTAATCCAATAGAAAGCATAAAGATTAGTTTTTATGGTTTCAAACATCCAATAGGGACAACGTAAACACCATCGGGACGGCGATAGGCGAATTGTCCGCCAGTCAGTATCATAAGGAACGATGGTTTCTGCATTTTGGTTTCATCTATTTTGCTTGCCAACTTCAAAAGATTTGCTGCGGCATCATCCTCTTCGTTTTTTCCAAGTTTCACTTCAACACCAGCCCACTGGCCATTGCGGCGCGAGATTATCAGGTCGCATTCCAGTTCGTTCTTGTCGCGATAGTGGTACACATCGCCGTCAATTGCTTGGGCATACACGCGCAAATCGCGAGCACAAAGGTCCTCAAACAAAAATCCGAACGTCTTGAAATCTTTCAGCAATCCTTCAGGTGTCAGTCGCAAAAGTACGGCAGGAATGCTCGGGTCGACAAAATGTCGCTTTGGCGAAGTTCTGATGGCTGTCCGGCTACGCAACGATGGCAGCCAGGCATCAACATCGTCCACCACAAAAATTCGACGAAGAGCATTCATATATGAAGCAAACGTGGTCGGCGAAAGCGTTGTGTCGTTGGCTGTGACATCAGCCATTACGGTCTCGTTGCTTGCCATTGTGCTCACGTTACGCGCCAACGACTGCATCAATTTCCTCACCCTTTGCGCATTGCGTTCAATACCATCCAGACGGTGGACATCCAATTCCACGACCTCGTCAACATAGTTGCGGGCTGTGCGTAAAGCCACCTTACCTGTTTTCTGTATCGATGCAGGCCAACCGCCGCGGCATAGAGCGAAAGCCAGCATCTCCAAAGTCATTTCAGACGTTTCTGCCACATCGGGTTCATTGTCAAAAAGTTGTTGCAAACTTATTTTTCCGCTAGATTCATTAGACTCCCATAACGACATTGGGCGCATGCGAAGACGCGCAATCCTACCAGTTCCCGAATGGCGCTTGTCATCGTCTTTGGGAACTGCAGACCCTGTCAGTATGAATTGATTTGTTTTTTGGCGCTGGTCAACAGCAAATCGCACAGCATTCCACAAAACTGGGGCATCCTGCCACTCATCGATAAGCCGTGGTGTTTCGCCTTCAAGCAACAACGATGGTTTTGTTGAAGCCATCTGCTTGTACATGCCTGCGTTATCCTCATTCTGCATATATATAACGCTGCTTGCGGCATTCAAGCCAGTGCTGGTCTTACCGCACCACTTTGCGCCTTCAATCAGCACCGCGCCTGAAGATTCAAGCAATTCAAGCAGTTCTTTATCTGCCACCCGTTTTTTGTATTCTGGCAAATACATTTGTTGTCCATTTTAACACTTTGCAAATATATTAAAAATCTTTTAATTACAAATGCAATTGGAAGATTTGGCCGTGTTTCATTGGAAAGTTTGGCTGTATTTCATTGGAAAGTTTGGCCGTATTTCATTCTGCCTTTTAGCCGTGTTCTCTACTTTTTTCGGGTTGCCAAATGTTGTAATCCCGTGCTATTTTAGTAACGAATACGAAGCAAATTCGGGGGTGTTTTTGTAACAATTTCAAGTACGCTTGTTGTTGGATTTTAGCAATCTTCGGAAAGGGTTAGAAATCTTTTAATTACAAATTCAATTGGAAGATTTTGCATAATTATTTGAATTCCTATGGAAGCACAAATGCCTCTTTATTACACTATGGGAAAAGGTTAAGTAACAGGTTTATTGAATATTCGTTTTAAAACGATTAAAGGTGTTAGAATAAAATTACCTAATCTGTACGAATGAGATTCTAGCAGAGATTGCACCCTGTTATTTTCTATTTCATTAAGCATTTTTTGAGTGCAACTTTTCATTATGGAAGCGAAATCCGCTGATATGATTTTATTCACATCTAACCCTCTTCGAATACATGTTTGGCGTCTTACTTCCAAATTCCAATAATAAAGTTGTGCGGCATTTTTAGAGGATGTTAATTGATTACCATTATCTCGTCTATAGTAGTTATAAGTAAATTTGTTTAAAACATACACTTTGCCTTTTTCTTCTACTTTGAAGTATAAATCTTGGTCAACACCGGCTTTTATTATTGCAGAAATTCCTTCTGTTCTGTCATAATATTTTTTCTTGTATGAAACAAAGTGCATTGCTCCATACCATCTATAGTCAAAATAGGTTTCACCTTCCTTCAATTTAAGAAACGCATTTTCTCCAATTTTATTTCCTTGGAAATCTAAAAAATAGCATCTTGAATATACAATCGATACATCTTCAAATCTGCAATGAATCTCAGCCATGAGTTCTAATGCTTTTGGCAAAAGCGTGTCATCAGGGTCTAGGAACCCACAAATCATACCAGTTGCCAAATCCGCACAACGACGTTTTGTATATCCACAACCTTTATTCTCTTCGTTATAGTAAATATGAACTCTGCTATCTTTCTCTAAGTTTTTGTATAACTCTTTGGAGTTATCAGTAGAAGCGTCATCTACCAAAATAATTTCCCAATTGGTATAAGTTTGCGCATATACACTGGCTATTGCTTCCCGCAAATATTTACCGTTATTGTAATTGGCAATAAGAACGGAAAACAAAGGATGGTCTATCATCATATTATCCATTTAATGTTTTTGTTGATAGTATAATTTACTGCAGAACTTTAACAATCATGACATAACCATTTGGTCTTGTTGACGGCCATCTATACCTAGCCCATAGCGAACGATAAATGCGATTAATCTTTATAATAAACCAATTAATCATTCCTCTACAGAAAAACAAACCATATGCAAAATGCCAAGTTGATAATAGTTCAAATTGTTTGGCATTAGTTCTATACCATACTTTCTCCACTTTTATTTTGGCATTTCCTTTTTTTTGTTGTTGTTCATTATTAAAGTAATTGTTAATAGACTCGGGGGGGTATATTCTTATATGGTCAATATCGTTGAAAAAATTATCCCATAATAACGGAGAGCGGATTATTAATCTACCATCTGGTTTTAGTGTGCTTGTAAGAAATTCCAGTACGTTTGTTACTTCGGGATAACCAAAATGCTCTATCACATGAGAACAGTGAACAATATCATACTGATTATCCAATTTCACGTCCAATATGTTCTTGTTAATTACAATACAACCTAAATCTTGGGCGATTCTAGCCAAATCAGGGTTTATTTCAATGCAAGTTATGTTGACATTTGGATACAAATCCATAATTTTTTTCACGAATCGACACATGCCACTGCCAACTTCAAGCATTGTTATTTTTTGATTATTATTTATGCTGTCTATGTATTCAAGTACAGGCAAATCCTCATTGTCTCGCAATGAAGAATTTTTCATGTTTCGTATTTTAGTTTCGTTTTTCATTTTTACTTAATTGACCATTCTCCTTTAAATAGAAACATATTGCTTTTAGGGGACAAGACTCCTGAATTATAGAAATTGCCTTGTTGAATTTTTAATCTTGCCAAATGGCAACTAGGCCAATCTGACAATTGCTTGTCAGCATTTATAACTCCTCTAACAAGTAATTCTGGTGACGAGAAGGCAAAATCTCTAACCACACACGATATAGTGTGCGTGCCTTCATTTATCTTAAAAGTAATATGCTGAAATCCTGAATACAAATTACTAATCATCACATCATCCGTCGTAAAGAACGAGAACCCTAAATCGACTTCGCTTGTTTCTTCTGAATATACTTCAAAATTAAAAACGACATCTGTACCTGTTAGAATTGTTTCTAATGGTTTCCCTTCAACATCTGTCACATAAACTTTTTGGAATCTTACACGTCCGTCACCTTCTCTTTTTCTCCAACTTGATAAGTCTTCTGTAATATTGCTTTTATGGATAACAACATATTTATTTACAACATCTTCAACATCACCCCAATATTTGGTCATTCCGTTTTCTAATAGCAATCCGTGTTTACATAACTGCCTTATGCTCGCCATGTTATGGCTCACAAACAACACCGTTCTTCCCTCCCCCCGGCTCACGTCCTGCATTTTGCCAATGGCTTTTTTTTGGAATTCTGCATCACCAACCGCCAGAACCTCGTCAACCACAAGGATTTCGGGGTCGAGGTGGGCGGCAATAGCAAAGCCAAGGCGTACGGTCATTCCGCTAGAGTAGCGCTTTACGGGGGTGTCAAGATAGCGCTCACAGCCAGAGAAATCGACAATCTCATCGAGTTTGCGGGTTATTTCGGTGCGTGTCATTCCCATAATGGCGCCGTTCATATAGATATTCTCGCGGCCTGTCATTTCGGAGTGAAAGCCGGTGCCAACTTCAAGCAATGAAGCAATGCGTCCACGATATTTTATGGTGCCTGTTGTAGGTCTTGTAACCTTCGATAGAATCTTAAGCAGCGTGGATTTGCCAGCTCCATTCTTGCCGATTATGCCCACCACATCGCCCTGCTCAATCTCCATATTTATGTCTTTCAGTGCCCAAACATACTCTGAGTTACCTTTGGTGGCGCGGTCGTTAGTTTCGCCGATTTTCAGGTATGGATCTTCGCGGCGTAGCACGTTCATGGCCCACCATCGGTTAAGGTCGTGGCTCAAGGTGCCAGTGCCAATCACCCCAAGGCGGTACTGCTTCGATAGGTTTTCTATTTTTATTGCGGTAGGCATGTTTAAGTTCTAAGTTTTTGAGTTTTAAGTTATAAGTTCCTGAGTTTTAAGTTATAATGGACGCAATGCTTGCGTCCGTTTTTCAGTTTACCGTATACGCAGTTTATATTTCAAATTTCAAAATAACGTTTTTCAGTATTAATCTGTTACGTTTTTTGACACATTTAGTTTTCTTTTCCATCAAACCATGCCCGCACCGCGTAAAGCGGAAGGTTGATTATTGTGCTGTTTTGCTTAAACGGAAGCAGCGATGTTTTCACTGCCACTTCTGGATTGTGCTCTTTGCAGAACGAGCCGAACGATTTGCTTTGCAGATTCTTACCCGATTTCGCCTCGACGGGAATCACATGCTGTCCGCATTGCACAAGAAAATCAATCTCTTGGCGCGAATTCTCCTTGCTATAATAGAATATAGGAAGTTCGGATTTTGCTTTCAACTCCTGCAACACATATTGCTCGGTGAACGCGCCCCGATATTCCTCAAACACACCATCGCCAATCACTACCGAATCGGCACTGGTGTTGCTCATAGCGCCAAGCAGCCCGCAATCGAGCACAAACAATTTGAACGCCGAAAAATCTTCATAGTATTGTAGCGGTGCCTCGGGCTTGCTGACTCGGTTGACTCTGTACACTAACCCTGCATCGCACAGCCACTGAAGGGCAATCTCAAACTCACGCGCCCGTGCGCCTTCCTTCACAACTCCATAAACGAATTTTTTGTTTTCTTTCGACAGTTGACCTGGTATGGACCTGAAAACCATACTTATGCGCATAACTTCGCGCGGTGGCGCGTGTTTGCCGATATCTTGAATGTAGTTGTTCAAAATTTCGTTTTGCATATCGCGAATAGTCCACATCGGCTCTCCATCGATATAAGCCTGCACAATTTCTGGCATTCCGCCCACATAGAAATAGTGCCGCAGACAGTCGAGCAACTGCTCGTGGATAACAGCGGCTGTCGGCCAATCCTGCTCTTCCAACACTTTGACGAATGCATCTTTGCCTGTCGCCTTCAGAAATTCGGCAAACGACAACGGGTACATCTGCATTGTGTTGACCTTGCCAACTGGGAACGAAATGCCCTCGTGCAGCATTATGCCCAACAACGAACCCGCTACAGCGATATGTTGGTCGGCGGCATCTTCACAGAAATATTTCAGCGCTTGAATGGCGCGCGGCACCTCCTGCACCTCGTCGATTATTATCAATGTCTGACCGGCAACCACGGGCACTTGGGTTATGACCTCAATGGCTTTTAGAATCCGCTGTACGTCGAAATCGGTGAACAGGGTAGCCATTCGGGGCTCTCTGTCGCAATTAATATAAGCAACATTTTTGTAGGCCACCTCTCCAAAATGCCTCAAGACCCAAGTCTTGCCAACTTGCCTTGCACCATTCAGAATCAGCGGTTTCCGGTGCTTGCTTTGTTTCCATTTCAACAAATCCTGCAAAATGCTCCGTTCCATAAACTTTCGGTTTAAGTTGCTAGCAAATATATACAAAATGCATATTGATACACAATAATTTCACATTTTATGTACGTCTTTTTGTAAAATCTTCACATTTTATGTACGTCTTTTTGTAAAATCTGCACATTTTATGTACGACTTTTTGTAAAAAGGTCCAAATTTGGTTTTTGTCGCTAACCGAATATATCCGAATTGAATCATAAAATTCTGTTTGATTCTGATTCGTTTGGTTAGAGCCCAACCGTCACTTTTGCCTTGTTTCCGTACAAATTGGCTCTATACATAAAAAATACGCGCGCGAAGACAAATAAAATTGCTTAATTGGCAATTAGTTTTGAAAATGATGGAAATGGGCAGACGGATTATGTTGATATTCACATTTGCGGCGATGCACATTGTGGCATTTGCCCAAACGTTGCCGTTTCCTGCGGACAATCTCCAACTCTGGCTCCGCGCCGACAACGTTGAACTGACCGATGGGAAGGTCTCAAGGTGGTTCGACCAAAGCCCAAATCAATATGAGATTGTGCAGACAACACCAGGGGCAATGCCAACGGTCAGCAGCGAGGCACTGAACGGACAGCCTGCGGTTGTGTTCAATGGCGCTCAACAACTTATCGGTCCAACTACTTTGTCACTCAATAATCACGACTGGACTTTCATTGCTGTGGCCAAGACAACAAAGAAAACCAATGCTGAACAACTGATTATTGGAAATGGTGCCGCTGGAGGCACTGGCAGTAGATACAGACTCGACATTGATCAATTTGTCACTGCAAATCCCTCCAAATTGGTTTCTTTCGGTAATCTCATAATTGATAATGAGTTCCACATCATTGCATTTGACTACACAAATGGCAATAAAATGAGTAATGTTTTTGTCAATTGTCAGAATGTGGCGGCTGTTAAATATGATGTGAATATGGGATATTGTGATGGAACACTCAAAATAGGAGCATACACAAATCCTTCAACCTATTCGCTATATGGCCAGATCGCCGAAATAATCGCCTTCAACTCGGTTGACAGCACGCTCCGTAATCAGGTGACAGAATACCTTGCCAACAGGTACTTTCCCGAGCAGAACGCGACAGTCAGCCTCGGTCTCGACATCCACGTCCCCTACGGCTTCGCCGACACCGCCATCACTACCGCATACAGGCCCGGTTTTGTCTCTTATTTGTGGAGCACCGGTGAGACTAACTCCGTGATCCATGTCAATAAGCCCGGGAAATACTGGGTGACTGTCACCAACGCCTTCGGTTTCTCAAGTTCCGACACCATCAATGTTTTCTACCCCGAACCCGCGCAACTGCGCGACACCACCATATGCGCAGGTGACGCGCTCACATGGAACACCAATCTTGACGGACCATACTCATACCTCTGGAGCGACGGCTCGACCGGGAACTCTCTGGAAATAACCTCTGCTGGTGAGTACTATGTTGTCATAACTGACACCGCGGGGTACGCTTGGAAGAGCGACACAATAACTGTCAGAGTGGATGATTATCCGCTCACAACATTCTTTGCTGATGAGGCCAATGGTCACACCATCGACACCGCCCTCTGCAGCGGCAACGCCCTTGGGCTGGCAACCAATGCGGGTGTGACAACTTCATACCAATGGAACACCGGTGCTTCCTCGGCACGCTTAGCGCTAACTCAGTCGGGCATCTACACGCTCGTCTCGGCCAACGCCCGCGGATGCCAGGCTTCAAACACCGCACACGTAACCATTAAAGGCAAGGCTCCCGAGATCAGTTTCAATGTCAGCAATCTGTGTTTCGGTGATGAGACAGAGTTTGTGGGTAATGCGACATCGGAGGAGGACATAGCCTCGTATCTGTGGATTTTGGACGGTGCCGACTCGGTGCAAACAAAGGATTTCCTATATGGTTTCACAACAACCGGCTCTCACAATGTCAGAATCGTGGTGGCGTCGAACAACACCTGTCTGAACGACAGCACGTTCACCGTCAGCATCAAGGAAATTCCGACCCCAGATTTCACCTTCACTCCCGTGTGCGCGGGGCTGCCGATGGATTTCACCGCCGACAACCTTGTGCCTGACGGACTCACTGTCTCTCAGTACGAATGGATAGTGGACGGAACTGTCATAGGCTATGAAGAAAATCTGACCTGCACCTTCGGCGCCGATGTGCGGCTGACATACTCCCTGACTCTGGACAACGGATGTGCGGCCGAGAAGACCGTTGACGTGCCGGTCAAAGCGGAATATGCCGAACCCAAACATGTCTCGTGCGTCTATCCGTCTAACGGTCAACTGATTGCCGCCGACAATGTTGATTTCCTCTGGAATCCCGACAGCGACATCCTCTATTACGAACTTATAACATCCGGCAATGCCTCTTTCGACAACGCCGACACTGTCCGCTGCGCGACCAATAGCATTTCTTTGGCCTCCGCCCAATTCGCCGACACCACCTTCTGGAAGGTGAGGGCCTACAACCACTGTTTGGCGGCTTTTGAGTCCGGCGCGTATATGTTCCGCAAGGCTGCCGGCAGCATCTCTTTTGCTTCTGACACATCTCTCCAACTCTGGCTCCGCGCCGACAGCGTGGAACTGACTGACGGCAAGGTCTCAAGATGGTTCGACCTCAGCCCGAACCAGTACGAGATTGTGCAGACAAATGCGGCTGCAATGCCAACGGTCTGCCATGACGCACTTAATGGACAACCTGTTCTGACTTTCAACGGTGGACAGCAACTCATAGGCCCTTCAACATTGTCCCTTAACAACCACGACTGGACTTTCTTCGCTGTGGCAAAAACCTCAAAAAAATCAAACGAGGAACAACTCATCATCGGCAATGGCGCGGCTGGTGAGTCCGGCAGCAGATACAGGCTAGGCATTGACCAGTTTGTCACCGCAAATCCGTCTCAATCCGTCTCTTTCGGCAGCAACATAACGAACAATATGTTTCATATCATAGCTTTCGACTACACAAATTTGGACAAACTCTCCAACATTTTTGTCAACGGGCAGAACGCGGCTTCCGTCAAGTTCAACTCCGAAATGGGGAGTTGCAACGGAACTTTCAAAATAGGAGCCTATACAAATCCTTCAACCTATCCGCTATATGGCCAGATCGCCGAAATCATCGCCTTCAACTCTGTCGACACCACCTTGCGCAATCAGGTTTACAACTATCTGTACGGCAAATATGTTCTGTCCTCAGTCAATCTCGGTCTTGACATCCGTGTCCCCTACGGCTTCGCCGACACCGCCATCACCACCGCCTACAGGCCGGACTTCACGTCCTACCTCTGGAGCACCGGCGAGACCGACTCCGTGATCCATGTCAGCAGACCCGGAAAATACTGGGTGGCTGTCACCAACGCCTTCGGTTTCTCAAGTTCCGACACCATCAATGTTTTCTACCCCGAACCCGCGCAACTGCGCGACACCACCATATGCGCAGGTGACGCGCTCACATGGAACACCAATCTTGACGG
>JAEEPS010000050.1 GCA_016284875.1 Salinivirgaceae bacterium | reverse complement strand
GTTCGGTATCAGAATCGGTAATGCTCTCAACATCAATTTCTTATGCCGAATCAATATCGCATAAGGGCAGGGGCGGACGCATTTTGGTGCGGCTCAAGCGCAACATCGACCGACCATTGGCGGCCATCTTGTCGCTCAACACCATTGCCAACACCATTGGTGCGGCAGGCGTTGGTGCACAGGCGGTTGCGGTGTTCGGAAGCGAGTTTTTCGGCATCGCTTCGGGCGTGCTCACGGTGCTGATTTTGGTCTTTTCAGAGATAATTCCAAAGTCAATCGGCTCAAACTATTGGCGCGAATTGTGCGTTCCGATAGCGTATATTGTTCAGGGACTGATATATATCATCTATCCAATAGTGCTTGTGTCGGAATCGCTGACCAAACTTTTCTCGCGCCGCCGCGGACAGACGGTGAGCCGCGAAGAGATTGCGGCATTGGCCAACATTGGTGAGCGCGAAGGTGTTTTCGAGTCGAGTGAAGGCAAGATTATCAACAACCTTGTGAAACTTAAATCGCTGAAAGTGAAGAGTGTGATGACGCCGCGAACGGTGGTTGTGGCCGCCAGCGAGAACACCACTCTCGAGCGTTTTTTCAGCAACAAAGAGAATCTGCGCTACTCGCGAATCCCAGTCTACAAGGATTCCATCGACGACATCACAGGCTTTGTGCTCAAATCGGACATTCTGCTCTATTTGGCCGAGGGCAAAAAGAATGTGAAACTCAAGAACTTGCGCCGACCGATTATCAACTGCTACGAGAACACGTCAATCTTCAATTTCTATAATATCCTGATTACCCGTAAGCAGCAGATTGCTCTTGTGATTGACGAGTATGGCGGCATGGAAGGCATTGCTACAATGGAAGATGTGGTTGAAACGCTGCTCGGTATGGAAATTACCGATGAGTCTGACAGTCAAATCGATATGCAGAAATTCGCCAAAGAACGTTGGCAACTCAGGTCGGCTGTGATTGATTTTAAAGATTAGCGGTCTATTTCACTCGAAGCGATTTCAAAAAATCTTTCCGTTCATCGCTAACGCAGTAACTTTCAATGGCTTTCTGTATGGTTTTGTTGTGACACCATGTGTCGAGACGGTAGTCGGTCAGGTAGCAGAGCACAGAGTCGTGATGCTTGGTCAGAGCGGTGGCGAAATACCACGCAATCATCATTTTAATGTAGTATTCATCAGACTTGACAGCGGCCACCATACGTGGATATTCATCGCTGAAGCGCTCGTCAAGGAAAAAAGTCATCAGCATTTTAATGGCAAAACGCACGGTGTAGGTGTGCGGGCTTGTAATCCAGACTTTTACGGCAGCCAGAAGTTCGTCGGGGTGCTTGCCAAAGACTTTTGGTGTGAATGAGTCGCAGGTTGCCCAGTTGTCGATGTGTGGCAGAAACAGATTGGTTTGCCGCATGGCTTCATCGAAATCCGTCATCCGCGCCACGATGAACGCGTGCAGGTTGTTCTCTTCGTAGTAGCGGTGGGGCAGGTTGCCGATAAACTCTCGTGCGGCTTCGGTCTTGGCAATCTGCTGAGCCAGTTTACGCAGTGCCGGCGTGCGCACACCGATGATGGTGCTGCGGTCGATAGTCGGCATCAGTTTTGCCTGAAAATCGCCGTAGGCAGTGTCCTGGAGGGCAAAGAGTTGGTCGGAAATGGTCATGGGAGAGTTATAAGTTATAAGTTATAAGTAATGAGAGTTTTAAGTTGATTAGTTATAAGTAAGTTTAAAGAAGTAATGAATTATTGGTTCGGTGCGGTTTTTTCTGCCATATAATGGCCACTGTGATTGTCAATTAAAAAAGGCCAAACTGAGAGTTTAGCCTTTTTTGATTCGATTGGTGGTTATTTCTTTTTCTTGAAAACCAAATTTATAATTGCCAAAATAATGATTGCCCCGATAGCGCCGATAAGAACATCGTTGAGCCAATCCCATTTGTGTTTAAAAGGGGCAAAGCCAATATCCAGAACATTAAAAAGCCAACTGCCGAAAATGCAGCCCAAAATACCGACAATGATGTTGCCGATAAGTCCCAAACCTTTTTTGAAAAATAGGCTCCCTAGCCATCCGGCCAATGCGCCAATTACAATGATGGTAATGATTTCTACAAGATCCATACGATATAGTTTTTAGTTATACAATAAGTGTTACAAACACAATGTGAAGATAATTGGTTTGCTTTGAATTTCCAACTTAAAAATGATGGAGTTGCACCAACCTTTTTTCTAAAAACTCCGAGCGAAAACAGAAATTTCTTATTCCTTCTGCAACCATTTCCAAGCCGCATCGCTAGGCATACGCCAGTCGCCGCGGGGCGAGAGCGACACTGAACCGACTTTGGGGCCGTCGGGCATACATGAGCGCTTGAACTGTTGCGTGAAGAATCGACGGATGAAGGTTTTAAGCCACTTGTCGATAACATCGTCGGCGTAAGCGCCAGCAAAGGCTTTGCGGGCCAGATAGAATATCTTTTCGGGTGCGAAACCATTGCGCACAAAGTGATAAAGGAAGAAATCGTGCAGTTCGTACGGACCAACCAAATCTTCGGTTTTCTGTGCAATATTGCCGTTGCTGTCGGCAGGCAGCAACTCGGGGCTGATGGGCGTGTCGATGACATCGTAGAGATATGGTTTCGCTTCGGCATCAATCTCAAAATCAGCCACATACTTAACCAAATACTTGACAAGTGTCTTGGGCACACCCGCGTTCACGGCATACATCGACATATGGTCGCCGTTGTAGGTGCACCAGCCCAGCGCGAGTTCTGACAAGTCGCCCGTGCCGATGACGATGGCATTCTCTTTATTTGCCACATCCATAAGTATTTGAGTCCGCTCACGCGCCTGCGAATTCTCGTATGTCACATCGTGAACGGCGCTGTCGTGGCCGATGTCGGCGAAATGCTGCTCACAAGCCGCTTTGATGCTAATCTCGCGGCAATCGACGCCCAACGCGCGCATCATCGCCACGGCGTTGTTGTAAGTGCGGTTTGTGGTGCCAAAACCAGGCATTGTGATGCCGATTATATTCTTGCGGCTCAAGCCGATACGGTCGAAAGTTTTGGCCGTTACAAGCAGTGCCAAAGTCGAATCCAGACCGCCCGAAATGCCTACCACTGCACGTTTGCAGCCGATATGCTGAAGTCGGTGAGCCAGCGCACCCGTTTGTATGCTGAAGATTTCCTGGCAGTTCTGCTGGCGGTTGGTTTCATCGGATGGCACAAACGGACTTGCGTCGATATTGCGCTGCAAATCAGTTGTTTTGCTCTCGGGAAAATCGATGCCGACAACCGTGTACAATTCGCTGCGGACAACGCCCGCGCCTGTCATAAACGTTGAATTTTTCTGACGGTCGGCAATCAGTTTTTCAATATCTATATCGGTGACAACCAACTGTTTATCCATACTGAACCGCTGACTTTCGGCCACCATTGTGCCATTCTCGGCAATCAGGCCGTTGCCAGCGAAATAAAGGTCGGTGCTCGACTCGCCAAAACCGCTCGAAGCGTAGATGTAGCCAGCGATGCAGCGTGCCGACTGCTGCTCAATCAGGCTGCGCAGATAGCGGTGCTTGCCAAGCACTTCGTCGCTTGCCGAAAGGTTGAAAATCAGGTGCGCACCCGCCAGCGACTCAACCGAACTTGGCGGAATCGGCGTCCAAAGGTCTTCGCAAATCTCAATGGCAAACGATACATCGCCCCCATCGAAAATCAGGTTACGCCCGAACTTAACTGTCTGATTGCAAATGGTTATGCTGTCGCGAACGGCGCTCACGGCGGGCGCAAACCAGCGGTGCTCATAGAACTCGTTGTAGTTGGGCAGCCACGTTTTGGCATTAACTGCCACAATCTGCCCGTCGCGTAGGACTGCTGCAGTATTGAACAGCGAGTTACCGCAACGCACTGGCAATCCGACAATTATAATAATGTCGATTTTTGCCGTCTGCTCTGCGAGCCATTGCAAGGCGTTTTCGGCATCGGTAATAAGTTGCTGATTATGAAACAAATCGGCGCAAGTGTAGCCCGTGATTGAAAGTTCGGGGAAGCAGACAATCTGCACCTTCTGCTTTGCCGCTTCCTGAACCAGATTGAAGCACTCTTCGGCATTGGCCTGGCAATCAGCCAGATGAACCATCGGCACTGCCGCCGCCACTCTCACATATCCAAAATTTGTCTTGCTCATAGTTTCAGCAATTTTAAACGAATGGCAAAAATATTAAATAGGGCTGTAAAACGCAAAACCGGACAATGCGTGAAAGCATTTAGGCCTTATGCCTGTCACCTTCCCGCTTTACACCTTCCTGCCTGTCATTTCCCAGCCTTGAAAATACACTCATATTTATCAGTTGCGGCACAATCTGCGGGCCGTGAATGGTGTGTTCACCTTTGTAATAGATGTGCTCGAGATAGAGCCCGGCGGCCGGAGCTGTGAGTTTTGCCGGCAGCGACGAGTAAGTGTCAAACATATTGTCGATGTCGACCATCGTTATTTTTCCGCGCCCCAACTCAACGAGCACGCCCACCATACGGCGCACCATCTTCCAAAGGAAATGAGAGCCGGTGATGTGGATGGCAATCTGGTCGCCAATCTCGTAAATCATTATGCTATTGATAACTACGATGGTGTTGGGCGTTTCGGCGTTTTTGTCGGTGAACGATGCAAAATCGTGGCGGCCAATCATCTCTTTTGCAGCCTTGCGCATCGCTTCCACATCAAGTTCATCGCGAATCCACCATGCGTTGCTCTTGCCGAAAGCCGAGCGACGTTTGGTAATCAGATAGATATAACTGCGTTCGACGGCATCGAACCGGGCGTGGAACTTCGGGTTAACCTGCTCAACGGCCAGAACGTTCACATCGTATGGCAGATTGTCGTTCAGGCTCAGCATCAGCCGCTCGGCCGATATTTTTGCATCAACATCAAGATGCGCCACTTGCCCCAAAGCGTGCACACCGGCATCGGTGCGGCCCGAGCCGAAAAACTCGAACCTTGTCTCGCCAAAAATCTTCTTGCAGGCGTCGAAAAATGCGCCCTGAACGGTGCGCTCGCCCTTCTGTACCTGCCAACCGGCGTAGCGGCTTCCGTCGTATTCAATAGTCAGTTTGAATCGCATAACTTATTGTGTATGAATGTGATTTAGGAGTTGGAATGACCAATATCCTCTTGCAATCCTTTATTTCGGGCAAAGTTAAGCAGATTTTTGTGGCTTGCCGCATACATGTCCAATTAAACGAATTGCTTTTGCTTAAAAAAAACAGCCGTTTATCAAACAAAACTGTCCGTTTGGCATAAAGCAAGTCACTTTTGGTAGGGGAAAACGTCGTTTGATTGTTTTTAATATGAAAAACGATAGAAAGTGATGATTGAAAATAAAAATACAAACCTTACCAACTCAAACCAGACTAACAGGTAAACAATCGCTATCATTATCTGTTGCGAGGCTGTCACGTGTGACAGCCTTTTTTGTTGTGTTATACCTGTTTTTTTTCTGCAAGAAATTGAGAAATAATGTTAATTTCGCGAGGTTAAAACCGTCTGTGACTAGAGCCTAAGTACAGACTGAGTAATACGGATTTCTTTTGTAGTGCAAATACATGAAAGTCAAACAAATATAATTATGAAAAATTTCATGCGAAAGATGGTTTCCGCCATCTGTCTGTTGGTTGCGATGGCGGCAACCGCCGAAGCCCAAAATAGTTTTGCCTATCAGGCAGTTATACGCACAGCCAAAGGCGAATTGGTTAGCAATCAAGAGGTTGGAATGCGAATCAGCCTCATTTACAATGATCAAACAATTTACAGCGAGACTCACACTCCCAAAACCAACCAGTACGGCAACGTGCAGGTGAAAGTGGGTGAGGGAACGGTAGAAAAAGGCTCGTTTGCTGCAGTGCCATGGAGCACCATGCAGGTGATGATGAAAATTGAGGCCGACCCCAATGGCGGCACCAACTATATCGATTTGGGAAGTATACAGTTGCAGCCCGCGCCGTACGCCATGTACGCTCCAACGGCAGGTGCCGTGAGCACCGTTCAGGCTGGCGACCCGAAATCGGACAGCGCCGCTCTTTTCGAGGTCAAGGATAAGGACGGCAATGTAGTGTTTGCCGTTTACCCCGATGGTGTCCGTGTGTTTGTTAATGACTCAGACTCAACCAAGGCCGCCCGCACTGGTTTTGCGGTACAAGGCCGCCGTGCAGCCAAAGATGGCGAGGAAGCCAACTATTTCGAAGTAACAGCCGACGGCACGCAAGTATTTGTTGAAGAAACAGATACTGCCGCAGGTAAGGCTGCTCGAACAGGTTTTGCAGTGTCGGGCCGACGTGCTGCTAAAGATGTAAATGCCGATTTGTTCACAGTTGGCTCATCAGGAACGCAAGTTTATATTGATGAGGATGCAGCCAAAGCCGCCCGCACAGGTTTTGCGGTGCAAGGCCGCCGTGCAGCCAAAGATGGCGATAGCGATAAATATCTGGAAATCAATCCTGATGGCACTCGTGTCTACATTGATAATGAGGAGGATTCAACCAAAGCAGTCCGCACGGGCTTTGCAGTACAAGGCCGCCGTGCAGCCAAAGACGATGCCGACAGCAAAATATTCGAAATCAATGCCGACGGCACACGCGTCTATGTTGACGACGAGAAAGCCGTCCGCACAGGTTTTGCGGTACAAGGCCGTCGTGCAGCCAAGGGCAGCACTCCAAAACTCTTTGAGGTGAACAGTTACGGCACACAAATCTATATTGAAACAGAGGGCAAGCCTATGAGCACGGGATTTGCAGTGAGCGGACGCCGTGCAGCCAAGGGCGGCCAGAATGTTAAATATTTGGTGATTGATGCCGACGGCACCCGCATCTATGTTGACTACGACGAGGCCAAAGCAATGCGCACAGGCTTCGCGGTAAGCGGAAGAAAAGCAGCCAAAGACGGTGAGCAGAACACCATCTTGGAAGTGAACAACCAGGAGGGCACACGCGCCTATGTTGATGATATTGAGGGTAAAGCAATGCCTACAGGCTTCGCGGTAAGCGGAAGAAAAGCAGCCAAAGACGGCGAGCCAGACCTGCTGCGAATCACTAGCGAAAAATCGACTCTCACGGCCACAAATTTTGCCATGCAGGATAAGCAGACAAACAACAACATGATGTCGATTACTCCCGAAACCACAAAACTCACCACCGATGAACTGCGATTGCTCTCGCACGACGACTCTGAGGTGCTCTCGACAACCAGCGGCAACGTGGATGTCAAGACCGAACTCGTGGTTACCGGTGAGGTGGCGCAGACTGTCGAAGTTAAGAAGATTGACATTCACCCCGTCTATTTGGCGGTTGGAGAGAAGATTGACACAGTGTTGTGCGCCGATACAGCCTCAGTTTTAGAGGCACCCAACGGCTACGTACTGCTCAAGATATACGGCAACGGTCTCTTCGCACCAAGTAAAACTGTTGACGTAGAGGGAAATAGCGTGATTTTGTTCGATGGCAACGGCAATCCGACCACACAGCACGATGTGGCTGCCGCAGCAGTGATAATGACCAAAGCTTCTACCCCCGACGCCAAACTTATTATCTGGCCTCTGAAGCAAGCCAACGTGCGGCCAATCAGGTTCGGACTGATGGCGGCTGGCGACACCACCAAACAATACGTGCCTGTGGAGGCATTCCTCAATTCGAGCGGACCTGTTGAGTGCCTTGTTGATGTGAAATCGGCCGTTGACAGTCTTGGAACAGTGGCTGTTGTAGGCCCGAAAGTTTACGGCGAGAAAGTGAAATTAACCCCCCAACCAATTGATGGTTACCACTTTACAGGATGGAGCGACGGCCGCACCATTAACCCGCGCACAGTGCTTATTCTGCACGACACCGCCTTTGCTTCAGCAAATTTCGAAATCAACACCTATAATATAAAAGCAATCGCCGAAAACGGAACAGTTGAAATCAGTGGCGAACAAAATGAAGACGGCACTTACAATCACGGCACAGACATTGCATTGACCGCATTTGCCGCTGAGCATTACCACTTCATGGGCTGGACCGATGGAGATACTGCCGCTGTGCGCAAATTCAAAATTGTGAGCGACACCACTTTTGAGGCCGCATTTGCAATCGACTCGTTCAGCATTTCGACTTTGGCCGAGAATGGTACGGTGACAGGAGCGGGGAGATACCCCTATGGCACTGAAATTGAACTTGTTGCCATAGCCGACACTCTGGCCGGCTACCATTTTGCAAACTGGAGCGACGGCGACAACACCAATCCGCGCAAGATTAAAGTGCAGAAAAACATAGATTTGACTGCACAATTCGCCATCAACCATTACACCATAGCTTACAAGTTGGACGATGAGGTTTACGGCGAAATTGAAGACGTGGCTTACAACGAACCGATTGCGCTGCGCGAGGCACCCCAAAAAGAGGGTTACACCTTCAGCGGTTGGAGCAAGATTCCGGCAACAATGCCAATGGGCAACGTGACCGTTACTGGCTCGTTTGCAATCAACCATCATACAATTACATATATGGTTGATGGCGATGTGTATAAGAAGTTTGAGAATATTCCATACGCTTCAGAACTGTCTGTCATCGACAATCCTGAGGATAAAGAAGGCTACACCTTCAGTGAATGGTGCGAGTTGCCAGTGACAATGCCTGATGAGGATGTGGTTGTAACAGGCTCATTTATAATTAATGAGTACGAAATCGCTTTTGTTGACTTCGATGGCAAAGTTCTGCAATCGGGCAATGTGGAATATGGTCAAACACCTGAATATGTGGGTGAAAATCCTGCACAAGCGGCCACTGCTCAGTACACCTTTAAGTTTAATGGTTGGATGCCAGAAACGAAGCCTGTTAATGGCCCGCTGACCTACACTGCCGTTTATGACACCACAGTTAATCAATATGCGGTATCTGTTGTTGCTGAAAATGGTAGTGTTAAAGCAACCACAGCCAACGGAAATGAAATTGAAAACGGCAAAAAGGTTGACTACAACACAGAAGTTACTTTGACGGCTACCTCATCCGTAAGCGGTTACTACTTCATCCGCTGGAGCGATGGCGTGACTGACAATCCGCGTACATTTAATATTGTGAAAGACACTGCATTCACCGCCGTATATAAGAAAGATTTTACAGCCGACGGCTTGAAATACATACTCACAAGCGCATCAACCGTTAGTGTTGGCAAAATTGATGATGACAACAAACCGACTGGCGAATTGACTATTCCTGCAACGGTGAAAGATGGTGATGGCATTCAATATTATGTTACGATAGTAAAAAGTTATGCGTTCGATGAATGTAAAGATTTGACAGAGGTTATTATTTCTGAAGGGGTAATGAGAATTGACTACAATGCGTTTTATGATTGTAGTAGTCTGACGTCGGTAACTATTCCCAACTCAGTAACAAGTATTGGGGAAGAAGCGTTTTATTATTGCCATAAACTAAAGTCGGTAACTATTCCCAACTCAGTAACAAGTATTGGACAAAAAGCGTTTTGTGCTTGCGATAGCCTGACATCAGCAAACATCCCAGCGAATGTTACAAGTGTCGGCTATGGGGCATTTGGAAGTTGCGACAAATTGGAAAGGATATATGTTGATGCTGAAAATGCGAACTACATTTCTTTAGATGGTGTTTTATACAGTAAAGACACAACACAGCTTGTGCAGTATCCCCAAGGCAAACAAGACACACTGTATGTTGTTCACGATAGTGTTAAAACCATAAGCCAAAATGCTTTTCTATCATGTATGAACCTGAAATACGTGGCTATTCCGTATGGTGTCACAAAAATCGAGATGTATTCTTTTTATAATTGTTGGAAGCTAAAGACTACATTGCCAAGTTCTTGTGTCAGTGTAGGTTCTCGTGCATTTTATAATACTGGAGATTCTGACAATTCTGGCCAGACAGTATACTGTCAAGCTGAAAATGCTCCAAGTACTTCTACTGAAAAAACAGGAAGAGCGCGATTTGTCTACGAAAACTGCAAAGCCATTAAGTTGGTTTCGGCAAACAATGAGCTAGGAACAGCAACATTTGCCACTCCAGGCGGTATGGGTGCTGATGGCTCAACATGGTTTGCAGCTGGCACCGAAATCGAACTGATAGCCAACCCCGTCTTAGGCTATGAACTTGAGAGTTTCAAGGTGGGCGAGACCGTGATTGAACCGACTACTGATGGCCTATACAAATACACAGTGACAACCGACGCCACCATCACGGCAGTGTTCAAGGTGAAGAGCTTTACGGTGAACTTCAACCTCAACGGTGGCACCGGAACGTTTGTGCCACAGACAGTTGAGTACGGCTTAACCGCCACCGAGCCAGGCACCGCTCCAACCCGCGAGGGCTACAAATTCCTCGGCTGGTATGGAGACGAAGATTATAAACACTCATTCTATTTTACCGGTGCAATCACATCTGACACAACCATCTACGCCAAGTGGGGGCAATACTACGCCAAAGTGGGCGGCACGCTCTATTACGATAAGGGATCGACCATTTCAGCCATCAGTCAGGTTTCTGAAGATGTTACGATAGAGCTCTACAGCGCGGTAAAAGCAGGGGATTTGGGCAATATTGATGAGCCGAACACAATTATCTACACTATCGCATACATACAAAGCCAAATTGGAGTAACTCTTGTGGTGCCTGAGGGGGCCAACATTGAACTTGAGGGTGATTGCAGCGGTTTGTTCCGAGGTTTGATGCGCCTTGTATCGGCCGATTTGCGGGGCCTCAACACAGGCGGAGTTACCGATATGAACAGTATGTTCTTCGATTGCAAAAAACTTGAGTCGCTCGATGTGAGCGGATTCAACACCGAGAAGGTAACTGATATGAACCAAATGTTCTACGGTTGCTCGAAACTCACAGAACTCGATTTGAGCAGTTTCAACACCGGGAATGTTACCAGTATGGCTGGTATGTTTCAGGGTTGCTCGAAACTCACAGAGCTCGATGTGAGCGGTTTCAACACCGAAAAAGTTACCGATATGGATGGTATGTTTTGGGATTGTTCGGCACTCACCACCATCTATGCCGCAAGCGGAGCCAATTGGTCGGGTGTTGGCAGTTCGGAGAATATGTTCACTGGCTGCGAAAATCTTAAAGGCGGCAACAATACTGAGTGGAGCAATGACTATACCGATGCCACCCGCGCCAAGATAGACGACGGTGAGGGCAATGATGGCTACTTTACCACGAAGCCAATCAGTTACTACATCAAGCCAAATGGCGGCAACGACAGCAACTCGGGCCTTTCAGCAACCGAACCATTGCAGTCGCTTACGGGAGCCCTCATAAAGATGAAAGATGCCACAACCAGTTATACATTGTATATTGATGGCACGCTTACAGGAAAACAATCGATTAGCCCACAGATTATTAATGGTCAGCATCATAGTGTTTCTGCCAAATCACTCATCCTTTGCGGACTAACAAGCGATGCAAAGATTGATGCAGGTTGCGACGAAAACAATACTGGTTCGGCTTTGAGTATAGGGCAAGCCGGTTTCCCAATAACCATTACAAATCTGACAGTCACTGGTGGATATACAAGTAATGGTGGCGGAATCAGTTTCTTTAACATGTCAGGTTATGATTGTACGCTTACTCTTGCCGAAGGCGCTGTAATTACAGGAAACACTGCGACTGGTTGTGGTGGAGGAATTTATATACAGGACGGACCAGTATCGCTTGTCATAAATGGTGGTACCGTAAGCGGAAATAATGCTGCATACGGCGGTGGAGTGTATTATGGGAATGGTAGCGGTAGCTTTACAATGAACAGCGGCACAATAAGCGGAAACACGGCGAATGAAGGAGGAGGTGTCTATATTGCACGAACCTTTGATATGAAAGGTGGAGAAATCAGTGAAAACACGGCACAAAGCGGTGGTGCAGTTTATTATGGCAGTTATGGGTGCCTCTACATGAGCGGTAACGCAAAGATTCCTTTTGGTGTGAACGGTCAAAATGAACCTGGCAAGAACGATGTTTACTTAGTTTATAATTCGAGCAAACCCGAAGACATTGTTATTAAAGTAGATGGCGAACTGTTTGGAACAGGTACTGTGGCCACAATAACAACCGATGTATGGCACAGAGGAATGACTGTATTAACGGCTTCTACCGACCTAATCGGCGGTATTACCAATGAAATTGCGGCACGCTTTGCATTGTCGGAACCCGATTTTTCAATCAGTACTGCAATCAGTGATAACCAATATATCCATCCCAATGTGGGCATCATCAATGCCCCGATATACGTGGCCTCGGCCAATTCGGCTACAAGAAAGCTGTGTGGTGAACCCGCGGCAACCAATACTATAGGAACAAAAAATGCCCCCTTGGCAAGCATGAGCCAGGTTGCTAACCTGTTAGCAGAAAAAATCGACTACACAATCCTGATTGACGGCGAGATAATAGGCGAAAATGCGCAGTTCGCAATCAGCAGCAGTCTTAAAAATCCGGCATCAGTGCTTCTTAAAGGTGTCAACGGCGACAACTCGAACGACAAACTTGACCGCGCCCTTACAACGGCTACCGAAAATGGTTCAGTCATTAATATTGGAGCGAATATTAGCCGGTTTGAGATACAGGATTTGACAATTACCGGCGGGAACACCACAGGCAACGGCGGAGGAATTAGCATATGGTGTACATCGCTCTGTCTTGGAAAGGGAGTTCTGATAACAGGTAATCAGGCTGAGGGAAATGGCGGTGGAGTGTATGTCTCGACTACTTCAAAACTGTTCATGTATGGCGATGCAAAGATTGGTGATGGCGAAAGTGTGGCAGGAACTGGAAGTTTTGCAAACAAGGCTAAAAATGGTGGTGGAGTTTCTGCTAAGGAGGGCGGCTCTGTATATCTTGGCTATGTTGGCTTGGATTCCGAAAATCAACCTATTATCGCTTCAGGCGATAATGTATTCACCGGCGGTATTTTTAGAAATTATGCCACTGAAAATGGCGGCGGAATGTCTTATGAAACCACGGCTGGTGTTTATAATATGGCTGGAGGAAGCGTTAGTAGCAATGCCGCAGCGTCAAATGGCGGCGGTGTTTATATTCCAGAAGACAAAGCCTTTAACATGAGCGGCTCAGCAGTTGTCAACTCCAACAATGATGTCTATCTGACTTCAGGCACCAAAGTCACTATTGTCGGCCCGCTTAGCAACAACAATGTGGCAACTATCACTCCAAGCAGTTACGTTAGTGATCAAATTCAAATTATTCAGATTCCCGAGAACGTGACATCAACCAAGTATGCAAATGAGTATTACAAATTTGCGGTTACGCCTAACTCTGATAATAGTTGGTTTGTTCAAGATAACGGCACATTTACCAGTTGGCAGCTATATATAAGAGAGGAAAATGATTCAGAACACCCATGCGTTCTCTCTTATGACGAGAGTTTCAGGTGTAAAGGTGAACTTGCGGGTTTCCCCGAAGTTTATGTTGGTAGTGTTAATGGAGTTACAAGCGACCGCGACTACTATATCACAATGAGAGGGTATCACCGGAAGGCTCCCAATAATAACGGATCGTTTCTTCTGCATAATACAAACGCAAACACAATGTTCACATTCCACATAACGCTTGAAGGTGATAACACTATTGAGCGTACAAACTCCAACAATTATTCTGGTTCATTTGAAATCATTGGTAAAGGAAGCGGTTATCGCAACGTTAAACTGATTTTCGATGCCAACACTAGCGGTACCTTAAACCTTAATGGTGACCCAGATTTCAAAATTACCGGTGATAGTGCTATTGTAACCTACGAAGTGGCTGATGGATGCACATTCAGTGGAACAATCGGCAGCAAAACTTACTCTGATATTACGGAATTCTTCAACAATGCCAAAAACCATCCAAATGGTTGCTCGTTCACGATTAGCCGCGGGGCCATCTATGGCAAGTTCTCGGTTTCCGATGACAAGCAGGTTTACTTCTCTAAGGGCAACCTCCAATATCAGGCCAGCACCAATACTTGGCGGTTTGCCGAGAATCAGTATGATTATGTTGGCTCGGCCAATACAAACATCAGCAACACATACACCGGTTGGATAGACTACTTTGGCTGGGGCACAAGCGGTTACAACAATAAGTACCCGTATATGACAAGCGACGCCGTCTCTGACTACGGCGACGGAGAGAACAACATTGCCGGAACCGAGTACGATTGGGGCAAGCACAATGCCATCAGCAATGGTGGCAACCAAGCCGGGCTGTGGCGTACGCTCACAAAGGAAGAGTGGGCATATATGTTGGAGAATGAAAGCAGAAGTGGAAAGTATGGCTTTGGCAAAGTTGAGAGTGTTAATGGCCTGATTCTGCTCCCCGATGATTGGACACACCCGACAGACATTTCATCGTCATCTTCGCAAACCTTTACATCGGGAAAAAGTGATTCTGGCACTTCTTGGCCAAATACTTATACAGCTGCTGACTGGGCAAAGATGCAAGCCGCCGGAGCGGTGTTCCTTCCGGCTGCCGGTTTTCGCACAGGCACGGCCCCAAGCCAAGTTGGTAACATGGGCGACTATTGGTTGGCTACGGCTAACGGTTCCTCAAAAGCTTACCGTCTGTATTTCACGCCGACTGACATAGATAATTCCAGCGATTACAACCGCAACCTTGGATTCTCAGTGCGCCTTGTGCGGGATAAATAACTGCTGCTACAAGCCTTGCGGGCTTTAGAAAGAAACATTGCTCGCTGGGTTTGGCAGTGATAACCCGCTGGTGAAAGCAACATGTAATTGCATCGGTAATTGAAATTTCTAACAAATAGAGGAAACAAAACACCCCGTCAGGCAGAAGCGCCCTGGCGGGGAATTTTTTATCGTCAATTAAATACCGCTTAATCAGACAGATTCGTTGAAAGCAGAGCCATCAGCCAAATATTCGTGGTCTGATTTTATTGTGTGTGTGTGATTTGTGCTTATGCCGTCAGTCATTAACCCCTACAGCATCTCCTTAACCTCGAGCAGCGTCTCCTTGATTGATTCGAGCGATTTGACAACTTCAAAGTTGTTGATGGTGTCCTCTCGGTTGTCGTGGAGTTTGCGTTTGGCGCCTTCGAGCGTCAGGCCGCGCTCTTTCACTAGGTGATAGATGATGTAGAAGTTGTCCACATCGTTTTTGGTGAACAGGCGGTTGCCCTTCTTGTTACGCTGCGGCTTGATGATGTCGAACTCCTTTTCCCAGTAGCGGATAAGCGAAGTGTTGACATTGAACATTTCTGCAACCTCGCTGATGGTGTAGAATAACTTTTCGATTTTTTGTTCTTTGTACGGCATAGTTTGTGGCAGTTTAATCAAAACTCATTGTCATTGTGTTAGATGCGTCGAGTATTTTTTTGTATTCCTCAGGAGTGAGGTCGCTGTAATAATAGTTGATTGGGTTTTCAGTCTTGTTGTTTTTCCGCACCTCGTAGTGTAGGTGAGGAGCCGTTGAGCGGCCTGTGCTGCCCACTTCGCCAATCGCGTCGCCGCGCTGCAGCCGTTGTCCTTTCTTCACTCTGATTTTGTCAAGATGGGCGTAGAGTGTCTTGTAGCCGTATCCGTGGTCAACAATCACATTGTTGCCATAGTCGGGCGATGAGCCTGCACTCACAACCTGCCCCTTGCCAGTTGCATATACAGGCGAACCTTTCGGCGCTGCCAGGTCAATGCCGCTGTGCATCTTCAGAGTGCGGTAGATTGGGTGCATGTGGTAGCCGTAGCCCGAAGCAAGATATTGAACGTTTTTGTCGCCTATGGGCGAAATTGACGGAATATAAGCCAGTTGTTTCTCTTTGTCCTGAACCAGTTTCATCAGATTGTCAATCAAATCTTTTTGTGAGGCCAGGCGGTCCATCAGGTTGTCGATGGTGCCCGATGTTTCCTGAAGAATATCGCTGTTGCTTTTGCCGATGAGCGATAGTTGCGTGGCGGAATCCAGATTCTGGCTCACAGCCGTTTGTCCGACACCGAAAATCAGTCGGTGGATGTTGTCGTCGTGCTGCTGAATCTCATCCATGCTTTCCTCCATTTTCCCCACTTTCTGTGTCAGCAGTTCATATTGATATTGGAGTTGCTTGTTCTCGCGTTTTTGGATTTTCTCATCGGGTGTGTCGAACAGAACCGACAGAACAACAAACACCCCCAGCACTATCGCGCAGAACACAAGGGTGTTCCTCAAAAATTTTGAGGCTCGTTGCCTGAACGACGGAGTTATTTTTTCATAACTCAGTTTTTCAGAATCGAAACTATACTTTGGTTCTGACATTATTTTTCCGAAATCTTTGAATCAACGTAGCAAAACTAATTAAAAAAAGTAAGTTTGCAACTTTCGTAATGATTGAATGATAAAGTTTTATTTCTATGAATTCTAAAGAGATACGCAATCAATTCAAAGACTTTTTTGCGTCGAAGCAACACCAGATTGTCAGCAGTGCGCCGATGGTTATCAAAGACGACCCGACTCTGATGTTCACCAACGCGGGTATGAACCAGTTCAAGGACATTTTCCTTGGCATATCGCCGCGCAAGTGGCCGCGTGTGGCCAACAGCCAGAAATGCCTGCGTGTGTCGGGCAAGCACAACGACCTTGAAGAAGTAGGCCACGACACCTATCACCACACAATGTTCGAGATGCTCGGCAACTGGTCGTTTGGCGACTATTTCAAGAAGGAAGCAATCGCCTGGGCGTGGGAACTTCTGACCGAAGTCTACAAATTGCCGAAAGACCGTCTTTATGCCACTGTGTTTGAAGGCGATGCGTCGGAAAACCTTGACCTTGACACCGAAGCCGAAGAGATTTGGCTGCAATATCTGCCCAAAGACCGCGTAATCCACGGCAACAAGCACGACAACTTCTGGGAGATGGGCGCCACTGGCCCCTGCGGTCCGTGCTCTGAGATTCATATCGACCTGCGCGACGACGCCGAACGCGCCAAACTGCCTGGCCGCGAACTTGTGAACCAAAGCAATCCGCTGGTTATCGAGATTTGGAACCTTGTGTTTATGCAATACAACCGCAAGGCCGACGGCTCACTCGAACTTCTGCCGCACAAGCACGTAGATACGGGAATGGGCTTCGAGCGCCTGTGTATGGCTCTGCAGGGCAAGAAATCGAACTACGACACCGATGTTTTCCAACCCATAATCAAAGAGATAGGCCGCATTTGCGACTGCGAGTACGGCAAAGATGCGAAGGTTGACGTGGCAATGCGCGTTGTGGCCGACCACGTGCGCACAATCGCCTTCTCGGTGACCGACGGCCAACTTCCGTCGAACGCAAAGGCTGGCTACGTTATCCGCCGAATCCTGCGCCGCGCCGTCCGCTACGGATACACCTTCCTGGGACAGCGTAAATCGTTTATGTACAAACTGTTACCCGTTTTGGTTGACACAATGGGCGACGCCTATCCCGAACTGAAAGCGCAACAGGCTCTGGTTGAGAAGGTTATGAAGGAGGAGGAAGATGCATTCCTTCGCACGCTCGAGACTGGTATCCGCCTTCTCGACAAGATTATGGCCGACGCAAAAGCCGCTGGAAAGAAGGAAATTACAGGTGTGGATGCGTTCACGCTCTATGACACTTACGGATTCCCGCTCGACCTGACCGAACTTATTCTGCGCGAGAACGATTTGACTGTTAATCAGGCCGATTTCGATGTCGAGATGCAGAAACAGAAGGAGCGCGCCCGCAACGCTGCCGCCATTGAGACTGGCGACTGGGTTTACCTGCAGGAGGGCGAGTCGGAGTTTGTGGGCTACGACCTGACGGAAGCCGACGTCGAGATTCTGCGCTACCGCAAAATCAAACAGAAAAATCAGGAACTCTATCAGATTGTGCTCAACCGCACGCCGTTCTACGCCGAAATGGGCGGTCAGATTGGCGACACGGGCTACATTGAGGCCGACGGTGAGCGTATCGAAATTATTGATACTAAGAAAGAAAACAAACTGAGCGTGCACCTTGCCAAAAAGATGCCGAAAGACCCGACAACCACGTTCCGCGCCGTTGTCGATGTGGAGCGCCGCCAACAGACGGCCAACAACCACACGGCCACTCACTTGCTGCATTACGCTCTGCGTCAGGTACTTGGCACTCACGTTGAGCAGAAGGGCTCAATGGTGTCGCCCGATTGTCTGCGTTTCGATTTCTCTCATTTCCAAAAGGTTACCGACGAGGAACTGCGCAAGGCGGAGCATATCGCCAACAGGCTTGTCCGTCAGAATCTGGCGCTCGAGGAGAACCGCAATATGCCGATTGAGGAGGCAAAATCGCTTGGCGCGATGGCGCTGTTTGGCGAGAAGTACGGCGACACGGTGCGCGTTATCAAGTATGGCCCGTCGATTGAGTTGTGTGGCGGAACGCACGTTCATTCAACTGGCGAGATTGGACTGATTAAGATTGTGTCGGAAAGTTCGGTTGCCGCTGGTGTGCGCCGTATCGAGGCTGTGACCGCCGAAAAGGCTGAGAATCTGTTCGACGCGCAACAGGATGTTCTCCGCTCGCTGCGGGAGATGTTCAACAACGTGCCCAATCTGGCGCAGACCATTAAAAAGACCGTTGACGAGAACGCCGAACTGAAGCGCGACATTGAGAAGTTTATGCAGGAGAAAATCCAAAAGGTAAAAGCCGACTTGCTTGCAAATGCGGCGACGAAGGGCGATGTGAAACTGTTCCGTCTGCCTGTGGGCATTGAGATGAGCCCCGACGCGCTGAAGGATGTGGCCTTCAGAATCCGCGGCGAGGTGAAGGATAAGTTCCTGTTTGTGGCTGGCGCCAAATTTGATGGCAGACCGTCGCTGACCATTGCAATGAGCGACGCTCTGGTTGCCACAGGCCTGAACGCTTCGCAGATGATTCGCGAGGCCGCCAAAGAGATTCAGGGTGGCGGCGGTGGTCAACCGTTCTTTGCTTCGGCAGGCGGCAAAAACGCCGATGGTCTGGACAAGGCCGTGAATATGATTGTTGGAATGATTTGATAATCAGATTCAATATCAGAAAAGAGCGGGAGTGGGGGCTTCCGCTTTTTTTGTGGCTTGAAATTCAATCTTCTTCTGATAATCAATTATTTCCTGATGTGATGCACAATCAATATCGGATTGTCATCTTCCTTAATGTTAGCAAGTTCGGGGTATTGAGTCATTAATTGGCTACGATATTTAACTATTCCGACACAATGTTCTTCAGTTATCATTTTGCCGTCTTGCATTGCTACCGTAGAACCTATAAATGGATAATCATCGTATTCTTTCAAATAACCGATTTCTATGGTTCGGCTTGTTTTTGTGTCAATATCTATTTCGGTAAGAAACGTCTTTAATTCAGAAACAATAAGGCCATTATGCTCTCGTCCTGTAGTGATATTAAAATCTATATAGAGTTTTCCGTTGTAAATCATCGATTGATTAAAACAACTGATTACTTCCAATTTGGACGTTGTAATGTATTTTGATTTCTCAAAATAGTTTACTGGAGTTTCCGGAATCTCGTCAGTACCAGGAAAATCCAGTTCAACCAGTTTGTTGTAACCCGATTTATCGTATTTGTATAAAGTATGGTCGAATGACTTTGAAAGCAAAATGCCATCGTTGGTTCTGTTCATATGATACCCTTGCATTCCCATTCCCTTATATTCGCCATAATTGTCAAATTCTGCCAGAATCTTATTGCTTTTCCAATCGAAGATTTTGTAATTCATACCTGTATTGCCGCAACTATTTACAAACAATAGCACACTGTCTTCGCTCATTACAATAAAATTATAGTAACTGTCATCAAGTTCTTCGATACAATCGATGTATTTCCCATTCAAATCGTACCGAAGTATTTTGGGCACAGATAAAATATAAATGTAATCATTGTAAATATCGAAATCGTTAATGTAGATATATTCACCAGGCCCGCGTCCCAGTCGGTTTATTTTGTTGATATACTTGCCGTTCTCGTCAAATATGAAAATTACTTTTTGTTCTCGGTCCTGAATGTAAAATCGGTTGTTGTATGTTTTAACTCTCTCTATGTACGAAATAATCGACTCATCAATGGTTTCGAGCGGAATCACCTCAAAATCAGGTTCCAATAGTTCCGATGGTTGCACACAATTATAGATGTCAACAATCACTTTGTCGTTTTTATCGCAGCAAGAGCAAGCCAAATTAGCGGCAATCGCAAGAATTGCCACTGCCAAATATGGTCGAGTTTTCATATTGTCGATTGTTTGATGTTTTAATGATATGTAAACATAAGAAAAAACATTCAAAGTGGGAGAGAGGTATTCAAATTGCGCTGTAGTCTGCCGTCCGTTGTCTATCGTCCAAAATTATTACCTTCGCACATATTTTCGAAGCAGATGAAATACGATGTTGCGATAATCGGAAGCGGTTTGGGCGGATTGCAGTGTGCTTACATTTTGGCCAAAAAAGGACTGAATGTGTGCGTGTTGGAAAAAAATACGGTGGTGGGCGGTTGCTTGCAGACTTTCCGCCGCGGACAGTCGGAATTCGACACGGGCTTTCACTATGTTGGCGGGCTCGACGATGGTCAGCCGCTGAACGCTATCTTCCGCTATTTCAACCTGATGGGGCTGCCGTGGCACCGCTTGGACAACGATGCTTTCGACGAAGTGCGGATTGGCGGCCAATCGTATTTCTTTGCCAATGGCTATCAGCATTTTGCCGACACTCTGGCCGCGCAGTTTCCGCACCAGCGCGACAATCTGAACCGCTATGTGGCTATGCTCAAGCGCGTTGGCGACGGCCTGAAGGACAGTTTCCGTCCGCGCACCGACACCGACGTTTTCAGCACGTCGCTCTTCACGCGGTCGGCCTACGAGTTTCTGTGCGAGACCATTACCGACCCGCTGCTGCGCAACGTTGTGTCGGGCACGTCGCTCAAGATGGAACTTTCGAAGCAGACGCTGCCGCTCTACGTTTTCGCACAAATCAACAGTTCGTTCATACAGAGCGCCTGGCGGCTCAATGGCGGCGGCCAACTTATTGCTGATGAACTTGTTAACGGCATTCGGCGGTTGGGCGGAACGGTGCTCACCAATGCCGAAGTTGCCGAACTTGTTGAGAGCGACGGGCGGCTGTCGTATGCGGCTTTGGCCAATGGCGAACACATTGAAGCAGAATGGTTTATCTCAGACGCTCACCCTGCCGCCACGCTCGATTTGATAAAAGAGAGCACGCAGGTGCGCAAAATCTACCGCCGCCGCATTGGCAGTCTGCAGAACACCTTCGGAATGTTCACCGTGAACATTGCGCTGAAGAGTGGCGCAGTGCCGTATCTCAATCGTAATCAGTATGTTTACCGCACGGCCGATGTCTGGAATCTGTCCGATTATCAGCCCGAACAGCCGATTGGCGGCATACTGCTCTCTTACCGCGCGGCAGCCGATGGCAAGTCGGCGGCAAACGTTGACATTCTCACGCCGATGTACTGGCCCGAAGTTGAGCGCTGGGCCGACACGCAGGTTGGCCGCCGTAGTGCTGAATATCAGCAGTTTAAAGAGCAAAAAGCGCAAGAGTGCATTGCGTTGGCCGAAGAAGTGATTCCTGGTTTCGGCGCGGCCATTGACAGGCAGTTCAGCAGCACGCCGCTCACCTATATGAACTACACCGCCACGGCTCAAGGCGCGGCCTACGGAATCCGCAAGGACTACAACAACCCGATGCTCACGCTTCTCACGCCCCGCACGCCTGTGCCAAATTTGCTGCTTACGGGGCAAAATTTAAATTTGCACGGAATTTTGGGCGTTTCAATGTCGTCGTTCTTCACCTGCGCCGAGATTTTGGGAATGGAAGCGGCAACAGATGGACTGAATTTTGATGAGTAGAAACTTAAAACTATTGAACTTATAACTTATAACATAAACAATGAAATACGCATTAGTAACAGGCGGAAGCCGAGGAATAGGCCGCGCAGTGTGCGTCAAATTGGCGCAGATGGGCTATCAGGTGATTGTGAACTACGTGTCGAACGACGCCGAGGCGCAGAACACGCTGAAATTGATTGAGGAGGCTGGCAGCAACGGCGAACTGCTGAAATTCGATGTCTCGAACCAAGAGGAAGCCGCCGCCAAACTGACCGAATGGCAGAAGGCGCACGAAGGTGAATATATTGAGGTTCTGGTAAATAACGCAGGAATCCGCAAAGACAACCTGCTCTTCTGGATGGAGCCGCAAGACTGGTACAAGGTTTTGGGCATTGCGCTCAACTCGTTCTACAACGTCATACGTCCGCTCATTCAACCGATGCTGCGCAAGAAATACGGTCGAATCATTAATATGGCGTCGCTCTCGGGCCTGAAGGGACTGCCTGGCCAAACCAACTATTCGGCAGCCAAAGGCGGTGTGATTGCCGCCACCAAGGCGCTTGCGCAAGAGGTTGGCCGTAAGGGAGTTACGGTGAACGCCATTGCCCCTGGATTCATTAAAACAGATATGGTTGAAGGCCTTGACGAGGCCACGCTGAAGGCGCAGATTCCCGTCGGCCGCTTCGGTCAGCCCGAGGAGGTCGCCGAACTTGTCGGATTCCTTGCGTCGCCCAACGCAGCCTACATTACAGGCGAGGTGATTTCGATAAATGGAGGACTTTATAGTTAGGATTTAATAATTAGGAGTTAGGAATTTTGAATTCAGTCCCGATAACTATCGGGATTGGAATAAGTTGTTAACAATTAAATATTTGCAGATATGAGAAAGTTGTTTTGGGCAACGATTGGAGTTGCATTGATTTCGATGGTGTTTGCAAATTGCAAAAAAGAAGACCCCACCTATTCGGTTCAGGTTACAGCCACCGAAGGCGGAACCGTTGAAGGACAAAACGGCGAGTACAAAGAAGGTGAAAAGGTTGTATTTAAAGCAATTCCTGTCGATGGCTATTACTTTAGCCAATGGAGCGATGGAAAAACAGACAACCCATATACAGTAAGTGTTGGCACAAGCGATATTTCCCTTAAAGCCGAATTCAGATTGGATGCTTTAATTGGTGATTTGGGACTTTCAAGCGGCACTATATGGGCAACTCGCAATGTTGGCGCAGCAAATCCTTGGGACTATGGTGATTATTATGCTTGGGGTGAAACTCAGACAAAATCTGATTATAGTTGGAAAACTTATAAATATTGCGATGGCTCGGATACAACGCTTACTAAATATAACAATGCCGCGATATGGGGCGCGATTGACAACAAAAACACACTCGAACTTGCCGACGATGTTGCCACCGCTGTATTAGGCTCAGATTATTCAATGCCAACCAAGGCCGATTGGCAAGAATTGGGCAATGAATGTTATTGGTTTTGGACGTTTGACTATGGTGGTCAAGGTATTTCTGGTTATATTGTATATAAATCAAAAGCGGACGCCGATAAAGGTACAATAGTATATGATGGCAAAAAAACGTCGGCGTCTTACTCTCTATCTGATGACCATATTTTCCTTCCAGCGGCAGACAGTTACATGGGTGCCGATGTTGATGCTGGTACATTTGGCAGTTATTGGTCGGCTTCGCTCGACACTCTTCTCACGTACGATGCTTGGGGATTGAGTTTTGGCCCGAACTATGTCATTACAGACGATTACAACCGCTGCTTGGGGTTCTCTGTTCGCCCCGTCAAGCGGCCATAAATCCTTGTGACTTAAAATTTTAAACTTCAAAAACTTATAACTTGCAACATTCTATGAAGCATTTCCTTACAACAATAATCCTTCTCGCCGCCTTCGGCTTTGCCAATGCGCAGAAGGATGCCGCCATTGATAAGATTCTGAAAACCAACGAGAAATATCAGACCGTCAGTTGCTATTTCACGCAAGTGAAGACAATGGCAATGGTTGACCAGAAGATTGAGTCGGCAGGAACGCTCTACTTCAACCGCGCCGACAAACTCAAAATGGACTACACGAATCCGAAGGGTAACTTGCTGCTAATCAGTGGCGAATCGCTGCTAATGATTCAGAACGGCCGCAAAAACGACTTCAACACCAAGCAGAACGCGCAGATGCGTAATCTGAAAAACACGCTGCTGCTGAGCATTGCGGGCGATGTTGCCGCAGTGGCCAAAGAGAACGGTGCCGAAATAGAATTCACCGAAACGGCTGATTATTACACCTTTGTGCTCACCCGCACCAACAAGAGCGTCAAAAGCCGAATGTCGAAACTCGAGTTGAGTTACAGCAAAACCGACTGTTCGCTTTGCGTGATGAAAATGGAGGAGCCCAACGGCAACAACACGGTTTACAACACGCCTGTCAAGACTTTCAACCCCGAAATTCCCGCAGGAACGTTCGACAAGCCGAAGAAATAGGCTGATTTATCAGGAAAGGTTTCAGACAGCGGAGCAGGAGAGTGCTGCATCATTTATACTTCAGCAACAGTTTCCGCGTCTTTATCTTTTCCTGACTGTAAAAAGTATCGCGGTTCACGTGTCTGATTGACTCAATGGTATAAATGGCCGATGGGTCTTGCTCGTTGACAATCTGCACCACATCATTGGCCTTTTTGCGGGTTGTTATTATATATAGTATACCAACAGGTCCGTTTTTGTCTTCAGCGTTGGTGACAGTAACGCCGAATCCTTTTGCAGACGAATGGTCAACCAGTGTGTTAGAGTTATGTACAGTGATGATTCTGATAAGTTGGTGGCCGAGCGCGAGG
>JAEEPS010000136.1 GCA_016284875.1 Salinivirgaceae bacterium | reverse complement strand
CTTCAGCATCCATAAGTTTTTGAAGTTCAGCGGCTTCCTTTTTTGCTTGCGCCAACGATGGTTCCCAAACCGATGGCAGAAAATCCATCACATTTTTAGCGTTTTTGGCCATCGATGTCTCGAGAATCATGTCGGCAGGATTGTCGAATCCGAACATTTTTGCCTTCTCAACGCGCAGTCTAACCGTTTGATTGATAACCGATTTGTTGTCATTGTCGTTGTTATTGTTGCCGCGCATCGTGTAGGCAATGAGCAGTTCGCGGCGCAGTTCGCGGTTCGTACAATATTGAAGCACAGGAATAAAACTCGATTTTTGCGTGGTGAAAAGCCATTTGCCAGGCTGCCCAGCGGCAGCGGCTTCTTCGGCGGCGGCATTCTTCACATCCTGCGGCAGACCATCCAAATCTTGCTCATTATCAATCCATTTTTGATATGCATTAGTCTCGGCCAGAACATTGCCACCGAACTTGATGTCGAGCAGCCCCAACTCCTTGTTAATCTCGCGCAGACGGGCTTTTTGCTCATCATTAAGGTTTGCGCCGCTGCGGACAAAACTCTGATATTTTTTTTCAAGCAAACGCATCTGCTCTTGATTGAGATTAAGCGAGTTACGCTCATCATAAACAGCCTTGATTCGTTTAAAGAGCGCTGCGTTCAAGCGGATATTGTCGGAATGGTCGGTAAGCAAAGGCGTAACCTTCTCTGCGATAGCGTCCATATCTTTGTCAGTATCAGCCGAATAGAGATTGAAGAAGACACTGCTCACGCGGTCGAGCATTTCGCCCGAATATTCAAGAGCCTCAATGGTGTTGGCAAAAGTCGGCGGTTCTGGATTATTCGCAATCGCCTCAATTTCAAGCGAATCCTGCCGCATACCTTCAATGAAGGCGGGCATATAGTGCTCGGTTTTAATCTTGTCGAACGGCGGCACACCATACGGCGTGTCAAACTCTGCGAAAAATGGATTTTGTGTGTCGGCACACGAAACTGTTATCATTGACATCAGACTTAAAATTAAATATATGCGTTTCATTTTTTGAACTATGTTAGCGTTCACAAATTTATATTTGTGTTCTAAAAATTGTCCGTTTTGGCTATTTTTTATGCAACTTTTATGCAACCGATTGTATCCAACTTAAAAATTCCGATATTGCGCACAAATTTAAAAACGATGAATATAGCACGACTATCTACGCTCATGCTGGCTTGCGGACTGCTCGCTGGCTGCAATCAACAACAAATCAAAACTTTACCTGCCAACGAATTTGCTCTTGGCGATGTGCAACTGCTCGACGGACCGCTGAAAGACGCGCGCGACCTGAACATCAAAGTTCTGCTCGAATACGATGTTGACCGATTGTTGGCACCATTCCGCAAGGAGGCGGGGCTTGACCCGAAGGCCGAATCATTCCCGTGCTGGATTGGTCTCGACGGCCATGTGGGCGGCCACTATCTGTCGGCAATGGCCATAAACTATGCTGCCACAGGCAACGCCGAATGCAAGAAGCGGCTGGACTACATGATTTCGGAACTTAAAGATTGTCAGGATGCTGGCTCGCTCAACAATCCCGAATGGGGCGCTGGCTACCTTGGCGGAATGCCCGAAAGCGAAAAGGTATGGACGGCCTTCAAGAAGGGGGATTTCGGGCCGTACTGGGGCGCTTGGGCACCATTTTACAATATTCACAAGATGTTTGCAGGCTTGCGCGATGCTTGGAACTACTGCGGCAACACCGATGCCCGCGAAATGTTCCTCGATTACTGCGACTGGTGCGTCAACCTTTGCGCCGACCTCACCGATGAGCAGATGGAGCAAATGCTCGGCAACGAGTACGGCGGCATGAACGAAGTGCTTGCCGATGCCTACCAAATGACAGGCGACACAAGGTATCTTGATTGCGCCAAACGATTCTCGCACAAGATGATACTGAATCCGCTCATTGCTGGCGAAGACAAACTCGACAATCTGCACGCAAACACCCAAGTGCCAAAAATCATTGGTTTTGAGCGCATTGCGCAATTAAACGGCGATGCTGACTACGACAAGGCAGCACAATTCTTCTGGCAGACTGTGGTTTACAACCGCTCGCTGGCTTTTGGCGGCCACGGACGTCGCGAGCACTTCCCGTCGAAGGAAGCCTGCAACGATTTTGTGAACGACATTGACGGTCCTGAATCGTGCAACTCGTACAATATGCTGAAACTCACCGAAGATTTGTTCGCCACCGACCCGCAGCCACGCTACGCCGACTACTACGAGCGCACAATGTTCAACCACATTCTGTCCACCCAACACCCCGAACACGGTGGTTATGTGTACTTTACATCGGCTCGTCCGTGCCACTACCGCGTTTACTCGGCGCCAAATATGGCAATGTGGTGCTGCGTTGGCACGGGAATGGAAAACCACGGAAAATACAATCAATTCATCTATACTCATAACGATAACAAACTGTATGTCAATTTGTTTGTAGCGTCGGAATTGAATTGGAAGGAACGCGGAATTAAAGTTCGTCAAGAGACAGAATTTCCATACAGCGAACAATCAAAAATCACCGTAACCGACAGCAAATCAGCGTTCGACCTTATGCTGCGCTATCCCGAATGGGTTGCGAAAGGCGAGTTCAAGGTGAGCCTGAACGGAAAGCCTGTTGAAATCAACGTCGAGCCATCGTCGTACGTGAGCATCAACGGACTGAAAAAAGGTGATATTCTGGATATTACGTTCCCAATGCACACCCGCATCGAGCGTATGCCGAACGTGCCGCAGTACGTTGCAATTATGCACGGCCCCATTCTTTTGGGTATGAAGACTGGCACCGAGGATTTGGCAGGCTTGGTTGCCGATGACGGCCGTTGGGGACAGTATGCTGGTGGCGAGTTGCTGCCAATTGACAAGGCGCCCATCATCATCGAAGATGACCTTGAAAATATCGGCAACAAACTGCAACCCATTGAGGGCAAGCCTCTTCACTTCAAGTTGAACGCCCGTATGGAAAACCCGATTGACGGCGAGTTGGAACCGTTCTTCGGAATCCACGATTCGCGCTATATGATTTATTGGCTGGCACTTACAAGCAAAGGCTACAAGTCGTACATCGATTCGCTGGCAGGAATTGAGCGCGCGAAAATCGTTTTGAAACAGCGTTCAACCGACTTTGTTTCGCCTGGTGAGCAGCAGCCTGAAACCGACCACGCAATGCAAGCCGAGAAATCGCACACGGGCAACACTCAAAACGTCTTCTTCCGCACGGCAAGCAACGGCGGCTTCTTCAGTTACGATATGGCCACCCAATCGCGCACCGACCTGTCGCTCTACGTGAAATATTGGGGCGTAAACGATTGGGGCACAAAGATTTTCGACATCTACATCGATGACGAGAAACTGACAACCGTGAACAACATAAAACGCTGGAACACATCGCAATTCAAGACCGAAGAGTACCCAATCCCCGCTTCGATGCTGAAGGGCAAAAAGAGCGTCCGCGTGAAATTCCAAACCAATCCTGGCACGGAAATCGGCGGAATTTATGAGGTGCGGTTGGTGAAGAAATAACTATTGAAATACAACTCATTTTAAATCCCGAAGGCATGGTTTGTGCTTTCGGGATTTTTTTATTGAATATAATGTAATTATCACAAATTAAATAGTTTGCGTTGGTTGTACTTAATGGATAACCAAGTTCTATTGATGCTTTTTTTTAATTGTCAAGTGTTTGTTTTTTATATTTTTGTATAAAAAACTAAAAAACATGAAACGCATAAACTATCTCGCACTCGGTGCCGCTATCTGCCTGATTTCGTGCAACAGCAACACCAAAACCCACAACAATACAAGCGCAGAAAACGCAACTAATACCTCAACGGAAACCGTTGCCGCCGCAAACGTTGAAAACACGCCTGACGAATCGTCATTAATCAAGTTCGACTTAAAAATAGACGATGAAATTCCCGCAGAATTGGAAGGCTTTGCCATTGAGCGTCAAACATATATGGGAGAGGAAGGCGAGGATGAGACAAAGTATGTCATGAAGAAAGACGACGAACTTGTTGCCGAATTGTTTCCGAACTATGACGACAAAACAATCAGAATGATTATTCTATTCTCTGAAAAATACTGTATTGAAAACAATCTGCACGCAGGCAGCCGTGTCAGCGATGTGATGGCGGCTTATCCTGATGACATTGCAGTGAACTATGGATTCGATGATCACACAAAACGCATAAAACTCGACGTCCGCTCGAAAAACATTCAATTTTATGTCGATAGTGTTTACTACGATGGACAACTGCCTGAAGTTTGGGGTATTGAAGGCACTTACATCGATAACCCAACCTTTAAGCCAGATGCCAAAATTTGCAAGATTCGTTTTTGGTAACACTTATGTTCGAAATCGACGGAAAATTAGTCAGCCTTGATGTTATTGAGCAGAATTTCTTCTGCAACCTGACCGTTTGCAAGGGGCATTGTTGTGTGCAAGGCTCGTCGGGTGCACCACTCACCGATGAAGAGACGCAGATTCTTGACCGTATTTTTGAGACCATCCGTCCGCGGCTGACGCCCGAAGGTGTGGCGGCCGTTGAAGCGCAAGGCAAGTGGATTGTCGACCGCGACGGCGACAAGGTGACAACGCTCGTCGACAGCGGGCCGTGCGCCTACGCCGTAAATGACGGGATAATTGTGAAATGCGCCATCGAGATGGCTTGGCGCGATGGCGAAGTCGATTTTCAAAAACCAATCTCGTGCCATCTTTATCCCATCCGCATCAAGCGTTGCGGCGATTTCGACGCACTCAACTACGAGCAGATTCCGCTCTGCTTCGAAGCAACCGAAAAAGGTGAGCGTTTGGGCGTTCCTGTGTATAGATTCCTGAAAGAACCGCTGATACGCAAATACGGCGAGGCATTTTACGATGAATTATGCCTTGTGGCCAGCGAGTGGAAAAAGCAGAAGGGAAATCAGGCATTAGGCAACAGGCACTAGGCACTAGTGGAATAGCGAATAACTCGCGCCTTCACGCATTCAATCCTTCACGCATTCAATCCTTAAACTGTGAGCCTTACCTGCGCGTGGGCTTCGACAACGTTAATCACATAGTCGCCCAACTTCTCGCAGTCGCAGATGATGTCCATATAGTGGACGCCCATCTGATAATCGTACTTCTTGTCGTTGATGTCGAATATGTTGTTCTCTTTCAGGCGCGCACGGAAGGTGTT
>JAEEPS010000135.1 GCA_016284875.1 Salinivirgaceae bacterium | reverse complement strand
TAGTTACATAGAAGATGAAACTATTAGACAAGGAATTATAAATCAAGGGTTGTTACCTTTTATAGGAACTTTTTATGACATAAAAAAAATAAGTTTGTGGCAAGGGCATTGGAATTGGGATGAGGTAGCAACTGCTCTGTGTGATGTGATTCCAGTGGTAGGCAATCTACTTGGCTCATTTTTGGGGAGACGACATAAAAAGAAAAGGAAAGGCGATAGCGAACATAATTATTTAGAGCCAGCAGGCTGCGGCCCAATAGCCATATTAACTTTAATGTGGTTGTTTCGTGATTATGCGTGTGTACAAGAATATTATGATGGAATAGAAACACTATCGCCTTCTTATAAGGATAAAGATGAAACTCTTGAAAAGATAATGAAGACGATATTTCGTAAAAATCTGTGTTTGCAAAATATAGATTATAATGGCACAAGTTCTATTATCAACTATTTGTCATTGCCTTTAAAGAAATTTAAACATATAAAAGACAATAGCACACGAGAAAATGAAGCAAAAACAATATTTGAAGCAGTTGCTTTGAATAGTGTGCCAGTTATAGTTACCTTGAAAAAAGATGAGGATGGTACGGGTGGGCATTTGGCTATTATTCAAGGAATAGATTTTGATTACAACAACTATCTTAAAACAGGGAACTTTAAGGATTCCATGAAACTATATATTAATATGGGATGGGAAGAGGGTCCAGAAGAGAAACAATCTGTAAATGATATAACAAATAATGATGGGAAAAAATATGAAATAAGGAATTTGCACGTATATGCACCAACTACTAAAAAAAATTATAAATATAATTATGACTATAACAAGAATTATACGATTGCTACAGCCGCAGAACAGGCTCTTGCCATTCGTAGAAGGAAAGAATTTGATGATTTAGTAGGCAAAAACTATGAAGTAGTACCATCAGAAGGTTGTAAATTCAGAAAAGGTGAAGTTGTTCATGTTAACAACGGTACAGTAGGTGTGCTTCCTATTATGGCAGTTGTCGTTTCCCAACGAATAAAGAACGATAAGGGAGATTACTACTATAAAGTTTCTTATGCAACACAAGCGTTTAAAGATAGTTTGGAAACTAACCAAACCATAACTTCTATTCTTGTTTCATCTCTTGTTACCAGAACCTATAATATTTCAGAGAGTTGTTTAAGTAAAGTTTTCTCAAAAACATTAGATTGCGTTTTTTTCAGAGAGACAAATGGTATATTGGCGAATGCTCAAGTATTTATTAATAAATATGCCGTTGGCCAATATATTTATGACGAGCCAACACTTATCAACAAATCAAATTTTCTAGGGCTTGGTGCTGCATATATTTCAAAAAAATACGCAGATACATCTTGTGATATTTATTTTCCTAACAATAAAAAAACATTCCATTCTGCAATATGTTTTGGCGATGATTATGTTGAGAATTACAACATACCTTCCACAGCCCAAATTCCAGCAAAATTTGAAAAAGGTGAAGTTGTATATTTTAAAGACAATAATGCAGGTGGAACCATATACAAAACGACCATAAGCAGCACAGAAATGTTTGTTGTTGGTTTACAGAGAACTTATCTCGTGAAAAATGCGGGTGGCATCACTATACAAGTGGGAGAATCCGCTTTATATAAGATAGTGCACACTTACAACTATTCCGCATATTAAGATAAATCGATAAATTACTGTTTAATTTGAGGAAAAATGAAGGTAATACGGTTACTTATATTATTAGGATTGTTGGCAATACTATATTCTTGTGGTGACAGTAGAGACGAGAGTGCTGCCGACCGTTATTTGTTTTTTATAGGTGATACGTGTATAATATCTTATCCCACGTATCCCCATTGGAGAGATTCTATTGATATAGAACAAAAGAATTGGGATGGCATAAATGTGGCTACAATATATAAGGATGAGTATTTGCATTATTGTCAGGAAGATGATATTAGTGAAATAAGTTTATATTCCCCAACACACGGAAATCATATAGATATACCAGAATATATTGATATATGTGATGTCGATTCTATTGTATGTGAAACATATTGGAAAATATACTAACCGTAATTTCGCAAAAATAAAAGATATATGTCAGACGAATTTGACGACAAGACACCAATGGATTCTGAAAACGAGGAACTGAACGAGAATCAAGAATCGGCATCGGAAGACATTGACGCAGAAGAGTTTAATAGTGAGTCGGACTCGCTTGAGGCTGATGACGATGTTTTTGATGTTGAGGACGTGAAGCCGTTTAGTGGACTTGCCAACGACCTGACCGACATTTCGAGCGTCACGGGTATGTATCAGAACTGGTTCCTTGATTACGCTTCGTACGTGATTCTGGACCGCGCTGTTCCGAACATCGATGATGGTCTGAAACCCGTGCAGCGTCGCGTTCTGCACGCTATGAAAGTATGCGAGAACGGCACTTACAACAAAGTGGCAGGTATAGTAGGAGATACAATGCACTACCACCCGCACGGTGACGCATCTATTTATACGGCACTTGTGAATTTGGGACAGAAAGACCTTCTGATTGATTGTCAGGGAAACTGGGGCAATATTTACACGGGCGACGGCGCGGCTGCGGCGCGTTACATTGAGGCAAGGTTAACTAAATTCGCACTTGATGTTGTTTTCTCACCTAAAATCACACAATGGCAGAAAACTTACGATGGTCGTGCAGAAGAACCCGTAGTGCTTCCCGTCAAATTCCCGCTTTTGCTGGCGCAAGGCGTTGAGGGCATTGCCGTTGGTCTGGCATCGAAAATCCTGCCGCACAACTTCAACGAACTCATCGACGCAAGCATTCTTTACTTGCAGGGCAAGCCGTTCGAGATTTATCCCGATTTCCCGACAGGCGGACTCATCGATGTCTCAAAATACAACGATGGTCAGCGCGGCGGCGCGGTACGTGTGCGCACCCGCATCGAGAAAGTCGATAACAAATCGCTGATGATTAAGGACGTGCCGTACGGCAAAAGCACGGCGTCGCTCATCGATACCATATTGAAAGCCAACGAGAAAGGCAAAATTAAAATCAAGAAGGTTGACGACAACACCGCCGCCGAAGTCGAGATTATGGTCTATCTGCAGCCTGGCGTTTCGCCCGACAAGACCATCGATGCGCTCTACGCCTTCACCGACTGCGAAATGTCGATTTCGCCAAACTGCTGCGTGATTGAGAACGAAAAACCTTGCTTCCTGGGCGTGTCTGAACTGCTGCGCCACTCGGCCGACCATACCGTCGAGTTGTTGCGTCAGGAACTGCTTGTCGAACTCGACGAACTGGAGACCGACTGGAACTTCTCGTCGCTCGAAAAACTGTTCATTGAGTTGCGGATTTATAAGGACAAAGAGTACGAAACTGGTGAGAATTACGATGTGGTAATCAAGCACATACGCAAGCGCATTGAGCCTTACAGCGATAAATTCATCCGCCCCGTCACCGATGATGACATTCGTAAGTTGTTCGAAATCAAGATGCGCCGCATCTTGAAATTCTCAAGCGACGAAGCCGATGCCCACTTGCGCGATTTGGAGACCAACATTGCCGAGGTGAAGAACAATCTTGAGCATATTATCGACTTCGCAATCAATCATTTCCGTCAGATTAAAAAGAAATATGGCAAAGACCGCGACCGCCGCACCGAAATCCGCAGTTTCGACAACATTGAGGTGGCGAAGGTGGCCGAATCGAACCAAAAACTCTACTGCAACCGCGAGGAAGGCTTCGTCGGCACAAGTCTGAAAAAGGACGAATATGTGTGCGACTGCTCTGACATCGACGATATAATTATATTCCGCGCCGATGGTAAATATCTGGTTACCAAGGTGCAGGACAAGAAATTCGTGGGCAAGGACATTATTCACGTGGCCGTGTTCCGCAAAAACGACGAGCGCACCATCTACAACGCCATCTACCGCGACGGAAAAGAAGGCGCCGTGTATATGAAACGCTTTGCAGTTAAGGGAGTTACACGCGACCGCGAATATGATGTGACGCAGGAAAAGCCTGGCTCGAAAGTGCTCTATTTCACTGCCAACCCCAACGGCGAGGCCGAAACGGTGAAAATCTACCTGCGCCCGAAACCTGGAATGAAAAAGCATATTTTTGAATTGGATTTCAGCAAGTTGATGATAAAAGGCCGTCAGAGTCAGGGCAACATTCTAACGCGTCAGCAGGTACACCGCATTGTGCTCAAAGAGTCGGGCGTATCGACACTTGGCGGTCTGAAAATCTGGTTCGACGACGTGGTTATGCGTTTGAGCACCGATGAACGCGCCATCTATGTGGGCGAGTTCCGCGGCGACGACCGCATTCTGGTCATCACCCGCAGCGGCACCTTCCAACTCACATCGTTCGACCTGACAAACCACTACCCCGAAGATGTGCTGCTCATCGAGAAGTACGTGCCAGGCAAAGTGTTCACCGCCGTTTTCTGGGATGCCGGGCAGAACTTCTACTATATCAAACGTTTCGAGATTACCGAATCGAAAAAGACAGAACTCTTTATCAGTCCCGAGGAAGGCTCGCTTCTGGTGCTTCTCACAAGCCACCGCTGGCCACAAATCCGCGTCACCTTTGGCGGCAAAAACGCAGAGCGTCCTGCCGAGGATATCAATGTCGATGAGTTTATCGGCATCAAGGGTTTCTCGGCTAAAGGCAAGCGCCTGACCACCTATGAGGTTAAGCACATTGAGGAGATTGAACCGATAAAAGAAGACGAACCGCTTGAACCTGAGGAAGATGAACAACCCGAGGAGATTGAACCAACCGACACCGACGACAACTCAGGCGACGACATTGTTCCGCCGACAGGCTCGGGCGAGCAGATGTCGCTGTTTTAGAGAGATGGAAATACAATTAATAAAAAAGGAAATCCCCACTGTGAGGATTTCCTTTTTTATTGTTGGTAACAAATTATCAGTCTTTTATTTGCAAGCTTTTTTGACTTTTCCGGCCAATACTTTTCCTGCTCGTGCATAAGCTTCGCCGACGCGGTCGGCAACAGAAAAGTCATAGCCCATAGCCGTATAGCCTAATGATTTGAGAATCTGCACAGTGGCGACTTCCTTGTTCGAATTCTCTGTGTCAAGAATTCTAATGGTCACGTTGATATAAGCATCCTGGCGCATAACACCGACATTGAATCCCGGCTCAAAAAAGTCGGTATTTACCTGAATGTCATATTTCTGCTTTTCGTCTTTGCAGATGATTTCGCTGTGTTTGGTAAACAATTCACGGAATTTTGCCGGATAGACATTCTGCTTGTCACTTTCCCACGCTTCGCGCCATTTGTCACCACGACCGGCTTCCTTTTCATTGCCTTCAGTAGTTTTTTTTGTA
>JAEEPS010000134.1 GCA_016284875.1 Salinivirgaceae bacterium | reverse complement strand
AGAAAGTCGGTTTTAAGGAAATTTCCATACATGTTGCACTCATCAACGGCGTCAAGCAAAGTCTGGTGGCACGGTACATCTAACGGAATCAGCACTGTCATTGCCGCGTATTTGCCCTGAAATTCAATATTTTCAATTTCGGACCGGTTGTTTTTGAGTGCGGTTTCGAATTCCGATTGTATGACATGCTGCTGATAGGGTGCGAACTCATCGAGATTGTTGCCCACCAATGCCACAAAATAGCGCAGCAGCTTGCCCCGGCCGCCCAATCCGGTGGAAACAAACACCTGGCGCTCGTTGAGCAGATTGCCTTCAATCAGCATTTTGCTTTCCTGCAGGGCCATCAGAGCCCACTGATGCAGCCGGTTCGACTTGTCTTTGGTGTATTCTTCAAGGATGCGGTAGGCGCGGGGATCATCGATGCTGGCAAGCAGAATCATGCGGTCGCGCAGCTGCTCGTCATCGAGTTCGATGGCTGTCAAATCTTCAACTTCTTCTAGCTGGGGTACGTTATCGCGCCGGATTTTCTTTGAACGCTTGAAGTATTCCATCTGCAAATTAATGTCGATGGGCTCATCGATGACATTAAAATTGTTGCTGCCCGAAGCTAAATTCGAAAGTTCCTTAAATATGTTAAACAAGTCGCCGTTCATCTGTCGATTTTTAGCACACAAATTTGCATAAAAAAACACAACCGCCCACCGTGCCGAAAAATTTTTGCGTGGCAACCATGTCAAAATGTGTATTTTTGATAAAAATTTTACGCCGATGATACCTGTCGAAGTCAGAATGTCGAAGCACTACAAGGTTAGTGCGCTGATACTATACGTTTTAGCCGTGGTTGCCATCACCGCCATGCTGCCAAAGCAGCGGCAGTTCAAATACGAGTTGCAGAAGGGAAAGGCCTGGCAGTATGAAGATTTGTATGCGCCGTTCGACTTTGTGGTGCTCAAAACCAATGCAGAAATCAAGGAAGAGCGCGAGAACATCTACAAAAGCGCAAAACCTTATTTCACAGTCATCTCATCGGTTTATCCTGAACAGAAAATCAAGTTTGAGCAGGACTTCGACAGGCGGTTTGCGTCGGCAATGGATATGGTGCGCAATAGGTATCCCGATTTCCAAATCGATGTCGACACCATCAAGGCGCGGATTCATCAGTTTGCGCTGACAGAGTTGGAATTTGTTTATTCAAAGGGAATTACAAACTACACCGAAGTGCTCGAGAAAGAGAACGGGCAGGGAATGGTAGTGCTGGTCGAGAACAAGATGTCAAGGACGGTGCCGTCGACAGAAGTGTTCACCGTGCATTCGGCGCAACAGTATGTGGCAGAGCAGGTTTCGATGAAATTCAGCAGCAATCCCGTGCTGCTCACCGCCATCGACTATCTAAACATCTACGACTTCATCAAACCCAACATTGAATATGATAAAACGCTGACAACCAAGGCGCGACAGACGCTTGAAGAGCAACTGTCGGAATCGCGCGGAATGGTGCAGGCGGGCACGCTCATCATTGCCCACAACGAGTTGATGAACGACCAAAACCTGCGCGTTTTGCGTTCGCTGCGACGCGAATATCAGAGCACGGGCATATCGGCATCGCTAATCTCGTGGACACTCTTTGGGCAGACCTTGCTGGTCGCCATTCTGATGGCTGTGCTGTTTGCGTTCCTGATGCTGAACTATCCGCGCATCTACTCGCATTTCCGTCACCTGATTTTTGTGGTGGGGCTTGTGGTTGTGATGATTGGAATGATGTGCGTGTCGATACGCCTGCAGGTGGGGCACGCCTATCTGCTGCCTTTCGCCATTCTGCCGCTCATTCTGCGCACGTTCTACGACGGCCACCTGGCAATCATCGCGCACACGCTCACAGTGATTCTGTGCGGTCTTCTCATATCGAGTGGCTTCGAATTTATTATGCTTCAGACAGTTGCGGGAATGGTTGCCATCTTCTGCTTGTCGCGAATTGCCAAACGCCGACAACTGTTTTCGGCCGTGCTGCTGGTAACCGCTTCATACATAATAACATACACGGCTATATCACTTCTTCAGGAAGGACAATTCTCAAATATCGGGCTACGGCCGTATATGTGGTTCATAATCAACGGATTGTTCTTGTTTGTAACCTATCCGCTGATATTCCTGTTCGAGCGCATTTTCGGACTCGTGTCGGATGTGACGCTGCTTGAGTTGGCCGACACCAACCATCCGCTGTTGCGTGAACTGGCCGAAAAGGCGCCTGGCACGTTCCAACACGTGATGCAGGTGGCCAATCTGGCTGAAGATGCCATCCGCAACATCGGCGGCAACCCGCTGATGGCCCGCGTGGGCGCGCTCTATCACGATGTGGGAAAAGTCAGAACACCGCAGTTTTTCATTGAGAATCAGGTTGGTGCCAATCCGCATAACGCACTCTCGAACGAAGAGAGCGCCGCAATCATCATCGGACACGTGAAGAACGGCGAGACGCTGGCCAAAAGTTACAAACTGCCGCCGCGCATCATCGATTTCATCACCACTCACCACGGAACCGATGTGGTGCGCTATTTCTATAATAATGAAGTGAATACCAACGGCGCCGACAACGTGGATGTGGCAAAATACACCTATCCTGGTCCGTCGCCATTCTCGAAAGAGACGGCTGTGGTAATGCTCGCCGACTCGGTTGAAGCGGCATCGCGCACGCTGAAGGATTACTCGCCCGAAGTTGTGGGGCCGCTTGTCGACGAAGTTGTGGGCGACAAGATTGAGCACGGCCAAATGAATCACGCCGACCTGACGTTCAGCGACATCGAGACCATCAAGGCCATCTTCAAGCAGAAACTGCAGAACATCTACCACACTCGGATTGAGTATCCGAAGGCAAAGTGATGCTTATTGTTTGAAAATCAATGCTTATCGTTGTAGTTGCGCTGTCCGAAGATTGCATTAGTTTCTATTTTCCAATGCTCTTTGCGTAACTTGCAGCATTAGTGACAAATGTCTCTAAATCAATGTCGTTGAAGTGCTTATGCTGCCATTTGGTATAGTCGAAACGCTCGCGGCGGACGGCGGCAATAAAATATTCCGCATCAATAACGCCCAAAGAATCAACAAGGCATTTCATTCCGCGGGAAAGCAAATCAATGGTAGCGGGTGGAACGATGGTTTCAGTGTTCATTTTCGGTTTCGTTTATAAGTTTAACAAAATCAATGGGGTTAATGAGTTTTACCGCGCAATCTTTGTATTTCAGCATTCGTTTGTCTGTCGTGAGCAGATAATCGCATTTCATCATTTCGGCGCAGGCAATGTGGCATGAATCTTTCATTTTGACGCCTGTGCTCATAATCCTTTTTGCATTCTCCATAACAGTGTCGATGGAATCGCTACCAATATAATCTGACACGTTGTTGCTCAAGAACTTATCAACAGACTCCTTCCTGTCGGGATACGGATTGCACGAGTTTTCATAATCCAAAATGAACGACGATGCAAGCGTTAATTCCTTCCTTTTTATGAGCGATTGAACGTAAAGTTTCGCTTGTGCTTCCAGCGAAACAGGTAAGTCATCCAAATCGTCATATGGTCTGTTGTAACAGCAATTGTCGAGATATACTTTCATAAGTGCCTGTTTTTCGCAAATATAATGAAAAACACAAACACTCAATGCTTATCGTCGTAGTTGCGCTGCCCGAAGATTGACGAGCCGACGCGCACCAATGTTGAGCCGTGGGCAATGGCCAGTTGGTAGTCGCCCGACATTCCCATTGAGAGTTCCTTAAATTCGTCAGAGCCAGCAAAATAGTCGGCTTTCAGAGTTTCGAAAATCTGTTTCAGGTTGGCAAACTCGCGGTTGGTTTGGTCGGTGTTGTCGGTCAGGCTGCCGATGCCCATAACGCCGCAGATGCGCACGTTCTGCATTGCCCGAAACTCGTCAGACTCAAGCAGTTGGCGGGCTTCGTCGAGTGTCAGGCCGAACTTTGTCTCTTCGGTGGCAATGTGGAACTGCAGCAAGCAGCGCACCACCACGCCGTGTTTGGCGGCTTCCTTGTTGATTTCGACCAACAGTTTCAGGCTGTCAACGCTGTGTATCAAGCTGATATAACTGATGATATATTTTATTTTGTTGGTCTGCAGGTGGCCGATGAAGTGCCACTCGATGTCCTTCGGCAGGTCTTCGTGCTTCTGTTTCAGTTCCTGCGCGTGGCTCTCGCCAAAGATGCGCTGCCCAGCGTTGTAGGCTTCCTGAATGTCGGCTTCAGGCTTCATTTTCGACACCGCCACAAGCCGCACCCCAGCAGGCAGCGTCGATTTTATACGGTTCAGATTTTCAGATATGCTCATAGTTGGATTTTTGATTTTCGATTTCTGATTTTTTGATTTTCGCACAGTCCCAATAACTATCGGGATAACTGATTTACACAGATTTATTACTATTGTTTTATACGATTCAAATAAACCGCGTTGCTTCGCAAGAAATTCTGACAAAATTTTGTTTTAAAATTTTATAAAAATTTCCGCCCGTTAGGGCGTGAAACGAATCAATTCATTCTGCCTTCATTTTTAATTGTTCATTGTCAATTGTTAATTGTCAACTACTTTCTAGTCTGTCCTTCGCCTGTTACGAGCCACTTGTACGAGTTGAGTTCGCGCAGAGCCATTGGGCCGCGAGCGTGCAGTTTCTGTGTTGAGATACCGATTTCGGCACCCAGGCCGAATTGTGCGCCGTCGGTGAAAGCCGTCGGGGCGTTCACGTAAACCACAGCAGCGTCAACTGCCTTGCGGAACAAATCGGCATTTGCCTGATTGTCAGTTACAATGCACTCGCTGTGGCGCGAACTGTAGCGGGCAATGTGAGCCAGCGCTTCGTCAATCGAGCCAACGGTTTTGACAGCCATTTTGTAGTCCATAAACTCGGTGCCAAACGATTGGTCGTCAGCGTGTTGCAGAAGCGCAGCAGGATATTTTCCGTCCAATGCGGCGTAGGCTTGCTCGTCGGCGTAGATGATGACGTTTTTTGTGGCGCAGTCGGCAACCAAAGCCGACAAATCGGCCAAACGTTTCTGATTGATAATCACGCAGTCTAATGCGTTGCATACGCTCACGCGGCGCGTTTTGGCGTTGAAGATTATGCGTTTTCCCCACTCAAGGTTGCCGAACTCGTCGAAATAGGTGTGGCAGATGCCAGCGCCAGTCTCGATGACGGGCACAATGGAATTTTGGCGCACAAAATCGATGAGCCGCTTGCTGCCGCGCGGGATTATCAAGTCAACATAGTCGGTGGCCTTCAGCAGTTGTTCGGTTTCGGCGTGACCGGCAGGCAAAAGCGCAATGCAGTTCTCGTCGACACCGTGGCGGCGCAGCACTTCCTTGATGATGCCAACACCCACAACGTTCGAGTCGTAGGCATCGGAACCGCCCTTCAG
>JAEEPS010000049.1 GCA_016284875.1 Salinivirgaceae bacterium | reverse complement strand
TCTGTCGACACCACCTTGCGCAATCAGGTTTACAACTATCTGTACGGCAAATATGTTCTGTCCTCAGTCAATCTCGGTCTTGACATCCGTGTCCCCTACGGCTTCGCCGACACCGCCATCACTACCGCATACAGGCCCGGTTTTGTCTCTTATTTGTGGAGCACCGGAGAGACTGACTCCGTGATCCATGTCAGCAGACCCGGCAGTTACTGGGTGACCGTCACCAACGCCTTCGGGCACATCAGTTCCGACACCGTAAACGTATTCTACCCCGAACCCGCACAACTGCGCGACACCACCATCTGCGCCGGCGACGCGCTCACATGGAACGCTGCGCTTGACGGTCCCTACTCCTACCTCTGGAGCGACGGATCGACTGGAAGTTCACTCGAAATATCCTCGGCGGGCGAGTACTATGTTGTCGTAACTGACACCGCGAGGTACACTTGGAAAAGTGACACAATAACTGTAAGCGTGGATAGTTTCCCGGTAACGGCATCGTTGGCGGGTGATAAGATACAATCGTGCATTGGCAACAACATCTATCTGCAAAATGGCTATGACGAAGCCGTGACTTACGAATGGTCTGATGGAACGAAGGATGACCATTTGACGATGGAAAAAACTGGCACCTATTGGGTGAAGGTGGTCGACAGGTTGGGCTGCTCGACGGCAGATACGGCCTACATTGAAGTGCTGGGCATTGCGCCGACGCCCGATTTCACTCACTCTGCGCTCTGCGCTACACGCGATATTGAGTTCAGCAGCCAGTCGCATTCAAACGATACCTCGCTGATTAACGGCTATTTGTGGCAGTTTGGCGATGGCTCGACATCGGCGGAAGCCAATCCTGCTCACGCTTTCAGAAACAGCGGCACTTACAATATGCAGTTAATTGTATCAACCACAAATGGTTGCAGCAATGTACTGAAAAAGACAATTGTTGTGGATTCGCTGCCAACGGCGGCTTTCGCACCTGCACAGGCTTGCAGTTTTGCTCCCGTCCAGTTTGCCGACCAAAGCACCACGCCGGTTAGTTATATTGTTGATTGGCAATGGACTATCAATGACTCAACATTTACCGAGCGCCATCCGCGCACCACTTTCGACTCGTGGGGCGACAAGCCGGTTCAACTGGTTGTGGCCACCGCTCACGGCTGCACCGACACTCTACGCACCAACATCAGCATTCTGCAAGGCCCGGAGGTTGATTTCGCCTTGAGCGAACCTTGCCTAAACACACCGCTCTACTGCACCAACCGAACCGTGGCGGCGCTGAACCTTGCGGTTGGCTACGTTTGGCAGATTGACGGCGAAGAGCGGAGCACCGCAAAGAGCCCCGATTTCAATTTCAGCGATACTGGCAGTTATCAGATAACGCTCACAGCCAAACAGTTATCGAATAGTTGCTCAGCATCGAAGAGCAAAACTATCACCATCAGACCATTGCCGAAACCTGTGATTAGCGCAGGACTGATTTGCCAAAATCAACCATCGGCAGTATCAGCCAAAAATACTGAATTACATAGCGTTATCGGCTCATGGCAATGGACTGTGGATGGCGCGCAAAGCGATAATAAACAAACTGCCTGGCTGACGTTTGAATCGGCTGGCCGACACCATCTGACCGTTGCGACAACCGACACCGTGGGCTGCGTGAGCAAGGCCGACACCACCGTGGTTGTCCGCCCAACGCCTGTAGCGGCATTTGGCGTGGCGCCTGAACGCGGACCTGTGCCGTTTGAACCGCGCGTCATCAACAACACAACCGATGCCGACAGTTACCTGTGGCTTTTGAGCGATGGCGAGACTTCAGATGCCGAAGAACCGCAACTCACCTTCGCCGACAGCGGCAGCCACACCATCCGCCTTGTGGCCACCAATCAATTTGGTTGTGCCGACACCACACTGCGCACCATTGTGGCCTTTGTGCCGAACACCGATTTGCTGATTATGCAAGCCGAGGCCGAACCTGTAGGCAACTACTTGCGCATTTCGGCTGTGGTGGCCAACAACAGCCAATACGACCTTGCCAACGCCACCATCACCTGCACCGACAACTTGGGGCACTCGTTCCGCGAGACCATCACCGACACCATCCAATCGGGCAAAATTGTTCGGTTCACATTCGCTGCCGAAATCGAAATGCCTGGAGCCAACTCGCTGAAATACATCTGTGTAAACATCGAACCAGCCGCTCATGAGGACATGAATCCCGACGACAATCAGTTCTGCATTGCAATGGTTCCGGATGAGTTCAGCATTGAGCCAGCGAAACCGAATCCAGCCGACAACCAACTGAAAATCAGTTACATTGTACCACAGGAAGGCAACGTTAAAATCGAACTTTTCAACCAAGTTGGAATGTTGGCGGCCACACTATTCGACGGCACAGCCGCATCGGGCTACAACGAGTTACTTATCGACGCAAGTCTTTTGAAATCAGGAATGTACCACTATCGGATAACCTACGGCGGCAAGAGCCGTATGGGTGTGGTGATGATTATGCACCGTTGAGAGAGCCAATCTGGGACAACTCACACCGTGTCCATGAAACTTTTTTCTATCTTGTTGAAAATCATAATTCCAACAAGAATCAGAACCGCCATCAACGCGAAACTGTAACCGAGCCAGCCCCACGAGAAAACGCCGGTGCCGAGCACACTGTATTTGAACGTCTCAATCACCGATGTCATTGGGTTCAACTGGATTAGCCACTGCTTATCGGCAGGGATGCTGTTGAGCGGATAGATGATTGGCGTGGCGTACATCCAAAGTTGGACGCCGAACTGCAGAAGAAAAGTCAAATCGCGGTATTTGGTTGTCAGTGAAGAAAATATGATGCCAAATCCGAGACTGACGCCCGCTGTCATCAGAATCAAAAGCGGAAGAAGAAGAAGGTAGATATTTGGCTGAATGCCAGCACCTGTTGCAAAATAATATATGTAGATGACCACAAATAGCGCAAACTGAATGGCCAGCCGCACAAGATTGGAGATGGTGACCGAGATTGGCACCACCAGTCGCGGAAAATAAACCTTGCCGAATACGTTCTGATTATCGGTGAAAGTGCGCGAGTTACGGTTCAGACAGTCAGCAAAATAGTTCCAAAGGATGATGCTGCTGAAGTAGAACAGCACGCCCGGCACGCCATCAGTTGAGATTCCGGCCAAGTTGCCGAAGACGAACATGAACATCACCGTGGTGAGCACTGGCTGAATGACGAACCACAGAGGTCCCAAAATTGTTTGTTTATAGAAAGTTACAATATCGCGCTTGACGTACATCACAATCAAATCGCGATAGCGCCAAAGTTCGCGCAAGTTAAGGTCGAGCAGGCTCGATTGCGGCTTTATGACAGTGAATCCGCCGCCTTCCAATTCGCTATGAGTGTTGTTCTCCTCCATTTTTCACGCATAAAATGCAAAGATACAAATCTTCGCCGCTAATATTATATCTTTGGCCGCGAAATTCTGAAGTATGGAATACGACATAATCATCATCGGCAGCGGACTGGGCGGGCTTGAGTGCGGCGCCATCCTGAGCAAGGAAGGTTTCAACGTGTGCGTGCTCGAGAAGAACAGCAACTTCGGCGGCTGCTTCCAGACATATCAGCGCGGCAACCACCTGCTCGACACAGGCATCCACTATGTGGGCAGCCTCGACGACGGCCAGATTATGAACCAGTATTTCAAGTATTTGGGCATAATGGACAAACTGCGGCTGCGCAAACTCGACGTCGAGGCCTTCGACCAGATTCACTATCACGGCAAGGTTTACAATTATGCAATGGGCCACGAGCAGTTTGTTGACACGCTGGCGCGACAGTTTCCCGCCGAGCGCGAAAACCTGAAGCGCTATGTGAACCAACTCAAGGAAGTGGGCGACCTCATCAGCGTTGAGAATCTGCGCCAGGGTGTGATTGCCACCGAAGGAATGCGCTATTTCTGCACATCGGCGGCGCGGCTCATCGAAGAGACCATCGGCAACCCCGACTTGCGAGAAGTGCTGGCTGGCTCGGCGCTGCTCTACGGCGGAATCCGCAATATGTCAACGTTTTACGGTCACGCAATGATTAACAACTCGTACATCGAGAGTGCCTACCGCTTTGTTGACGGCACCATTCAGGTGAGCCACGAGTTGATTAAGGTGATTCGCGCCAACGGTGGAACGGTGCTCAACAACGCCGAAGTGACGCGCATTGTGGCCGACGACACGGGCGCCAAAGCAGTGATTGTGAACGGCACAGAGCGAATTGACGCAAAGCGGATAATCTCGAACGTGCACCCGCAACGCACGCTGGAACTGCTCGACAAGAGCCGCGCCATCAAAAATGCCTACATCACGCGAATCAATTCATTGCCAAACACTTACGGCATCTTCTCAATCTATTTGGTTGTGAAGCCGAAAACGCTGAAATACAACAATTTCAACATCTATCTGCACGGCAACAACAGCGTCTGGTACGACCGCCAAAACTATCCTGGCCACACCACCAACTGCATGATTTCGATGCAGGCACACACCGTTGACAGCGAGTGGGCCGAGGTGGTGACCATCCTGACGCCAATGTATTTTGAAGAAGTGGCCGAATGGGCCGACAGCAAGCCCGAGCACCGCGGTGAGCGCTACCGCCTGTTCAAGGAAGCAAAAACGCGGCAGGTGCTCGACTTCATCCGTCAGCACGGCATTGATTTTGAGCCATATATCGAATCGGTTTACACCACATCGCCGCTGAGTTACCGCGACTACACGGCCACGCCCGAAGGTTCGGCCTACGGCATCATCAAAGACTACAAGTGCCCGCAGGTGGGCTTTGTCTCAACACGCACCAAACTGGGCAATCTCTACCTTACTGGCCAGAACCTGAACGTGCACGGCGCATTGGGCGTAACTCTCACGGCCATAATCACTTGCTCCGAATTTTTGGGTCAGGAATATTTGGCGAAAAAAGTGGGGAACGCATAATTGATGGACTGAATAACTAATGGATTGAAGGATTGAATAACCGAATGGTTGAAGAATTGAATTTATTTGAAAATGAGCAAAATACTGAAACGGTTTGGTAAGATTGGCCTTATCATCGGCTGCCTGATTCTGGCGGTCGCGCTCATTCCGTTCATCGCCTTCGTCTATCTCTACCTGACGGCCGACTTCAAAAAACCTGTTGGTTTTGAGCCTGTTGACAAGCAAATCGAAAAAATCGGCGACAGCCTGCGCGCTTATGGCACTGACACTCTGCGACTTGGCAGCAGCGGTCTTTGGGAGATGAAAATCGGCGGAAGCCCGTTTGAGCGCGGCGAGGCTTACGGCAAATTGGCGCAAGACCTTCTGTATGAGCAAGAACAGATTTTTGTCGACCAGATTCGGACGTTTGTGCCGTCAGAATCGTACCTGAAATTCCTGCGCTATCTGACGCTCATGTTCAACCACTCGCTAGGCAAATACATCGGCGAGGAGTTCCGCGAAGAGATTTACGGCGTATCGCTCTCATGTTCAGACGATTTCAACTTTGTTTGCGAACCATACGAGCGGCAGATGAACTACCATTCGGCACACGACATCGGCCACGCCATGCAGGATTACATGCTTGTGGGGTGCAGTTCGTTTGCCGCGTGGGACACGTGCAGCACCTCGGGCGGCCTCATTGTGGGGCGCAATTTCGATTTCTACATTGGCGACGATTTTGCCCGCAACCGCGTGGTTGTGTTCTGCACGCCCGACAACGGATATCGCTTTGCGTCAATCAGTTGGCCAGGCATGATTGGCGTGATGTCGGGCATGAACGAGACGGGGCTCACCGTCACCATCAACGCCGCAAAGTCGGACATGCCAACATCGTCGGCAACGCCAATCTCCATTCTCACCCGCGAGATTCTGCAATACGCCTCAACCATCGACGAGGCCTTTGCCATCTCCAACCGCCACAAGACATTTGTTTCGGAGTCGATACTGATTGGCTCGGCTGCCGACGGCTGTGCCGCTGTGATTGAAAAGTCGCCCGAAAAAACCGCGCTTTTCACCACCGACTCGTCGTTCATCATCAGTACAAATCATTATCAGTCAGACGCTTTCGCCGACGACCCGCGCAACGTTGAGAACATTGCCACATCAGACAGCCCCTACCGCCTGAAGCGCATCAGCCAACTTCTGCACCGCAAATTCCCGATTGACGCGGCTGATGCCGTTTCAATCTTACGCGACCATAAAGGGCTGAACGACAGCGTTATCGGATGGACAAACGAGGCCGCTCTGAACCAATTTATCGGCCATCATTCGGTGGTTTTCGATGCTAACCGACTGATAATGTGGGTTTCAACATCACCATGGCAAGCGGGGCAGTATGTTGCGTACGATTTGGCAAAAATCTTCAGCGGGCAAACCAGTTTCGCAAGCGAAATCACTGATTCACAACTATCTATACCTGCCGACACAACCGTGCCGATTGACGACATTTTCCGCATCAAACGGCTCACTCATGAGTTCCGCGCAGCCATCGCGCAAGCGCAGACCATCGGCAACGCCAAACTCCATGAATTTGAGCAACTTAATCCCGAATTATTCGCCACTCACGAGATTCTGGGCGACTACTACCATTCGCAATCCGACGCGGCCACAGCCCGACAATATTGGGAAAAGGCACTGCAAAAATCGATTCCAAAGCAGTCGGAGCGCGAACGGATTAGGAAGAAAATCAGCGAGTTGGATTGAGGTTGGTGTTGGGTGTTAGGTTTTGGGTATTGGGTGTTGGGTATTAGGTGTTAGTCTTCTTAACCTCTAAACCTTCTCAACCTTCTCACCCCTCCGAGCCCCATTTTTCTTCCTCTTTTTCAGGCACATAGAAATGGTTGATGCGGTAGTCGATGCCAGCCTTGTAGGCTTGTGTGATTTGAAACGGTCGGCGGATGCGGTACAAACGGCCGTCTTTCAGCAGTTTGGCACCCGTCTGGTGAAAGCGAAACGGCACATCGGCCTCGACACACTGCCGCCGAAGGTCGAGCACCCAACGGTAGTCGCACACGCGCGCATCGACACCCGACTCTCCTCCCACCGACACCTCCTCGATGCTGCTGTCGAGGTAGGCCGACAAGTCGATGGGGCCAATGAGCGGCGCCACGGTTAGCGTTTTGTGACAGATGGGCGCGGCCTTGAAAAACGGCATCCTGTAATCGGCCATCTGCTGATTCTCGATGGTGCAGCCGACAATCACATTTGGGTAGCCACTGCCCCAATCGTCGGGCAGGCACTCCATGAAGCGGTCGATGCGTTTGGTGAAGAAATAGAACATCAGGTCGCTGCGGAGGCGCATCATCCGCCAGCACTCGGGGCGCCACTGGTCGGCATCGCGCAGCAGAAAATCGGAGGTGAAGCACGTCATGACCAGTTTGCCTGGCTCAATCTTGTAACTGCGGTCGCGCTTGCGCTTCGTGGGCAGGGCAAAATTGGCCGTCTTGCGCACAACATTGCTGCCAACGGCGCTTCCGTACATCTCATCCTGCCTATAGACATAGCAATAGCGGCACCCCTCGCTGATTTTTGTGCAGCCGTGCCACGGATTCCAGTCGGCGTATGTGCTCCACTGTTCCGCCATGAATCGGCCCGTCAATAATCTTTCATAAGGCGGAAAGCTCCCTCGTCATCCCAATCATAATGGGCCGTGAAATTGTATATCCAGCATTCTACGCTAGGATCACCTTCCTCGGTGCAGTAGGGCTCGTTTTTAGGCGACGCTGCGCGAAGTTCGAAACCCGTGTTAGTCAGATAGATACTGCTGCCCGTTGCATAATCGGGATGGGGAATGGACGATGTCAGCGTTTTGGCGTCGGAGGTCACCTCGGCGCCTGGCGGAACAAGCGTGTTGTCGTAAGCCGATGCCATGTAGTCGGCGGCTGCGGACTGCGGAATCTCAACGGCCACCTTTGTGAGTTTGCCGTTCTCATAGATGTACTCGTCGAACTCTCGGCGCAGATTGGCTTTTTCGTTGTCGGCAATCCAATAATCGTTTTCCACATCTTTCTGCGTGTAAATTTTATATCCGCCCGATTTGGTTTTGAACATATAGCATGAGAGTTCCCACTCTATTGGGTGGTCGATTTCGCTCTGGGTGAATTTGCCATTGTCGAAGAAATGGGCATCGAATCCGTTTTTGCTAATAAAGCAGTTGTGGAACTCGCCGAAAGCGTCGGTGATTGCATATTCGGTATTGAGTTTCTGCCAGATAGACTTAACCTCGTCGGGCATGCTGTTGTCGTCGGCAATCTCCGATTCGAGGGTTATTTGCAGCGGCTGGGCAAATACGCGGATTCGCTCAATGTTGGAGTTCTCATCCTTCGCGTAAAGCGAAATCATTATGTCGCGCTTTTCATATTTGTTGCGATGGGTGCGGCGCGTCAGTACGTAGTAGCCGTCTTTTTTCTCGCTGGTGTAGTCTGGAGCGTAGTCCTCCTTGTCGTAGGCGTTTTTGATTGGGAAGCCCACCGCAAGAGGCTTTGAAGTGACCATTTCCACATAACTGCTGCCATAGGTATCGTGGCTGTAACCAATCTTTTGGGCAAATCCAATTTTAGGAGAGTAAATATTTATGGCAGAGATTTTTCCGTCGATGGTTTCAAATTCCGCCATTTTTTCGCCATTCTGCGTGAGCACGGTGTTTGCGCGGTTTTCCAACATTGAGGCTATTGCCCCTTCATCAAGATTGTTGCTGACCGCGCTCTGCTTAAAAGTACCACTCTCCAATTTACAATCGTCGGCCAGACCAGACGCCTTGAGTTCGTTACCGACACTGAAAGAACAGAATCCGCCATACTGGCTCATAAGGCTGGCAAGAACCACCGAATTCTCGTCCTGCACAAATTTCTCACCGTCCCAATTGTAGCGCATCGGCCAGAAATCGCGGCTAACCATTGTGAAGCCAATGGTGTCGAAGAGCACCGCACAACTACTGTAATCGCGGTTTTTATAGGCTGTCAGAGGCTGCACCTGGACTGGCGGAAGGCAAGCGTCAGGATAATCGAAAAGATCGCCATCTTTATAGATTAACGAAGAAAGATTGGCCATTCTGGGTGGCCCATCACTAATCGAACTTTCAGTCACTTCGTAAATGACTGCTATCCAATTACCTTCGTTGGTTTGATAGCATTGCAGTTTGAAGTAAGCAAGTGCGTCGTACGTGCCTTCGGCGCCATCAATCACATTGTAGAAAACCATTCGGGTTTTCTGCGGATAACGCTCCTTCTGCGACGCGCCGTTGAAATATTCTCCCAAACTGGCATCCATCTGCCACTTTTTGGCCTCATCCACAATTTGTTTGACACCCTCATCGCTTTCAAGCAATTTGTTCCAAATAATCTTGGCAATTTCCTCCTGCGGCTCAACGTAGGTGAAAACCGCTTTTGCAGGCTCGTTGCTGGCGTCGGCCGTTTGTGCTGCGCCACCCGACTTGCCGCTGCCACCATTGCAGGCCATCAGCGCAATGCAAGGCAGCAAGAATAATATCTGTTTCTTCATATCGATTGTGTATTATGCACCAAAGTTAATCGGCTTTTTTATTTGTTGTCCGATTATCATGAAAAAGTATAATTATACTAAAATTACGAATAAATATAACCGCAACTACGAACTGCATAGTCGGTTCTATTTAACAATAATCGGCCATTTTTGCCCGATTTTCGCCGTTCCTAAAGTCAAACCCGCCGTTCGTGAGCTCGCTATTGCTTTTTTGATTAAAAAAATTGTCTTTTGAAAAGTTTTATAAGGGAATAAAATTTCATACACAAGTTTTTGAATAAAGTTTAGCGATTTCGGAACCACAAAAAACTTAACGCAATGGAAAAGCAAAAGACAAGAAACAGCGCCGCAAAAGGCAAGGTGAAACTGGCAAGTTGCAAACTGGCCAATCTGAAACTCACAACCTACATTGTTGTCAGAAACTAACCTTTAAACGACTGATACCATGATTATTGCAACCATCGTGATTCTGTTTGCGGCCATCAACTCCCGGACGGCCAAGTGCGCCTCTCACAAAGAGCAGTTTGCCAGCAGCAGTTTTAACCTTAACCGCTAGAGCCATGAGAAAATTTGCCAGCATACTAATCTGCACTCTTTTCATCCTGGTTCTCATCTGCTGCGTGCTGTACGGAATCGGTTCGTAACTAAAACAATACCAATTAAATAAATTTCTAACTAATTAAAAATCACAGATTATGAGAAAGATTAAACAATTTTTACTGGCAACGGCGGTGCTGATAGCAAGCACAGCGGTCACAATGGCGGCGTATAACGGAACGCCCAAAAAACCCAGTGCTATTACTGAGAGCAACTACAGTTCTTATCACTTAACGGAGGACTATATTGGCTATTATGCCATTACCTCTGCTGCAGAACTTTATGGGTTTGCCGAATATGCACAGAAAAACATGTATATCAGGGGTGTTTTGACTACCGACATTGTAGTGAACGAAGGGGATATTAGCAATGGATATAAGTGGTATCCAATAGGCTGTAAAATGAACAATAACGGAAGTATAGGGTTTAGACCTTTTATGGGTACTTTCGACGGCAACGGCCATACTATCAGCGGATTAAATATCAATCAATATTCCTCCGAAGCCACACCGTTCCTCTTAACGATAACGAGGTCTAATGGTTCGGAAGTATGGTCATATAGCGGATCAATGAATGTAGGTTTCTTCGGATGTGCGAATGGTGCGACTATCAAGAATTTGGGCATTATTAATTCACGGGCTTATGGTTATTCCAGAGTAGGTGGTATCTGCGGTTATTGCTATAGCAGTGGAGATGAAGGTTATTGGCAACCCACAATCATAACCAATTGTTTTTTTGAGGGGGCCGTAAATGGAACACAACATGTAGGAGGTATCTGCGGTATTGCTAATGCAAACATAACCAACTGCTACTACAAAGGCTCGGCTCATGACGGTAGTAACTATACTGGCGGCATCACTGGACAATATGGTACACTTACCAATTGTGTCTATGTATATTCTTCTAATATTTCGTACAATGTGGTCATTAGTGGCGGCAACAGTGCTATGACCAATTGCAGAAGAGTGCAGGACGACAATGCCGTGTCAAACGGTCATCTGTGCTATGCGCTCAACGATAACTCAAGCGAAGGTGATCTCCTTTGGTATCAGAATCTCGGCGGCAACAATGCCGACCCGCGCCCAGTTATGAACAATACTCACGGCATTGTGTACTACTCTTCGCCCTGCAAAACTTACAACAACAATAGCAGTACGCTTGAGCACAACTTCGGCGATGATCATATATGCACAAGGTGCGGCTATGTGCAAGGCCTGGAGAAGGTGGAAGATGCCGCTCACGCCGCAGAGTTGGGCCTCCCTGCCCGTTTTGTGGGCTGGAGCATCATCAGTACTGTCGATGATCTTTACCAATATGCTGCTTTAATTAGGAGCGGCACTGGTGTTAACGCGGTTTTGTTGAACGACATTACCGTCAACACTAATGTGCTCAAAGCCAACGGCGACCTCAACGGCGACGGCAGCAATTTCCGCGCTTGGACACCGATTTATTGTAAAGATCAATATACCTATACTGAATTTGATGGCAATGGCCATATTATCAGCGGTTTGTACTATTATAGTAGCAGTTATTCTTATATAGGGTTATTTGGTGATGCTATGAGAGCGAACATCAGTAATGTGGGTGTTGTCGATTCTTATTTTCAAGGTAAAGGTAAAGTCGGCGGCATTGCTGGCAGATTGGGTACCGATAATCGCACCCATTATATAAAGAACTGCTATTTTGCAGGAACAGTTGTCGGAACAGAAGGTTGTGTTGGCGGTATCTGCGGAGAAGCCTACTGTTATTCAAGTGGAAGCAAAGTAGCAAAAGCATACGTACAAAACTGCTATAATACAGGAAAAGTCGTTGGCGGCGTAGGAAGCAGCAACCTCTACAATGGTGTAGGCGGCATTAGCGGACGCAATGGTGTTATAGAAAACTGCTACAATACAGGAACGATTAGCGGAACCGGCTATTATGTTGGCGGTATTTGCGGATACTGGGGGGGGAACCCTTCGGACGGCTCGCAAACCAACAACTGGTATCTGACAGGCTGCGCAACCGACGGAAATGGCAAGGTGCAAAACGGTATGGGTTACCAAACAAAAGGCTACGCTGCCTCCGATAATACGAGCAAGACCGCCCCAGCCACAACAGCCCAGTTTGCTAGCGGCGAGGTGGCCTATAAACTCAACGGCAGCACAAGCACTGGCACCCTTGCGTGGTACCAGAATATCGATGCCAACCCCGACCCGCTGCCTGTTTTGGACGCAACTCACGGCGTGGTGTGGAATGCCACAACAAACTGCGCGCGTTATGCCAACAGCGAGATTTCAGACCATTTGTATAACGATGACGGCGTGTGCACAGTCTGCGGTGACGAATTAACACTCACCCAAATTGACGGTGTTTATCAGATTGGCCACCAAAAGCAACTATACCTGTTTGCTCAATTGGTTAACAGCGGCACCACCGACGTCGACGCCGTGCTAACAGCCGATATTGTTGTCAACACCAATGTTTTGAATTCGGATGGTACACTCAATGGTAATGGCAGTAACTTTAAGGCTTGGACACCTATTGGAACAATGAGCAATCAGTACTATGGCACGTTCGACGGGCAAGGACACACAATCAGCGGATTGTATTATAATAATACAACTAACGGAATCTACCCCAATGGAGGAAGTTATGTAGGCTTGTTCGGGTATGCTTATGCAACTATTAAAAATGTGGGTCTGGTTGATTCTTATTTTAATGGCTATCGATATGTTGGAGGAATTTGCGGCTATAATGGTTATTGTGTTTATAATTGTTACAATGCTGGAGCTGTTACAGGCCGTTGTACAACTAGCGACCGAACCCATGTTGGTGGTATTTGCGGCAGTGGATACTATATACTCAGTTGCTACAACACTGGTAATGTTTATGGACGTATTGCGACAGGAGGTATTAGTGGTTATGGCTTTGTTTACCACTCATACAACTGTGGCAAGGTTTATGGTTGGTATGAGATTGGTGCTATTTGTGGTTATGGTGATATAGGAAACTGTTATTATTTAGCGGGTAGTGCAAAAAGTAGTCAGCAAGAGTCTGTACAGTACGGTAAAGGCTATTCCAGCCCAGGCGCACCTCCATACAATAATAATGACGGATGTGGAAGAACTGCCGATGAATTTGCAAGCGGAAAGGTAGGCTATGAACTAAACACAAACGCCGATGAAAACGAATTTATCGTATGGCGGCAGAACCTTATGGAAGATGCACGGCCAACGCTTGATATAGACAAAAATCTCGTAATGGGCTATATCAGAGGTAGCGGCAATAATTACGAAGTGGTTGGCAATATGTATTTGTCTAGCAATTATGAAGTTGAGGCAGGCAAAACGCTTTATATTCCATCAAATGGATCGCTCACAACAACAGGCTCAGCCATAATTACCAACAACGGCACGCTTGTGTGCGACGGCACATTGGAAGGCAACGACCTCAACGGCAATGGTATTTTTAAATACGAACAGTTCAATAGCGATGATATAGCACTCACACCTTCAACCTATACTTATAAAGGCTCGGCTTACGAGATAGGAAACGGACTTACCGCTTCTGTAAGCCCACGCATAATGTGCGGAAAAGCGTTCACATTTAGCGGCAATGAACCAACGGCAACTGGATATGAGAACAACACCAATGCTGGTACGGCAACTGTGATTTTCGATTATGACGTGGAGAGAACATTCACAATCAAACCGTTGGAAGTAACACTCAATTGGAGTGAGGCCGAATTACCCTACAGTGGCGCGGCACAAGCCCCGTCAGCCACGGTTGGCAATCTGCTTGGCAACGATGTGTGCGAAGTAACCGTTGATGGTGCGCAAACGGCCGTTGGCGGCCCATACATAGCCACAGCCACCGCACTGAGCAACAGCAACTATGCGCTGCCCGAGAATGTTACCACAGAGTTCTCTATTGTGTCTCGGATGGTTTCAGAACCAACCATAGTGTTGAGTGCCAACACATTCACCTACAACGGTCAGGCTCAAACGCCAACCGTGACAGTGAAAGACGGCAATACAACAATTGACCCTTCAGAATACACAGTAACAATGAGTGGCGACGTTACCAACGCTGGCCAGAAGACCGTTACCATCAGCAATGTTAGCGGCAACTACAACGTCAGCGGCTCGGCAACCTTCACAATCAACCCGAAGGAGGTTACAAATCCGACAATCGCGCTGAGCGCAACATCGTTCACCTACAACGGCTCAGCAATTGAACCGACCGTGACTGTTAAAAACGGAGAGACAATCATTGATCCGAGCGAATACACCGTTAGTTACAGCAACAACACCAATGCTGGCACGACGGCAACGGTAACTATCACCGACAAGGCCGACGGCAACTACACCGTCAGCGGCTCGGCAACCTTCACAATCAATCCGAAGGTGGTTTCAAGCCCGACAATCGCGTTGAGCCAGACTTCGTACACCTACAATGGCTCGGCTCAGACACCGACCGTGACTGTAAAAGACGGAGAAACAACCATTCCAACATCGGAATACACTGTTAGTTACCCGACCGATGTTACCAACGCTGGCCAGAAAACCATTAACATCAGCAATGTTAACGGCAACTACACCGTCAGCAACTGCTCGGCAACCTTCACAATCAATCCGAAGGAGGTTACGAACCCGACAATCGAGTTGAGCCAGACTTCGTACACCTACAATGGCTCGGCTCAGACACCAACTGTGACTGTGAAAGATGGTTCAACAACCATTGCATCAGGCGAATACACCGTTAGTTACAGCAACAACACCAATGCTGGAACGGCAACCGTAACCATCGCCGACAAGGCCAACGGCAACTACACTGTCAGCGGCTCGGCAACGTTCACCATCAGCCCGAAGGAGGTTTCAAGCCCGACTATCGAATTTAGCGATGCGGAGATTACCTACACTGGTTCGGCTCTGACTCCGACCATCACTGTAAAGGACGGCTCAACCGTTATTCCAACATCGGAATACACCGTTAGTTACAGCAACAACACCAATGCTGGAACGGCTAACCTGACCATCACCGACAAGGCCAACGGCAACTACACCGTCAGCGGCGAGACAACCTTCACCATCAATCCGAAGACCGTTTCTAACCCGACAATCATATTGAGCCAGACTACGTTCATCTACGACGGCACGGCAAAATCTCCGACTGTTACATCGGTGAAAGACGGCTCAACCGTTATTCCAGCATCGGAATACACGGTGACGATGCCTGACGATGCTGTGAGCGTTGGTGATTATACTGTCGAAATCGAAGACATCGATGGCGGCAACTACACCGTCAGAGGTACGGCAACCTACGTTATTAATCTCTGCACCGAGCACCAGTTCGACAACTTCGGCCAGTGCACCGTTTGCGGCGAATATACTCAGCCCGAACTCGTTGACGGCGTATATCAGATTGCCAGCGCGGCAAATCTCTATTGGTTCGCCTCGTGGGTGAACAAAGGCAATGCTGAAGCCAGCGCAGTGCTCACTGCCGACATTGTTGTAAACAGCAATGTGCTTGCAGCCGACGGCTCGCTCAACGGCGACGGCAGCAACTTCAGAACCTGGACTCCGATAGGTTATGTTGACGAGGAAGGAAATGAGTATTGCTTCTCAGGCACTTTCGATGGCAACGGACATACAGTGAGCGGCTTGTATTCGGTTGGTTATGAATACAATGTGGGCTTGTTTGGAATTGCAACCGAAGCAACAATTAAAAATGTGGGTATTGTTGATTCATACATTAGTGGTGGGGCAGGAATTGGCGGCATTTGCGGTTCTGCCAGAAGCAATAGCACAATAACCAATTGCTATAACACAGGAGCGGTTAGCAGCGAAATGCATGATGCAGGTGGCATTTGCGGGGACCTTGTTGGCAGCGAAATAACCAACTGCTACAACACAGCAACGGTTACTTGTGGAGAATCATACGCGGGTGGCATTTGCGGTTATGCTTATAATAATTGCACAATAACCAATTGCCACAACACAGGAGCGGTTAGCAGCGAAATGTATGATGCAGGTGGCATTTGCGGAGCGATTGAAGAAGGAATCACAATAACCAACTGCTACAACACAGGAGCGGTTACTTGTGGTGAATCATACGCGGGTGGCATTTGCGGAGAACTTGCTGGCAGCGAAATAACCAATTGCTACAACACAGGAGCGGTTACTTGTGGTGAAGCAGATGCAGGTGGCATTTGCGGATATATATATGAATCCACACTAACCAACAACTTCTATCTTGCTGGTTGTGCAACCGTTGGCGAGGGCGAGAATGTGGTAGTGCAAAACGGCGTTGGAGTTGATGAAGGAGAAGAGCCAGCAGCCGATGCCGAGGGCCAGACAACTGCGGCCACAGCCAGCGAGTTTGCAAGCGGCCGAATAGCCTACTTGCTCAATGGCAGCGAGTTCGGCGGCAGCGTATGGCATCAGACTCTGTTTGCCGATGAGGCTCCAGTGCTCAACGCAGAGCACAACAGTGTTACGGGCTACATTGCCGAGGAGGGCGGCGGCGTCACCGTTACAGGCGACGTGGTTGTGGCAACAGATTATGAGGTTGCCAATGGCAAAACTCTGAATATTCCTGCTGGCGCATCGCTCACCACAAGAGGTGATGGCGCCATCACCAACAATGGCACAATTGTTCTCAACGGCACACTGGCAGGCAACGATTTGGCTGGCGAAGGCAACTTCATCTATGGCGGCCAAATCGCAACAGCCGATTTAGTGCTGAGCAATGCAAACTATGTCTACAAAGGTTCGGCCTACGATGACATTGAGTTCACTGTCTGCCGCACAATCTGCGGAAAAGTGTTCACCTATGGCGATGCTTACACAGTGTCGTACGCCAACAACATCAACGCTGGCCAGGCAACCATCAGCCTCACCAACAACAACGATGCTGAGAATGTTGTCAGCAGCCAGTTTACCATCAATCCTATTGAAGATGAGGTGGTTGTGACCGTAACACTTGCCGATAAGAGCGTGGCATTCAGCGGCGCGGCGCAGACATACAACTCTGAAGATGCACTCACCATCGAGGCCAACAACGCGCTTTACAATATCAGTTGGGTTTCGGCGTCGGGCAACGCGGCAAGCGTCAGCGGCACCAATGCTGCAGAGTACGCTTTCGGCTGGAATGCTGAAATGTTCAGCAACACCAGCACGAACTTCACCAATGTCCGCTTCGATGTTACCGATGGCAAACTCATCATCACTCCTAACACTGAGGTTGTTGTCACCGTAACCGAGAACAGCAGCACACTCACTTATAATGGTGAGGAGCAGAGCGTTAGCGGTTACTCTGTAGCCATCAGCGATGCCACAGGCGTTTACAGCGAAGACGATATCGCGTTCAGCGGCACTGCCACAGCAAGTGGCATCAACGCTGGCGTTTACCAGATGCAACTGTCGGCTGCTGATTTCAGCAACACCAATAAGAACTTTGCCGATGTGACATTCAACATTGTCGATGGTGCTCTCACCATCAACAGGGCTGCCGATGCACCAAACAAGCCAGAGGCAACTATGGAGACACGCTACATCAACACTCAACTTGTGGCTCTGCCTGCCGATTGGGCATGGAGCGGAAACAAGGCTCTTGAGATGGGCGCAAACACCGCCACCGCCAACTACACTGGTGCCGACAAGGGCAACTATGTAACTGAGAGCGTGGAAGTTACCATCACCCGCACCGAATGCCCGCACAACGAGGGTAACGAACTGCTCTACACTCTCGACGCGACTTGCACCCACAAGGGCTACACTGGCAACACAAGTTGCAAACTCTGCGGCCAGATTTACCAAATGGGCGACAGCATTCCTGCTTTAGGTCACGATTTTGTGAACACCGTTGTTGCACCAACCTGCACCGCCGAGGGCTACACCGAGCACCTTTGCTCGCGCTGCCAGCACATTGAGTATTCTGATACCGTTGCCGCCACAGGCCACAAAGCCGACAGCGTAGTGTTCGAGAATGTTGTGGCAGCCACCTGCACCGAGGCTGGCTCGCGCGATTCAGTGGTTTATTGCTCGGTTTGCCAGATTGAGTTGAGTCGCACCAAGGTTGTCATTCCTGCTGGCCACCATATTGTGGTTGATCCCGCAGTTGCCGCCACCTGCACCGCCACTGGCCTTACTGAAGGCTCGCATTGCGATGTTTGCCACGAAGTGCTTGTTGCACAAACAACTACTACTGCCGCAGGTCACGCTGCAGGCGCAGCCGTTGCCGAGAACCTGAAAGCCGCAACCTGCACCGCTGCTGGCTCAGTTGACTCAGTTGTTTATTGCACCGTCTGCAAGGCAGAATTGAGCCGCAAGACTGTTGAGATTCCTGTTGCATCCCACACTGCAGGTGCTGCAGTTGCCGAGAACTTGAAGGCCGCAACTTGCACCGCTGCAGGCTCAGTTGATTCAGTAGTTTATTGCACTGTTTGCAAAGCAGAAATCAGCCGCAAGACAGTTGAGTTACCTGTTATTGCTCACACTGAGGTAGTTGACGTAGCCGTTGCAGCAACTTGCACAGAATCAGGCTTGACAGAAGGCTCTCACTGCTCGGTTTGCAATACAATTATAAAGGCACAAGAGGTTATTCCTGCCAAAGGTCATAAGGCCGACAGCATTGTCATTGAGAATGTTGTGGCTGCAACATACAAGGCCGCAGGCTCTTACGATTCAGTGGTTTACTGCTCGGTTTGCAAGGTTGAGTTGAGCCGCACCAAGGTTGTGGTTCCGCAACTTGTTGTTCCGAAGATTGACACTGAGGTTGTTATCAGCCAGATTGAGTACACCGTCGGCGACAGCCTGAAACTCGATGGCGGCAAAATCATCATCGCCACCAGCGACAGCACAACGGCTGAGGTTGTCATCACTCCTGAAATGGTTAGCGGCTTCAACCCCGATAGTGTTGGCGTTCAGACCGTTACGGTTGCCTTTGAGATTGACGGCGTGACTTACACAACAACATTCGATGTTGAGGTGAAAGATATTGCCAAACCAATTGACGCTGAGGTTGTTATCAGCCAAATCAACTACACTGTCGGCGACAGCCTGAAACTCGATGGCGGCAAAATCGTCATCGCCACCAGCGACAGCACAACGGCTGAGGTTGTCATCACTCCTGAAATGGTGAAGGGCTTCAACCCTGACAGCGTTGGTGTTCAGACCGTTACGGTTTCGTTCGAGATTGACGGCGTGCCTTACACAACAACATTCGATGTTGAGGTGAAAGAGGCTGAGGTTATAGAGGTTGTGGCCAAGTCAGTGGCATTGAGCGCACCCGCCAAGGTTACCTACAAGAAGGGCGAGCAGTTGGACATTGCAGGCGGCAAACTCATCGTCACCTACAGCGACGGCACTACCCAGGATGTTGATTTGAAGGCCGATATGATCAGCGGTTTCGATGCCGAAAAGGTTGGCACGCAGAAACTTACCATAACGCTCAAGATCGACAAGGTAACCCTCACCGCCACCTTCGATGTTACCGTTGAGGCCGACGACAACACCGCCATCAGCGACGCCGAGGCTGCTGCCGTCAACATCTACGCCTTCGGCAACACCATCGTGGTTGAGAACGCCGAAAACGACATCTACGTTTACGATGCCATGGGCCGTCTGATTGTAGAGACGCCACATTGTGACGTCTCTACCGAAATCCGCATCAACCGCGCAGGCGTCTACATTGTGAAAACAGGCACCACCGCCAAACGCGTGATGATTAATGATTAATTCTGTTTGAATCGGATAAAACCAAAGGGGGCGATTTTCATCGCCCCTTTTTTGTTGCTCTAACCAAAACAATCCAAAATCGTTTTTAGGATAAATTCGGGTTCATTTGGTTAGAGTTTTTTTCCATTCTCTTCGGTGTTGGTTTTCAAAGATTAATCTTACCTTGCGGCCCGTGAAAATTCCACATTTACACTTTTTTTATTGTTAAATCTTTTAATTAAATAAATCTGTTTAACACAATGAAAATCAAAAATTTATTCTTGATGCTTGCAGCACTGCTGCTCTTTTCTGTGCCTTCTTTTGCACAACGTGACATTGTTATTGACCAAGGTATTATTGGTGTTATTCCTGTTGATGGCCCAGTTGTCCCTATTGATGACCCAGGTGTTTATGATGGCCCAAGCGGCTACATGACCCCAGAAATGATAGAATATTATGATTGTGTTGTAATTGGCGGTGTGGTATACGGACCTACTTATGATGAGGAGGCAGCCATGGTTTATGGTTATACCGATGGTCTGCCTGCCAATGCTACCATAAAGTCAAAAATCAATCCTTTTGGTAATGAAATCAACGTTGTTGGCATCGACGAGGGTGCGTTTGCTGGTTGCACCTCGCTTACATCGGTAGCCATTCCTAATAGCGTTGAAAAAATTTGGCCATATGCTTTTGCGGGTTGCGTAAACCTTGAAATTATCATTCCATCATCTGTTACCAACATCGGCAACAATGCTTTCGCTGGAGTGAAGCACGTAATAAACGCAAGTTTTTGTGAGGATGAAGAGGAAGAAGACTGGGGCGCAGTGAAACTCGATTGGTTCACTGATGAACCCGAATTTGAGTGCGAACTTGAAGGAGGATTTGAGTGCGAAGTCTGGTGTGACTACGACGAGGCAGGTGTATATATGATAGGTGTAGATATCACAGGCTATCATGGCGAAGGCGGCGACATTACCATCCCTTACGGCGTTACGGGAATTGACGAAGATGCGTTCGAGCACTGCGAAACAATTACTTCAGTAAAAATCCCCGAGAGCGTTGATTTTATTGGTTCTGATGCGTTTGCTGAATGTGAATCACTTACTTCGGTAACCATTCCTAATAGCGTTAAATATATTGGTGATGCAACTTTTTATGGTTGTACTTCGCTCTCATCAGTAACCATTCCTAATAGCGTTAAATATATTGGTGATGCAACTTTTTATGGTTGTACTTCGCTCTCATCAGTAACCATTCCTAATAGCGTTACAACCATCGGTAATGGAGTTTTTTTTGGTTGCAATTCACTTACATCAGTAAACATTCCTAATGGCGTTACAACCATTGGTAATGATGCGTTTGCGGGTTGTGAGAACCTTGAATCGTTAACCATTCCCACTTCCGTTACCAGCATTGGCGAGGATGCTTTCTTTGGAGTAAAAAGCATAATCAACTTAAGTCTTATTAGTGATGAAGATAATTGGGGGGCACTGGCAAACAATGCCATAACTGATGAAGATGGTTTTGTGTATGAAGCCAACACCGAAAAGAAAAAACTTTTGGCATATATCGGCAACAACAGCGAGGTAACCATCCCCGACAATGTTAAAATCATTAGCGAATATGCGTTTCTCAATCATGGTGTGGAAACAGTTATCATTCCAGAAGATGCGGCTGTTACCAGCATTGAGGATTGGGCATTTGCCGGAGTGACGAACGTAATCAACAACAATTCTTATACCGACGGCCAACCATGGGGGGCGTGGGCACTCAATGGCGAAAATGGAGGATTTTCTTACAATAATGTAAACGGCGAGATAATTCTTACGAAATACAATGGCGAAGGCGGCGACATAACCATCCCCTACGGTGTTACAGCCATCGCTCGTGAAGCGTTTGCAAATTGCGAATCGCTTACATCAGTGAAAATTCCCGAGACCGTTGAAACCATTGGTGAGGGTGCGTTCGCCTTTGACCAATCAATTACTTCAGTAACTATACCAGGAAGCGTTGAAACCATTGGTGACTATGCGTTCCAATTTTGTGAAAATCTTGAATCGGTAACCATCAACGAAGGAGTTGAAACCATTGGTGAGGGTGCTTTCGGTATGTGCGTTAACTTGGAAACAGTAACCGTTCCGTCTTCTGTTACCAGCATTGGTGATTGGGCATTCGATGGAGTGTTAATAGTAAACAACAACAGTTCTTGTACAGATGAAGATAACTGGGGTGCGGCGGCTGTCAATGGCATAAGAGACGGAGATTTCATATATGCTGCCAACTCCGAAAAGAAAAAACTTTTGGCTTATGTCGGCGATGCCGACAATGTTATCATTCCCGACGATGTTGAAATCATCGGGAAATATGTGTGCTATTTTCCTGCCCCAACGGTAACCATTCCATCTACTGCGTCTGTTACCTACATTGAGGATTGGGCATTTGCTATGGTAAATAACGTAATAAACGAGAGTTCTTATACCGAAGGACAGCCATGGGGCGCGGAGTTACTCAATGGCAATGACGGAGGGTTTGAATATGAATTCGATAACGGCGGCCATAGAATTCTAACTGGATATCACGGCGAAGGTGGCGACATTACCATCCCCTACGGCTATACAGCCATCGCTCCTGGAGCGTTTGCAGAATGCGAATCGCTTACTTCAGTGAAAATACCTGAAACTGTTTGGTATATTAACGAGGGTGCGTTCGCTGGCTGCGAATCACTTACTTCAGTAACCATCCCTAAAGGAGTTGAAACCATTGGTGAGGGCGCGTTCGCTGGATGTTATAACTTGAAATCGATTACCGTTCCATCATCTGTTGAAACCATCGGTCCGTTGGCATTCGATGGAGTAAAATTTGTAATCAACAGCAGTTCTTGTACCGAAGGCCAACCGTGGGGTGCAGAGATGGTTGTCAATGGCGAAATTGACGAGGATGGTTTTTTGTACGCTCCCAACACCAACAAGACAGTTCTTTTGGCGTATATTGGTGACGGTGGCGTTGTTACCATTCCTGAAACCGTTAAAACCATTGCTGAGGGCGCGTTCGCTGGCTGCGAATCACTTACTTCAGTAACCATACCTGATGGCGTTGAAACTATTGGAGATTATGCGTTCTGTGAGTGCTATAACTTGAAATTGATTACTGTTCCATCATCTGTTACCAGCATTGGTGATTGGGCATTCGGTGGAGTAAAATACATTATCAACAACAGTTCTTGTACCGATGAATATAATTGGGGTGCGTTGATGGTTGCCAATGGCGAGATTGACGGAGAATATATGTACGGACTCAACACCGACAAAACTGTTCTTCTGGCGTATATAGGCGAAGGCGGCGATGTTACCATTCCTGAAACCGTTAAAACCATTGGTGAGGGCGCGTTCGCCGATGACCAATCAATTACTTCAGTAACCATCCCTAATGGCGTTGAAACTATTGGAGATTATGCGTTCTGTGACTGCTATAACTTGAAATTGATTACTGTTCCATCATCTGTTGAATCCATCGGCGAGTGGGCATTCTCTGGAGTAAAATACGTTATCAACAACAGTTCTTGTACTGATGAAAATAACTGGGGAGCAGTGGCAGTCAATGGCGAAATTGATGAGGATGGTTTTGTATATGAACCCAACACCAACCAGACAGTTCTTTTGACGTATATAGGCAGCGACAGTGAGATTACCATCCCCGAAAGCGTTATAGTCATCGGCGAGTGGGCGTTCAGCGACTGCAACTCGCTTACTTCGGTAACCATACCCGAAGGCGTTACAGTCATCGGTGAGGGTGCGTTCGAATACTGCAACTCGCTTACTTCGGTAACCATACCCGAAAGTGTTAAAACAATCGATGCTTACGCGTTCAATTATTGCGAATCGCTTGCTTCGGTTAACATCCCAAGCAGCGTTGAGACAATTGGTGATTATGCTCTCGCATATTGCAAATCACTTGTTTCGGTAACCATACCCGAAAGTGTTAAAACAATCGATGCTTACGCGTTCTATCATTGCGAATCACTTGTTTCGGTAACCATACCCGAAAGTGTTGAGACAATCGGTGAGTATGCGTTCGAATATTGCAACTCACTTGCTTCGGTAACCATTCCCGAGGGAGTTGAAACCATCGGCAAGTGGGCATTCGGTTATTGTTCTAACCTCGAATCTATAAACATACCTCTAAGTGTTACAACCATTGGAAATAATCCTTTCTCATATTGTTCTAAAATTGAATCGATAACCATTCCCGAAGGTGTTACAACTATTGGAGAGTATGAATTTGCTTATTTAACTGGCATGAAATCGGTAACTATACCACATGGTGTCACAACATTATGTAACTGGGCGTTTTATGGCTGCACCTCGCTTACTACTGTAACCATCCCCGAAAGTGTTACAAGCATTGGTCAACAGGTATTCAGTAGTAATGGCAGTGGTGGCAGCATAAAAGAAGTCTATTGTTCTGCCAACCCAGAAGCGCTTGACCGTATTTATAACTTACCCAGGGATGGAAAAATAACCTATCATGTACCTGCGGAATATCTTGAATCCTGGATGTTCTACCATACGTCTTATGTTGGCGATGACGAAGGCAGGGATATCTGGTTCTCAAATAATATAACCTTTGTGGCTGATGTTAAAAGTATTAATGACGAAGATATTACAATCAACATCGCCTCGCAAACCTATACTGGCAACGACTTAACACCCGTAATTGAGGTGAAAGATGGTGAAGAAACTCTTGTGGAAGGCATCGATTACACCGTAGCACTTCCCGAAGGCGGCTGCGCAAATGCTGGCAATTACACCGTTACCATCACTGGCATGAAACGCTATTACAAATCAGTAGAGAAGACATTTACAATCAACCCTGCTGAAGTGACTGTAACAGCCGACAACAAAGAGATTACATTCGGCGACTCGGAGCCAACGCTTACGGCCACCATTGCAGGACTTGTAAATAACGAGAGCGAGAGCCTTATCACCTACACCATCAGCCGCGCCGAGGGCAACAATGCTGGTGTGTATGCCATTACGCCCGCAGGCGATGAGGAGCAAGGCAATTATGCCGTAAGTTTTGTTGAAGGCTCTTTGAAGATAAACAAAGCCGTTCCTTCCTATACAGCACCAACCATTGCCGAGCAGCCTTGTGGCGCCAAACTTGCTGATATTCAGTTGGGCAGCGGATTTGCATTTGCTGCTGGCAGCGCCGAACTTGCCTCTGGCGCGAACAAGCGCATGGTTGTCTTCACACCCGAGGACACCGACAACTACAAGGTTGTTGAGAACATTGAGGTGACAATCACGGTAAGCGACCACGTTCACGCCGAGGCAGTTGCCGAAAACTACAAGGCACCAACCTGCACCGTTGCCGGCTCGGTTGACTCGGTGGTTTATTGCACCGTTTGCAAAGAGGAGTTGAGCCGCAAGACGGTTGAGATTAAAATTATTCCGCACACCGCTGGCGAGGCAGTTGCCGAGAACTACAAGGCACCAACCTGCACCGTTGCCGGCTCGGTTGATTCGGTGGTTTACTGCACCGTTTGCAAAGAGGAGTTGAGCCGCAAGACGGTTGAGATTACTACCATTCCTCACACTGCAGGCGAGGCCGTTGCCGAGAACTACAAAGCACCAACCTGCACCGAGGCCGGCTCGGTTGATTCGGTGGTTTACTGCACCGTTTGCAAAGAGGAGTTGAGCCGCAAGACGGTTAAGATTGATGCCGCTGGCCACAAGGCCGACAGCGTTGCCATTGAGAACGTTGTGGCTGCAACATACACAGCCGCAGGCTCTTACGACTCGGTTGTTTACTGCTCTGTCTGCAAAAAAGAGTTGAGCCGCACCAAGGTTGAGGTTCCGCAACTTGTTGTTCCGAAGATTGACACTGAGGTTGTTATCAGCCAGATTGAGTACACCGTCGGCGACAGCCTGAAACTCGATGGCGGCAAAATCATCATCGCCACCAGCGACAGCACAACGGCCGAGGTTGTCATCACTCCTGAAATGGTGAAGGGCTTCAACCCCGACAGCGTTGGTGTTCAAATAGTTACCGTTGAGTTTACTGTAAACGATGTGGTTTATACCACAACATTTGAGCTTGAGGTGAAAG
>JAEEPS010000048.1 GCA_016284875.1 Salinivirgaceae bacterium | reverse complement strand
GCAAGGACCGAAACGCTTCATACATAATCAATTACCGATATTCGTCGCTTGGTTTGGCGTCGAAAATGGATTGGGTTGATATGGGCGGTGAAGTGGTTGATTATCAGGATATAAACTTCAAGGTGAATCTGCCCACAAAATCGGCGGGAACGTTCTCGGTTTGGGGCACGGGGCTTATCGACAGCGATGAGAAAACCGTTTCCGACACCGCCGAATGGGAAACTAGTTTCGACATAAATCAAGGTAAATCGAAACAGAAAATGGGCGCTATCGGCTTGAAACACCATATTTTACTGCCGCGCGGCGGGCAACTCACAACCACTTTGGCCGCCACCGCCAACACAATGGAAGCCGACCGAAAAGCGTACAATTTCAGCACCAACGCCTACGACCTTCCTGCAGTTGAGATGTCGACAACGTACACCGATTTGATTGTGGATGTGGCATATAGCCGCAAGGTGTCGGCACGCTACACAATGAAAAACGGCGTTCACTACACGCATTTTCTGTACGACATTCAGATGCAGCGCGGCGACACTATCGGGCAGCCGCTCTACACGGTGTTCGAAGCCGATGGCGCGTCGGGGTTGCTGTCGGCCTACACCAGCCACCAGTTGAGTTTGAGCAACGAGTTGACGCTCACCGCAGGGCTGAATCTCGAGAGCCTGCGCCTGAACGGTGCCGTCAGCCTAGAGCCCCGCGTGGGACTGCGTTGGCAACTGACCGCACGCTCAACTTTTGCCGCCGCCTACGGCCTTCACAGCCGTCGCGAGAAGACCGATGTCTATTTCGTCAAAATCGGCGGCGAACTTGTCAATGATGATTTGCAATTCACTCGCGCACACCACTTTATGCTATCGTACAGCCTGAAACTCACCGAAAACTCGTTGCTCAAAGTCGAGCCGTTCTATCAGCATTTGTTCGATGTTCCAGTTGAGGAAGGCACGTCGTTCTCTGTTCTCAACCATATCGAATATTATATCGACAAAGCGTTGGTTAACAAAGGTTTGGGACGCAACTACGGTGTCGATATCACCCTTGAGCGCTACCTGAACAACGGTTGGTACGGAATGACCACGGCTTCGATTTTCAGTTCGCGCTACCGCGGCGGCGACGGCAAATGGTACCACTCGCGCTACGATAGAAACTACGTTATCAATGTGTTAGGTGGCAAGGAATGGATGTTTGGAAGCGAGAAACAGAACGTTTTTGCGTTGAGCGCGAAAGTCACCGTCCAGGGTGGCGACCGCCACGCGCCTGTGGCCGACGATGTGACACCCTACGAGATTATCCACTCGGTTGATGGCGCCGCCCGCCTTGACGAGACCCGCGCCTTCAGCGAGCAATACGGAACGGCAATCGCCTACAACTATTCGGCCCGCGTCACCATTAACAAACGCCGCGTGTCGCACAGTTTCGTAATCGATATGACTCAAAACAAGGGCTACTACGACCACGTTTACAACTTGCGCACCCACAAAATTGAGCCGTACACCGTGAAACTCTCGTTGCCGAATATCGCTTATAAGATTGAATTCTAATTAATTGATTAACTGAATGACTGATTGATTGAATGATTTCAGCACAATTCAATAATAATGGGAACACAGATTTGAAATGTAAAATGGCTGCGAAAACGCGAAAAATGCAGATGTAAAGAAAAATATTTATACATTTGTTTCGATTGAGCGAACTACTTAATATTGTGGAATATAGATTTTAAGAAATGACACTTGCGGTTTTAGAAAAAAAGATGAGCAATCTTTCGGCTCAACAACAGCAAAATGTTGAGTCTTACATTGATTTCCTACTGTTTCAAAATTCAAGCAGAAAACAGGGAGCAAGAAAGCCGTTGGATTTCTCAAAATACAATACCGTAACTCACGTTTGGGCGGAGGATGCTCAAAGTGTTGTGGATAAACTGCGCTCAAATGACAGATTCTAAAATATTTATCGATACCGCGCCGTTCATTTATCTGCTTGAGGATAACGAACAATTTTCTACAGCCGTTAGAAACAGATTTTCAGATTATTATATGGCTGAAGCGCAACTTTGCACGTCGCTTATAACCTTTACTGAATATTGCGTGATTCCATACCGTCAGGGCAATACGCAGAAAATTACTGATTTTGAGAATTTTATTGCTGATACAGGCATTTCTGTCATTCCGCTCACGGTTTCGATTGCGAAATATGCTTCTTTACTTCGCTCTAAATATCAAGGAATTAAGGCAATGGATGCTTTACAATTGGCTTTTGCCATTCAAAACGAATGTGATGCTTTTCTCACTAACGACAAGCAACTACGGCAAATCCGTGAGATTAAAGCGGTTCTTGTAAGCGAGTTGTAAAATAACTCTCACAGAGTTTTATAACGATTGAAAACACAGGTAACACGGAAACTATATTTCGTGCGTTCCGTGGTTATGATTAAATTTGTATGAATTGAAATTGAAATGTTAACACAAAATTCCATAATCACCGCCCTGCTTCTCGACCGCCGCTTCCATTGGTTGCGGTACGCCAGCCTGTGCGTTGCGATGCTCGTTTTTAGCATTTCCGAGATAACGTTCAACTACAGTATGCTGCTCGGCGACGCGGCCCACCGATTTGTTGTTATATTGCTGATTAGCAATTGTTTTCTTTGCAAGGTAGCGTTGCTTGCGGCGCTTGTCGAGGTGCTTGTGCCGCGCATTCTCAACCGTGGCCGCTACGGGCTGTTCACCGTTACGCTGATAGCCGTTTCCACGGTGTTTGTGGTGCTGCAGTATGTGATTGAAGGCGGCATTTGCGCCCAAAGCCACATTGCGTCGCGCTACTCGGCCCCGCTGCACTACATTGCGCTCGACGCGATGGTGCTCAATATGCAGTGGTTCATAGTCGTAATTGGCGTATTATTAGGACTTTGCATAAAGCGAATGGTGCAGGAGCAGCAGTGCAGCCAGCAGCAGCAGGCGGAGCAGGCGCAGATGGAGTCGGCGCTGATAAAACAGCAGATTTCGCCCGAAATGCTATGCACCACGCTTCACACTTGCGGACAGCGCACGAAAAGCGATGCCGAAGCCACGTCGGCCGCGCTGCTGCAGTTCAGCAAGGTGCTGCGCTACCAACTCTACGACAGCCGCCGCGAGCGGTCGCTGCTCAAGAGCGAGATTGATTTCGTGCGCGAATATCTCGCCGTCCTGCAGTTCGATGGCGTTTGCAAATCGTTCACAATCAATATTGAAGGCTCGATAATGGGCGTTATGGTACCGCCGCTTGTCTTCACGTCGCTGATGCAGTACGGCGAGCCAGTCGCCAATATCGATTGCCTGTTCACTGTCGGTGCTGATAATCTGCAGTTTACGCTTGCCGATGGTCGCGCCGATGCCGATTTTGCCGATGCCCGCAAGCGTCTGTCGCTGCTCTATGCCGACCGTTACTCGCTGACAATCAGCCCCGAACACATTTGTCTAACAATCCCAATCAGTTAGTTATGGCCACCTTCGACAGTTTCTTCAACAAAGTGCTTTTCAGTGGCAAGTATCGGATTGTCAGGCATTTGCTGTTTCAGTTACCGATATTTATGATGTCGCTCAACGCATTCGGTGCCGCCGACGGACGGATTTTCGATTTCAGCCGCCAGAATGTGCCGCAATGGCTGATAATGTACGCCTATCTGCTAACGTGTTGGTACGTAAATATTTACATACTCACACCACGATTCTTCTTCAAAGACAAGATTCTGAAATTCACCATTTCCACAATTCTGCTTTCGCTGCCGTTCGGTGTTTTGAAGGTTTTGTCGGAAGTCTTTGTGAATTATGCCGTTCATAATTCATTGATTATAAGTTCAATAAACGTCGCGTCGAGTTTTTTGTCGATGGTTTTGCTGTCGGTGGCGCCAACCAGCTTGCTGCTGTTTCGGAGGACGGCGCTGCAGAACCTGCGCAACCGCGAGTTGCAGGCCGCCACGGCGCAGACAGAGTTGAAAATGCTTAAGCAACAGATAAATCCGCATTTTCTGTTCAATATGATAAACAACGTCAACGTGCTAGTGCGCCGCGAGCCAGCGCAGGCGTCGGCGCTGCTCTACAGGCTCGAGGACCTAATCCGCTACCAGTTTGCCGACAGCCGCCGCGAGCGCGTCAACTTGCTGACCGACATACAGTTCCTGCGAGATTTTCTCGACCTTGAGCAGGTGCGCCGCACGGGCTTCACTTATAAGATTGATACCGATGGCATTACCGATGGCGTTGAGGTGCCGCCGCTGCTTTTCATTCCGTTTGTCGAGAACGCCGTAAAGCACAACAGCGATGGCGAAAACGGCTCGTGGGTGAACATAAGTTTCTGTCTTGCAGATGGTTTGCTGACGTTTGTATGCCAGAACTCGAAGCCCGCCGTTGCCGCCGCGCCCGCCAAAGTGGGTGGCATTGGCCTGAAAAATATCAGCCGACGGCTCGAACTGCTCTATAATAATCGGCACACGCTTTCCATTACTGACGAAAATGGTATATTTACGGTAAAATTATCAATTGCATTAGCAACTGATAATTAGTAAATTACCGATTTGGATGATGAAGACGTCGATTCGCTTTTACAACGACCACGAAGTGCGTGCAATTTGGGATGATGAGAATGCCAAATGGTGGTTTTCCGTGCTCGACATTATTGGCGTACTGAATAATCAAGACGACTATCAGAAAAATTGTAATTATTGGAAGTACCTGAAAACCAAACTGAAAAAGGAAAATCCCCAGTTGGTTAGTGCCACTAACCAACTGAAACTTGCCGCTGCTGATGGCACGGCTATCAAACAATTATTGGTATCGCTTTCACCAACAAAATCGATGTCCGAGAACTGTTTATGAAAGGAATCGACTACTCGTTATTATGAGGAGAAATAATGGGCGATTAAACAATCATTTACGAGTAGAGTGAATGAATCGGACATCACTTTTTTTTGTCGGTTTCCGTTTTTCATTTCTATATTTGAAAAATCCTTTACCTGATGGTTGGAATTTATAACACAATTTAAAATATATAAACGTAGACAAGAAACAGAAAGTATTACAAACATAAATTAAGCGATGGGCTTTAGCCGTCGTTCTCTACACCAGAAATACCGCCAATTATATTTCTATCAAGAGGGAGCGTATGTTGAGGCTCGCGTCCGATATGGGCGTGAGTTGTTCGCATTTGTCTTCTTGATATGGTTGCTTGGCGGTTACCTTGGTGTAGGACAAAGCATTTCTTTTGACACACAAAAGAATGCAGCGAATAAGTTCACGCCTAATTTATTGCCAAACCGCCACCCCGATGATTAACATAGGACAAGAAATACGGAAGGAGTTGCAAGCACAGGAACGGCAGGTCTCGTGGCTTGCAACCAAAATGGGCTGTAGCCGCAGTACCTTATATTCCATTTTTGATAAAACAAGCATTGACACTCAAACGCTATTACAGTTGTCGCGTGTTTTGCAGCGCAACTTTTTCGCACTCTACATTGAGGAATTATCACAAGACGCTAATTCCTGAAATAACAACCATTTATAAAATCCGTATCCGCTTGCATTTGGGTATATGCAAAGCGGTTTCACCTTTCTTGTCTTAGAAACGATACACATTCGTCCAAAATTCACGACACTTTTGAACAAGGTATGCTACATAATAAGGACTTACCCATAGCCTATGATGGTTAGATTTATGCAGTGAATTGTAATTATTATTTATCAACTAAAAACGAATTATTATGGCAAGATGCGATTGGTGTGGTAGAAAAATACCAGATAATGGTGGTGTTTATGGTGGTGGATTATTGGGAATATTATTGGGAATCAACAAACGTTATTGTTCGAATCAGTGTAAACGCGAGGCTGAAGCGAGCGATGATGACAAATCTGAAAATATAGGGTGTTTGGGTAGAATATGGAGATTCATAATAAAGGCCATAATTACAATAATAGTTATTGTTATAATCCTATACATAATAGGTAATTAGTGCAATCAAGTAATTAACAAATTAAAATTAAGCGTATTATGGCAGAATTACCAATTTCAATTTCGAGTGCCGAAAAGAATGAAGAACGTCGGGAGAAACTCAAAGCACAATTACGGGAAAAAAGAGAAGAATTTCATAAGAAAGTTGAAGAGAGAAGGGCCGAGTTAAAAGACGAAAACATCAAAGACATTGAGGCACGAGTGGAAGGAATGAGAGAAGAAATATATGCTTTAGAAAAAAAACTCAAAAAATCCAAGACTGAAGAACGTGCTAACATAGATAGAGAAATTCAAGAATTAGTTCAGGTGTTACGCATAGAGGAAAGTGCTGCGGGAATTCCACATAAATTTCAAAACCGTCCAAAAAGTTACTACAGGGAAAAGCGTATAAAAAGGATTGTTCTTACAATTTCTATAGTGATAGTAATCGCTATGGCTGTGTCTATAATACTGCATTGATAACATAAAACAGTACGATATGAAGGCTATTGATTTGGTTAAATCCGATTATGGAGATTCACGCGACTTTGTTTTTGCTTGGCGTTTCCCTGAAACCAATTTGAGTACGAATACGCAATTGATTGTTTACCCGTCAGAAGAGGCCTTTCTAGTTCACGATGGTCAATTGCAAGGAAAATATGGTAATGGAAGGCATACCTTGAATACAGAGAACCTGCCATTTTTGAGGAATATTTTTGGATTTCCATTTGGAGGAAAGAATCCTTTTACAGCGGAGATATGGTTTGTCAACAAACAGATTCCTGCTGATTTGAGTTGGAAAATCGATAAATTCGAAAGTCACGACCCCGATTTTGACACAACTATTCCACTTTGTGCCAGAGGTAAATATAGCGTTCAGGTAGTTGATGCGGAAAGGTTTCTGATTCAAATGGTAGGGTTAACGAGAAAAAGCAACTTTTCGGAATCAGATTTGACAAGACAATCTCAAGGAGAGTTTTCGATGAAAGCAAAATCGGCCATACAAAATTATATGGAAGAAAACCATATAGGCTACAAGCAGATTTCGGCTTATATAAACATTATATCGGATTACCTGAAAGATAGTATTACGCCGTTTTGGGAAAAATATGGCATATCAATGCAAAATTTTTTCATAGAAACCATTGAGATTGATACTTCAACAAAACAAGGCAGAGAGTTTGTCGAGAATATTGCAAAACAGGCTGATATGAAACTGACAGGCCATACTTGGCAACAAGAGCAAGCCTTTAATTTATACGATAAAGCCCTTGACAAAATTGCAGAAATGGGCAATCAGAGTGGAAGCGGACTTTTGGGCAGTTTGATGGCGTTGAATATGATGAACAATATGCAAGGCTCGATGGGCGGCGCGATGATTAATCCGCAATACAATCAGCCTTCGTTTGGAGCACAAGGCGGTGCACAGAATGTTGGTCAACCAGGAGCCGCGCCAATGGCCGCACAACAAAACAAGCCAAAGACTATCTTCTGCTCAAATTGTTCAAAGAAAAGATTATCGACAGAGCGTTTTTGTCCCAACTGCGGAACGGAATACAATCCTTGTCCGCGTTGTGGGGCCGACAATAGCAAAAATGCCAAAAGATGTGTGAGTTGTGGGGCGCAGTTAGGCAATGCCGATGCAGGTGCAACCGCAAATATTTGCAGTAAATGTGGCACACCATTAGCCGCAGGTGCCGCCTTTTGCAGTGTGTGTGGTACACCCGTAGCAACAGTCGACCCGAACGTGTGTCCACGTTGCGGTACACATCTTCAACCTTCAACAGTTTTTTGTCCAACGTGTGGTTTTAAACGTCAATAAGTTATGAATATGAGAAAATTCTTTGCGGTTTTTGCAGCGCTTCTGGGCGAAGTGCTGATTATAGCCCTACTGCTGTTGTTCCGTGGCGATTTGCCAAATAACATTCTGTGGCTGAATGGATTTGTGTGTACACTCGCATATATAACCTTTGTTTGGATATTGTTTGTGCGTTGGGAGCGCAGCAACGACGCGGACGATTCGTGGATAGGTTCGTTGGGAATCAATCTAGTGTCGCTCAATGTGTACTCGATTGTTGCAATCGTGCTTGTACTGTTTATGAATTATTTGCCGTTCATATCGCCAGTAAGCATCAAATACCAATTTCTTATACACGGCATTCTTATCTTCTTCTTGGTTCTGTTCCAGTATTTCAGTTATTCGGCAGCAGAACAGGTTAAGAATGTTGGTAAGAGCAAGCAACAGCAAACCGAGTATCTCGCAGAAATGAAGAATGTCACTCAACGACTGCAAGATACGGCATTCGTTACCGAAGGAGTTGACCAAAGCATAAGGAATATGATTGATGGCTTACTGCGAGACGTTTGTTTCGTGTCGCCATTGAGGACCGATGCCGCACACGAAATCGAGAAGAGTTTTGTAGAGAAAGCCGATGATGTGATTGCCGCCTTTAATAATTACCAAGCAAACGAGGCAACAATTGCTAAACAGATTAGTCTGCTTAAACACATATTAGAGAACCGTAAAAAAATGTATAACTAATAAATACCCAATGATATGCCAGCAACAGGTAAAATTTTTAAAGAGTCGAGTAATATTTATCAAGACGAGGCTAAAATTCTCTTCAACTATTACCAACAAGCCGCAGAGCGCATAGTGGCAGAGGAAGAGAAGATTGAAAAGAAAATAGCAGAATTGGAAGAAGACAAGGCTGTTGTTGAACAGGCGCGTTCAGCATCGTGGAAATGGCTTCTCACAATTGTGGCATTCTTTATGTATTGGGTGAAAAAGAGCCAATACACCAAGCAGATTGCGGCAATCGACCAAAAGATTGACGAGGAGAAACTCAAACACCAAAACATATTCCGCGACTATAAGGTTACAAAAATGGGCGTAGCCTACGTGCCTGTGGCTGAACAAATTAAGTATGATAACAACAGTTTTATTGTGGATTATTCGGGCAACGTGGCACAAAGTCAGGTAACGCTGCAAATGTCGCGGCAGAATGATTTGTTGGCAAATGCCATTTCGCAACTGAACTATCTGTCAGAAAATGTGCCAGTAGTTGAGACGTCAAATGAGCCAGAAACAATTGAAACCGACCAATACTCGCTTTCTATTCAGGAAGTCAATCAAGGCGATTACACGGGGCAACTTGACCGTTCGATGCGGACTATTGCTTTCTGTATGAATGATATAGAAACTAACTCTGTCAATCTGCCGCTTGTTCACGACAACAGCGAGTATCTGAATTATTTGCAAGAATATGCCACCAATACCCTTCCCGACAATGCTACTGTTATTGACGTGTTTGACAAGGAAAGATACGAGCAGAGCGTAAAGAAATTTCAGGAACTCAATAAGTTAAAAGATTCGTTGTCGTCAGAAACACAGAATTTCGAGGATGTTCTTCAAAAACTTATCACCACTGTAGCAAGGTCGATTCAAACAATATCATCGTTGAAATTGGCATCGACCGACAAAATGGTCAACAAATCCAACAACTTGTTGTTTAAGTTGTTAAAATCACCATACAACCATTATTCGCCAATTCTTGAAGCCGAGGAAATACAACGAATCAAAAACGAAAGATTTGATTATTCTGATTCCGTTCAAGGTTACGAACCATTTGCGCTGCGCGAAAGTTCGCGGGTGCGATACAATTTGCTGTCGGATATGTGGGCGGCTGAAGACGGTAGCAATACAAATGTGCCGTTTGGTGTTCACCAGATATATGAGGAAATTGTCGCGCCTGTGGTTCATAATCTTATGAGCGAAAACCGCATAGAGCGTCTGAAAATTTACAATCAAATTCACGACCAGAAGGTTAGCTATGTAAACAAATGGCATCAGGATGTTGATGCTTTCTACCGTTCGAGCCAAGAGCAAAGCGCCGACATTATAAACAATATGCAAAGGACGTTGAGCGAATATGTAGAGGCATTCAACACTCTATCGCAATTGAAAAAGACCGAAGAGACAATGAAGCGCGAAGGCGGTTTGGATTCTGCCATTGTACAAGAAGCCGATAATTCAGTTGAAACTGCTGCTTCATTTGAATTGCAAGCGTCGGAGTTCCAGGCAGTTCAAGATGACTTCAATGATTTTATGGACCGATTACAAGAGGACATCGAAAATCGCGCCACCGAGTTTGGACACGTTGAGTATTACGATGCAAAACTGCAAGACGGTTATTCTAACAAAGTGGCTGTTGCATCTAACGAGGTGTCGCAACTCGATGAACGCCGCAAACCGCTTGCGTCAATCAACCCGTTGCTTGCCAAAGATTCAGAACTGCCGCCGAAACCAAAAGTTGAAGATGCAACATTCGATGATTTGTCGCTGAACCTTACAGCACTTGCCGATAACGCCCTTCAGGATTTGAACGATATGTTTATTGTTGGAGCATCCGAAGACAAGCAACCTGAAAATGAAGGTGCCGTTGAGACGCAAAATGTTGAAGAATCCGAAGATACAGACGGCACCAATACTGATGACAATCAGGAAAATGTAGCGAATACAGAGGAAGAAGAAGCATCGGACAGCGAAGTGTTCAAATTTGTTGAGGAATCTAAAGATGATGTTCAGGAAGAACCGACTGATACACCAGATGAGACGCAAGAAGAACCATCTGATGCAGCTGACGAGACGCAAGAAGAAACTGACACCCACATAGAATTGGATTCAGAGAAAAAACAAAGTGTGCAAAATTTAATGGACACACTGATTGAAGAAAAGAAAAAGGAAGAAAAACGTAAGCGCAAGAAATAAATTCTGATTGACTAACAGTTAAATAAGAAATTATGTCCACAACACATACAATAGATTGCGTAGTTGATACCAAGCCGATGGCCGAAAGTATCGAAACCGTATCCGCGCACGTCAAAACCACAACAGCGGCTGTTGTTACTTTCCAGTCGGCTGTGGTGTTAGCAGAAAAGGAAGGAGCCGACCACGTGTGCAAAAACGTGAACTTGGGATTCTTCTCTCTGATGCACTCGCAGATTTCGCAGAAAATAGCCGCCCACCAGAGCCGTGTTGATTCGCTTTTGATGGAACTTGTAGCACAAAAGAAAAGACTTGTTGCAGTAAAGACGGCAATGGAGCACAACTACGAAATGATAGTAGCTCGATATATGCGCATTATTACAGGTTTGAACAAGGCTCTGAAACAACGTGTGATGGAACTGGACCGACCGATATTCAATTTTGCCACACGCGATGTAGCTTGCAATTTCGGGCGTAATCAGCATTTGTCGGCCACCGTGCCAATATGCCAAGCTGAAAATATTACCGCAAGTCAGCAAATTGCAATGTCGAATATGAAATACAACAGCACAAAAGTTATAGAATCGACAAAGGATTTTCTGCGGCAGATGAATGAACAAAAAATAATATCTGAAAAGATATTGCTTCGCAGCATTAAGAGTTCAGAAGGCGTTGAACATCTGCCTGTTGCAATTATGGAATCACAAATAGACAATCGAGGAAATACAGCATACGAAGCGTTTGTCCCTGAAAATACTACAAACCAGAACGTTAAAGAAATAAACAGTCGGATATACGAAATGGCATCAGACCTTAATTGGGTTGATTCAGGTACAAATGACATTGTGCGTCAGGAATTTTCAAAACTCGTTGCCGCAAGTGAAACTTCCGACAGAGTGAGAGAAATGACAAGTACCTTGTTCGAGAACTCACAAATGCAAACTCTCTAATTGTACGGCTATGAGTTACACAGAACAATTTGAGAAAAACATCAATATTCCGCTGAATGTTGAGGTTGAAGAACCTTTAGTAAGGATAAAGAATAGAATTGTGCTTCGAGGAGGTTCTTTCTTTGTTATGGACAAAAGTGGCCATTCTATTCCTGCTACAGAATATGACCACGTTGAAGTTGTAGGACCCGACATAAGAGATTTCTTGACGTTAAGAGAAGGCTCTATTAAAATCAATTTCAATGGCGATAAAAGCCATATCGACATTGGCTATGAAGGAGAATCAGACAATCACGACCTTTCTCACGATGAAACTGTCGAGGTAAACATTGATGTTGACACTAATCCTTTCGACAATAGCATATCGGGGTGCAACAACAATATAAACTTGCTGACGGGTAGCGTGGCTGCCACCGAAGCAGCGCAAGTGGCTTCGATAACCGCAAATTCAAGACAGATAGCATCAACCATAATCACAGGCTTTTTCAAAAATGTGCAGTCCGAAATCAGCACAAAGATTCTTGAATTGAGCCAGCGCGTTGAGTCAAGGCTTATGCATCTGCACGAGCAGAAAAAACGCCTGGTTGCTTTGAAAGAGCAGATGGAAAGCGAATATCAACGTGTAAAAGCACGATATACCAATACAATCACCGACCTTAACAAAGAACTCGAAAACAGAGTGAAAGCGATTGATGAGCCAATATTCAAAATGTCGGCCTTGGTTGACAAATCGAGTAAGCGAATGCTCGACACAGGCTCGGCAGAAGTATCGTCAATCGTTGCCAGTGAAAATTCAGTTCTGACATCACAAATACTTGCAGCAAGTGCCAAAAAGAGAGCGCAACGTACAATGACGCAAGCACTCGATTTCCTATCGATTCAAAAACAAACCGACAAGGCTATCAAATTGGGTTCGATAACAAGCGTCAAGGCAGGTGATTATGAATATTATCTGCCAGTGTGCTACTTTGAAACAATAGACAGGGGAAACATTGTCAATCAGTTGTGCGCATACGACAAAAAACAATTGCCAGAGCAAGTGGTACAAGGTGTTGCCGACAATGTGTTTTTGTCAAACAACACGCAGACACACAATGACTTGGAACAAGAAAATGTGAAGAAATTTTTCAATGCATTGATGCAAAACGCATACAATAACTCAAATAGCGAGCATAACTTACGCGTAACTAATACTATCAGCAAACTTTTTATTGGATAACACTATGGACGGGCTAAAAGAAATAAGAGTAAATGGGAACGACCTTAAACTTAACGGAAACCTTGTTAAAAGCGGAATACTTCCCGAAAAGATTACGGAACTGTCGCGAACAGTAACCATTCAGAAAGACACCATTGTTGAAGGTGCCGTTTATGCCAACAAAATCACTATTGAGAGTGGCAATGTTGAGATAAAAGGCGCTGTTTTCGCACAACAGGAAATATATGTCAATTCAAGTGCTGAAGGAAGTGTAAGTTTCTTGAAATCAGTAGCGTCAGCAAAAAGCGTAACATCAAGGGCAATGAATGCCGCTGTGTCGTTTTGTTCTGATGTTAACGCAAAAGAAGTTACGCTTACAAACTCATTTGTGGCTGGCAGCGTGTATGCCGATGATGTTGTATTAGACAATTGCGTTGTAATTGGCGGTGTGTTTGCCACCAATACAATTGAGTTGAAAGATTGCATTATAGGCACATTCAACGCACCATCGGTAAACTCAAGTGGAATTATCCAACTTCTCTTGCCGACTGCCTTTTCACAGGAAAGAATGATTGTTGCCCCTGACACTAAATTGTTCAATCTTTCACTTGCCGACCTTGGCGGCCTGTTCAAAGGTAACCAACAAGCACCCGAATCTGGCAGAATACCGATGAATATTGATGCTGATAACGTTAAGACAAGCCTGACCGATGAAAACACGCAGAAATCATATTATTCATATACTGTTGTAGGTAAAGTTTTGGCGGCAGATATGCTTGATGTTGACAAATTCCAAAACCACTTTTTGCTGACAGCCGCTGCCCTGGGTCCGCAATTGCTTAAAGCCTACGACCTTGGCCCATCAGCCGATGGAACAACTAAATTGCTTACTTACGACAACATACGGGCGTTTTTCTTCGCAATTCTTCGTGGGCAGATTGAGATACAGGAAATATCAGGTTCGTTCTCGATGGGCGAATTGTTAAGAGATTAGTATATGAACCAAAACAAACAATGTCCGTATTGCGGCGAGGAAATTGACAGCAACGCTGTGGTTTGCCCAATTTGCGGCGAGCAACTTGAATCCGAAGAAATTGCCGTCGAAAAAAAAGTTTGCCCGTTTTGCGGTGAAGAAATCGACAGCAACGCTGATGTTTGCCCATATTGTGGAGAGAGACTTGATAATACTCGAACACAAGAGAGTGAGGATGTTACTGAATCCCCAATTGCTAATGAAGATGAAACTCAATTGATAGATTCAAACATCGATACACAACAAGTAGTGGAAAACTCATCGGTTGAAAACGAAATGGTTGCAAGCGAAGCAAGTTCGCCAGAATGGTTCAACGATGCCGATGAGATAAACGCAGCAATCACATTAATCCGCTCGTTTCCTCGCATTTGATGTATAAAACAGTATCGTTATGAGTGAAATGAAAGTCTGCCCATATTGCGGCAATGAGATTCTTGCAGTTGCAAAAAAGTGTAAGTTTTGCAAACAGTGGCTACCAGAGGAAACCGTTGTCAACGATAATAATTCAAATGATGCCACACAAACTAATGGGAGCATACAAAATACTTCAATTGACACAGGAAATATAAAAGATGACCCTTATTATGACCTTATTGTTGAGATGAACAAAGAAATTCAAAACAAAAAGGCAAAAAAAGGGTTTGCAATAGCACTATGCGTAGTAGCATTAGTGGCTGTTGTCGGACTGGTAACTATGCTCGTGACGAAAGATTCTGGTACAAAAAACACAATTGTGTCAGTGCAAGTCGGTAATCAATGGGGCTATATTGAAAAGAAAACGGGAGCCTATGTTATTAAACCGCAATTTGATGACGCCTATAGTTTTGCAAAGAACGGTTTGGCAAGGGTTAGCCAGAAAGGGAAATGGGGTTACATTGATAAAACTGGCCAATTTGTTATTAAACCACAGTATGACATTGCTGTAGACTTTACAGACTATGGGTTGGCCCGCGTTGTAATTGACAATAAATTAGGTTGTATTGATCCAATAGGGAAATATGTCATCAATCCACAACCCGTACTTTTTTTTGATTTTGCAAAAAATGGTTTAGCCGAAGCCAAATTAAACGACAAATGGGGATATGTCGATAAAACTGGGAAATATGTCATAGAACCACAATTCGACTATGCTTATGGTTTTGCAGACAATGGTTTTGCATTGGTTAAACAAAAAGATAAATGGGGTTATATAGACAACACTGGTGGTTTTGTTATAAAACCACAATTTGATGTTGCTCACGTTTTTGCAGACAACGGTTTTGCAATAGTTAAACAAAATGAAAAATGGGGCTATATTGACAAAATTGGCAAATTTGTTATCACCCCACAGTTTGATGAAGCATACGGTTTCGCAGACAATGGTTTGGCTATTGTTAAACAAAACGACAAATGGGGCTATATTGACAAAACTGGCAAAATTGTTATCACCCCACAATTTGATAAAGCATATGGTTTCGCAGACAATGGTTTGGCTATTGTTAAACAAAACGACAAATGGGGCTATATTGACAAAACTGGCAAAAATGTTATCACCCCGCAGTTTGATGAAGCATACGGTTTCGCAGACAATGGATTGGCAAGGGTTGAGCAGAAAGGCAAATGGGGGTATATTGATAAAACAGGGAAATATGTCATAAATCCGCAATTTGACTATGCTTTAGGCTTTACCGATGATGGTTTGGCTATTGTTAAACAAGACCATAAATATGGAATCATTGACAAAACTGGCAAATATGTTGTGAAACCGCAGTTTGACGATATAGGACACTTCAAAGTTAAGTCAAATACAGATGTGGCTATTGATTTGGCAAATATGTGGGATTCATTTCATAATTTAAAAAATGTGGATGGTTTTGCAAGTATTTACGCGCCCCAAGTAAAATACTATCAACAGACATATACGCTAAAGCAAATCATAAAATCGAAGCAAGACCTTTTTTCAAAAACACCAGGATTTCAACAATCTGTTTCCAATTTTAAAGTAACTAACAATACCGATGGCAGTGTAATTGTCTATTTCGATAAACGTGTATGGACATCAACAAAAGAAAATCCTAAAACATATCCTTCATACTTGGTAGTTAAAAAGATAAACGGGAACTGGTTAATTATTGAGGAAAGCGACGAAGTTACCGATGCAAATTTGGCAAAAAAGAAGGAAGCGGTTTCCGCTGGCGAGGAACTTGTATATTCGGTAGCCGACGATGGTTATGTGAATGTACGGCAGTTCCCCGATTCTGAATCTGACGAGGTTGGTGTGCTTGCAACCAATCGTGATGGAGCAAAACTGATAAGCAATCAAGGCGCGTGGTGGAAGGTTCGCATTGACAGTGTGGTGGGTTATGTTAGCAATGAGTATGTCAAGTTGAGCAACACCCCAATCAAAATAAGCGGGTTGCCTAAGGTTTACTATGTTGTTTTGGGTAGTTACGGCTCATTGGACAGTGCACTGACGTATAATTATCAGCGCCCCGATGGAATGGAGTGCTGGATATATAAATGCACGGCAAATGGTAAGGCAGTCTATCGCCTGTGTGATGGTTGCTTCTCTACTCTGCAGAAGGCTCAGTCCGCAATAAATGATTGGAGTTCAGGTTTGTACGGACATTTGTTTGCTGATGCGTGGATATGGAAAAATGACGGTCTTGGCAACTGTGTTTTCTGTCCAGTAAATTATGAGACGGAAAGAACTAAGCCACCGCTAACGCCAGAATAGAAAACTTTATTCGGCAAACTCACAAATTAAGGCTGTTTTTTGGCAGCCTTAATTGTTTATAATCAACGCTACAAAACATAAGAGAAGAGTTAATGTCGGAAATAGCATTGTCGCACGTAAGTTCATAATTAGTTATAAGGGAATAGTGACAATGCTTTTTTATATATTTGTACGTCAATTATAAATAGGTACGATTATGAGTTTCGATATTCTTGAAAAAACCTATAATACACTGACTGAACAGCAGCAGTTAATGGTTTACGATTTGGCACTTTCGCTATCAAAACTCAATATGGCGCCCAAAAACGAGCCGACGTCGAAGCGCGTGTTCGGCAAGTTCTCAAAAACTGCAAAAGCGCATTTTTCCGATAATTGGGAAATGTCAGAAGAAGAAATGTGCGGTTTATGAAATTCCCGCTATCCTATTTTAAGTCTAAATTTCTCAACTCTAATCTTTTACATTTCGCTCTTTAACAATGAACTGCATAATAGTTGACGATGAGCCCCTTGCCCGCGAGGCGATAGAGATTCTGCTTGAGTCGGCGCCCGAACTGACGCTTGTGGGAACGTTCGGCAGCGCATTGGCAGCGCAGCGTTTCCTGTCGCAGACGCAAGTCGATTTGGCCTTTCTCGACATTCAGATGCCAGGGCTCACAGGAATCGAGTTCGCGCACACCATTTCGCCGCAGACGCTTGTGATTTTCACCACGGCCTATTCCGAATATGCCATTGACAGTTACGAGGTCGATGCAGTCGATTTTCTTGTGAAACCTGTTGAGAAAGAGCGCTTTCACAAGGCTGTTGATAAGGCGGTGTCATACTTCAAATTGCTCACGCAGGGTGACAAGCAGAACATTGAGCCAGGTGCCGACGATTATTTTTTCGTCAAGTCGGACCGCAAGTACTGTAAGGTCTGCTTTGCCGACATTCTGTTTGTCGAAGGCCTGAAGGATTATGTTGTGCTTCAACTTGAAAATCAGAAGATTATCACCCGGATGAACCTGAAAGGCATATCAGCCTTGCTGCCGCCGTCGATGTTTATGCGCGTCAGCAAGTCGTACATTGTCAACACCACCCATATCGATGCCTTCGACAACAACGACATATACATTGGCCCGCACGAAATCGCTATCGGCGAGAGTTTTAGAGACGAGTTTTTCGATGTGTTTGTGAATAATCAGAAACGCGGGTGAAGATAGGAGTGAGGCGCTTTTTGGTGTTATTATATGAGCAATGGCTCCGCAAATTATTCAATTTCAAAACTCTCCGTTTTCAGGTCGCAATAGTATCGACCTTTTTCGGCGGTGAATTTCAGCACGCAATAGTCGGGGTCGGTGACGCCGCCTTTGTAAAACATTGTGTCGCCGCGTTTCCAAATCGAGTTTTTGCTCTCTTGGTCGGTCAGAACCGCCATTTTGCCAATCAGCATAACGCCCTCGTAGCGAATCAAACCCTTGTGGTAGAAATAGATACTCGCCTTTGGATTGCTCTGATACTGCCTTACGCGCATCGACGAAGTGTTGGTGGAAAAATAGAACTCCCTCAGCCCCACGTGCTTGCGCGGCTTGAGCATCGCCTTCAAGTTCGGAAAGCCTTCATCATCAATTGAAGCCACAATGCTAACTTTTTGACGGTCAATAAATTTCTCAAGTTTTTGCAGGTTCATTTTTTACTGTTTTTTTCGCAACTCCTTTCTTCAAAGATAAACACTATTTTTCACAGTCTTTCTTCGATTCTTTGTAGTCATCGTCACTAGCCTTGTCCACGCGCTTGCTCCACAACTCTTCGTATTCATCCTTCGTTATCTGTTTCCACTTTCCATCAACCTCCGTGAAGTACAAGTTCAAATCGACTCTCTCGCCACTCGGTGTTATCACATACATAACATTCCTCGTGTCAAACTCACCGTTTTTTTCATCAGTCAAGAATGTACGCTCGTATATCTTGTAAGGCTCTACCGCAGGCATATACGGCATCGTTATCGGAAACATCTCATCAAAAAACTCGCAGTCGGTGAAGTAGGTGCGTGACGGATTGTCCACATCAACAAAGTAACTTCTCTCCGCATCTCTGTACCGCACTTCTCCACCCAACGTCTCCTCTCTGTACAGACTGCGCATCCTTTTGCATTGTACGAACGATTTCAAACCGCAACTTTTTAAAAACTCATCCGATACGATATGACCTTTACCCTCAACAAAGTCATTTTCAGTTATCGGTGTCAACGGCTTGCCTTCCAGCAGCCTGTTCAGTATGGACTTCGTCAAATCGAAATCCATTTCTTTTTGCTCATCTTCCATCAATGACTTGAACGCCTTCAACGCTGACTTGTAACTCTCACATCTGCTGTCGAACTCGTTACCGTCGAAATCAAACTTTGGGTTTTCACCCCTGCAGGCGATTCTGCACTCGCTCTCAGCCCACTCACTTGTCATTTCCATAATTCTTTTGTTTTTAAAGTTTATGCGTGCAAAGGAAATTGCAACCTGCGCGAGATTGCTGCGCAGGTTTTATTTTTTTTGAGTTTTTTCTTATTAGGATACCGAATACACAGATTTACAAGATTTTACTATTGATAAAAAATGATTGTATTGCTATGGTTTTTATGTTCGATAATCTGCATTATGGGAAATGTTCGATAATCTGCATTATGGGAAAGCAATCGAAAATCTTTCTCAACACTGCCCTTATTTTCTATGCGCAAGTCGGTTGAGCGCAAGCAACAGCCACCCGAAAAGCAGGAAAACCAGATATACTGAAAGCGCTATAATTATGATTATCAGTAGATTCAAATCTTCGGGGCGGCAGAATTGATAGACAAAATAGCCTCTGCAATTGCCAAGAATAAAATCGAAAAGAAGATACGAGAGTATTAAGGTTGGTGTGACTGCCAAACGCTTGAAACCGCCTTTGGTATCGTCTTTATACAGAATAACATAGCATAGAATAATAAGGACGGGATTGACTCCGTGAAGGAAGAAAAATGCTCCCGAATAATTCATATTGTACATTCCCGAAAGGCTTCCCAAGCAAACCAGAAATACAAAAAGAATTCCCGAACAAACATTCAAATACAACCAGTTTGGAACGGTTTTGCCTTTGAGATTGCGGATTCCGTCGGCAATCAGCAGCAGACCGCCCAACACATTCGTGACGCAGGTAAACTCAACAAGCAATTCGGGCTCGGGCACATAACCTACCATTGCACTCACCAACATTATTAGTCCGATAACGATTTTAATTATACTTTTCATAATAGTTTGATTTAAGTTATTACTATACTTACCTGACAATTACTCAAACAAATTTTACGCAACGGCGATATAGTATCGCTTTCTCTTTACCATTAGGCTAAACCCGCAACAAAATCAACAATTTCTTTCGGAAAGACACCATTTTGCAAACTGGTTGTTTCCGACAGTTTGCGAGCAGGTATTCCGTCGATTGTTTGATTCCCTTCAAAAGACTGATTGACAACAGCATTGGCACCAATCGCCACATTATCACCGATATGAATGTCGCCAAAAAGTTTGGCACCCGGACCAATATACACATTATCGCCGATAGTCGGCGCACCGTTATAGTCACCAATGCAAGTGCCCGGATGGATGCGGCAGAAACGGCCAATCCGCGCTTTTTCGCTTATGACCACTGTCCCGTGATGAACAATGCAAAGCCCTGGACCACAAACATTTTTGAACAGTGTCAACCCGATTCTAACGCTCAAACGGTGATTGATTACTTCAAGAAAAGCACGGTAAAGTGTGCAAAACGGGTTGCGCCGATGCACATTATATAGGTATTCAATTTTGCGAAGCCTCAACTGATAGCGCAAGCAATCGCAACGGAAATAGGCGTATGGCGTTACTTTTTTTAATTGATAAGCCATTGTGTCCAGTCGGATATATTCTTTGTATGCCTGCTTAGAATCAATCATTTGTTATTGAATTAATCAAAACTAATCGCCCCCTCAACCTTCTCCTCCAGCAGCGCATTTTGCAGCACTTCCTCAATGGTGCTCACGTAGATAAACTCCAGACCTTCAACGTATTCGGGTTTGATTTCTTCAATGTCTTTGCGGTTTTGCTCGCACAGAATCACCGTTTTTATGCCAGCGCGTTTGGCGGCCAGAATCTTCTCGCGGATGCCGCCCACGGGCAGAACCTTGCCGCGCAGCGTAATCTCTCCCGTCATTGCCAGAGCCTTGCGCACCTTGCGCTGCGTGAACGCCGACGCCAGCGACGTCACCATTGTCACGCCTGCCGACGGGCCGTCTTTCGGAATGGCGCCTTCGGGCACGTGGATGTGCACGTTCCACTTCTCAAAAATTTCAGGGTTCAGGCCGAATTTGGTGGCGTGCGCCTTGATGTACTCCAGCGCCAGAGTGGCCGACTCCTTCATAACGTCGCCCAAATTACCTGTGAGTGTGAGCGATCCCTTGCCGCGGCTCAGGCTTGTCTCAATGAAGAGAATGTCGCCGCCCACGGCCGTCCACGCAAGTCCTGTGACAACGCCCGCAAAGCGGTTATCGTCGTACATATCAGGCGAATAGATGGGTTTGCCAAGATATTCGACAATATTTTCGGGCGTCAGGTTTTCGGGCACAGGCTCGCCAAAGACGATTTTTTTGGCAATCTTCCGCGAAATTTCGGCCACGCGCTTGTCGAGTTCGCGCACGCCCGACTCGCGGGTGTAGTTCGCAATCAGGTAGGTGAGCGAATCGTCGTCCATTGCAAACGGATGTTGCTCCAAACCATTCTCTTTCAACTGTTTCGGAATCAGATGCTGCCGCGCGATGGCGATTTTCTCCTCAATCACGTAGCCGCTCACCTCAATCATTTCCATACGGTCGCGCAGTGGCGCGCTGATGGGCGCAACGCTGTTGGCCGTGGCAATGAACATTACGTTCGACAGGTCGAAATCAACGTCGAGATAGTTATCGTGGAATGCGCCATTTTGCTCAGGGTCAAGCACTTCGAGCAGAGCCGACGCGGGGTCGCCGTGATAGTCGTTCGACACCTTGTCAATCTCGTCGAGCACAAAAACGGGGTTGGCCGATTTGGCTTTTTTGATGTTCTCGATGATGCGGCCAGGCATTGCGCCGATGTAGGTGCGGCGGTGTCCGCGGATTTCGGCCTCGTCGTGCAGGCCGCCAAGCGACATTCGCACGTATTTGCGCCCAAGCGCTTCGGCAATCGACCGCCCGAGCGACGTTTTGCCCACTCCAGGCGGGCCGTAAAGGCACAGAATGGGCGATTTCAGGTTGCCCTTGAGTTTCAAAACGGCCAGATGCTCCAGAATGCGCTCCTTCACTTTCTCAAGTCCACAATGCTGACTGTCAAGTATTTCGCGTGCGCGATTCATATCAAAATTGTCGTCGGTGTACTCGCCCCACGGCAAATCGAGCAGCGTTTGCAGATAGTTGAGTTGGATTGAATATTCGCCCGAAGCGGCGTTCAGATGTTGCAGTTTTTCAATCTCCTTGTCGAAATAATCGGCCATTTCCTTGCTCCACTTTTTCTGCTTCGCCTTGTCTTTCAGGTTTTTGGCTTCTTTTTCGGTAGGGTTTCCGCCCAACTCGTCCTGAATGGTTTTTATCTGTTGGTTCAGGAAGAACTCGCGCTGCTGCTTGTTGAGTTCGGCCCGCACTTTCGATTGTATATCTTCCTTAAGTTGAACCTTTTGCATTTCCTGCGACAGCAGTTCGAGCAACCTGACGCTGCGGTTGAAAACGTTCGATTCCTCAAGCAGTTCCTGTTTTGCCTCGGTGTTGATGGCGGTGTTGACGCACACAAAATTTATCAGGAAGAAGGCGTTCTCGATGTTGCGCAAAGCGAAAACAGCCTCGTTCGGCATTCCAGGCGTCATTTGGATTATCTTCGACGATAGGTCGCGAATCGAACTTGTAATAGCCTCAAATTCGGCAAGTTGGCTGTTGTCGGGCAGCACTTCGTCGATGACGGAAATGTTGGCTGTGCAGTATGGCTCCGTCGCAATGTAGTTGTTGATTACAAACCGACGCTTGCCCTGAACAATGATTGTGGTGGTGTTGTCGGGCATTTCCAATATCTTGACAATCTGCACAATAGTGCCGTAATTGTACAAATCTTCAGGATTGGGGTCCTCCACGTTGAAATCGCGTTGGGCAATGGCGCCCACAATTTTGTCCCTTCGGTACGACTGCCGCACCAGTTCAAGCGATTTTTCGCGCCCGACGCTGATTGGAATCAGCACGCCAGGAAAGATAACCATATTGCGCAGCGGCAGGATTGGCAGTTCGTCAGGAATCTCAATCCTCTCATTCGGGTGGCCGCCTTCCGACATAATCGGAATAAAACTCGCCTCCATTCCGTCGCCGTCCGACGCCATTATCCCTTCAATCTTTATTTCTTTTTTCGAACTCATAATCAATGAAATATAACCTATATTGTTGAGAAAGTTGAGAAGGTTTAGAAACTAAACTCTCTCAACAGCGAAGCCCCCGATAACTATCGGGAAAACTTTCTAAACTTCTAACCCTTTCACCCCCTATACCCTCCACGGTATTTTGCGGTCAAGCCGAAGACGTCGGCAATCAGTTGGCGGTCGATGTCGCTCAACTGCAAGCCGCGGCGTGCCAGAACACGCTCGGCAACTTGGCACAGCGTTTCGGGCGTACAGGGCTTGAATCCTGCCGAACCGCCCCACATAAACGACGGCACAAAATTTCGCGGAAAGCCTGAGCCATAGATGTTTGCGCCCACGCCGACCACCGTTCCAGTGTTCAGCATTGTGTTGATGGCCGTGCGGCTGTAGTCGCCCATAACAAGGCCGCAGAACTGCAGTCCGGTCTTCACAAATTTGCCTTCGGGGTAGTTCCACTGACGCACTTCAGCGTAGTCGTTCTTCAGGTTCGAGCAGTTGGTGTCGGCACCGAAATTGCACCATTCGCCAACCACGGTGTTGCCCAAAAATCCATCGTGAGCCTTATTGCTGTTGCCGAAAATCACAACGTTGTTCAGTTCGCCGCCCACCTTCGAGTGCGGTCCCACGGTTGTCGGCCCGTAAATCTTCGCGCCCATTTTCACCACCGAGCCCGTGCAGAGTGCAAACGGCCCGCGGATGCACGAACCTTCCATAATCTCGCTGTTGCGACCGATGTAGATGGGGCCGTTGGTGGTGTTCAGAATGCAGCACTCAACCACCGCGCCGTGCTCAACAAAAATGTCGCCCGTGCCGATGATGCGGTTTGTCGCGCTCAACTGCGCCGATTTGCGCCCTTTGGTGATGATGCGGAAATCGTGCTCAATGGCGTCGCCGTTGTTGCGGAAAATGTCCGACAGATGCTCAACGCGACGGCATTCAGATATTTGCTGCGTATAATCTTTGAAGGCGATTTTTGTCGGGTCGAAGCGTTCGGCCTGCGCCTTATCCAAGCGGATGGCCGTCACCGAATCGTCGCACACCAGCGCCTGCCCAGGTTGCAGTTCCTCGAGTTCGGCCAGCAGTTCGGCCGTCGGAATCACCGTGCCGTTGATGAAAATATTGTCGGTAGCGACCGTCATTGGGAACTTTGCCCGCAGATGCGGCCTTGTGCAGTACGACAATGGCTCGCCAGCCAGATATTTTTCCCACTTCTCGCGAATGGTGAGAATGCCCACACGTATTTCGGCCGCGGGCCGAGTGAAGGTCAAGGGAAGCAGTTCGTCCCAAGTGCTGTCGTCGAAGAGTATATAATTCATAATCGTCGGTTTTTATTGTCGGCAAATTATAAATTTTCTTTTAATGACGCAGTTTTTTTCGGGGCGGCAGTTTTTGTTTAGGACATAATGTTTTTTTCTTGCGGTTATGGCTGGTTTTATTGAGATTTTGGAGATTATGCATAAATTTGTGCTACAAATAGATTTTAAATACAATAAACATGAAACAAACACTATTATTATCAGCCATTGCATTGCTGCTATTTTCGGCTTGCGGAGGCAAAAAGGCTCAGACGGAGAGTTCGGACTCAACGGCCAACCAGAAAGAAATTGTAGGTAGCGTCAAGGAACAATCTGACGAGGCGGTCAAAGAAGAAATTACAAGTCGAATCAAGGAATTGTATGACTTAAAAGCACAGAAAAAAGAAGGTGCTGAAAGTTTTGCTTGCCACACTTGGAAGGAAATGGCAGCAGCGGTTGAAAAGAAAGATGCCAAATCGGCGGATATCGGTTTCTTTAACGATGACCTTTGGACTCAAATGCAGGATGAGAACCCCGACCATTTTGAGATACGCGACCTCAAATTCCTGCAGTTGGACATGGAAAAGGGCACAGCCTTGGTTGATTTTGTGCTCTGGAGTTCAATTCAGTCCGTTCGCCAGAAGTTTGAATTCTGCCGTGAGGATGGCGACTGGCGCGTTCACAATATCATCAGATGCTACGAATATGACGGCAATGTGAATGAGACCAACTTAATGGCAGCAATGGCAGACTACCTAACACAGCCAGATGAGGCCATCGCTGAACTGGTATTTCTTCCTGACGTCAACAACGACAATGTAGAAGACCTCTCTGGCGACATGGACGACCATAAGAAATACTTTCCTCGTTGGATAGGTGAGAATCAAGTGCAAGAGAATGATGGTGTATGGAGTTATGATATGACTTTGTTTTACGAGATGCCGCTACAGCAGTTGTTCAAGGATTTGCCAAGCAAGCCTCTTGACTTGAATGAGGTGGCTCGCGTGATTATCTTTGACTTGAATCAAGACGGCTATTCTGATGCCCTCATCTGTCTTGGAAACTACAACAGCGATGATCCCACTTACTACTTCGACGCTTACGTTTGGAATAAAGATTATGAATACTATAATTATGTTGAAGACTTCCGCAATATTCCTAATCCGAGAATGGACGAGAATACCTCTCAAATTGTAGGCCGCAATGGCCACGACCGCGAGATATGGGACTGGCAAGGATTGGATAAGATTGAGAAGGTGGAGGTAATGAAGGATTTCTATTGATTCAAGTTTTCAGGCATCATAATTTGCATTTGTTATAAAATCAAAAAAGCCCGACAATGAGTCGGGCTTTTTCATGTTGTAAATTATTTAATCATTCGCTGTTGCAATTCTCATTAAGCCTAAATCTTATATTTCTTCTTCCATTTATCTGCATGGTCTTTTAGCCATAGGTGAAAGATTGTGTACCCAACATACACCCTTCTTTTAATAAAAAGAACAGGTCGATGTTTTTCATGAAAGGAATCAACAACCTGTACCTATAATTCTTTGTAATAAAAGACTATCCCATGTGAAATTTAACGTGGAAACTATTGTGGATTCTTACTGTTTGAGTAATTCAAGTAAACACTTGATATGAGCTTCTTCGTTCTTACATTGTGGGTGTTCTGTCAGAATATATTTACGATTATCTATTTGATATACCTTTGCATAGTACTTTTTATTATTCCTTTTCCCGTATCCCCAAACTATTGATTTAATAGATTTTGTTTCCTTTTTATTATTTAGTTCGTATAGGAAACCT
>JAEEPS010000047.1 GCA_016284875.1 Salinivirgaceae bacterium | reverse complement strand
TCCTTTTAATTCTTTTGCCATTTTAAATGATATTTAAATTAGTAATGTTTTCAAATTTCGGCCACTAAAGCCGCTGCGCCATTTATCACAATCTGTGCCAAAGCCGATACAACCGCTTTTTCGTGCCAATCTGCCACCTGCCGGTTGGCACTGTGTCACACAATTTGGTGAGCAGTTGTGTATTTAGTTTAAGGATAGGTAATTAGCAACAAAGGGAGGATGGCTGACATTTTGGCATTTTTTGTCCGAAAAGCATTTCCCCATCACTATCAACAGAGAAGCCCGACCAACCGGTCGGGCTTCTCCATGCTTATAATCCTATTTCTTATTTATCAAACGTGAAGATGAAATCGGTGAGCGTGCAGAGCGATTTCTCCTTGGTGTCTGACTTGAAAACGAAGTAGATGGCGTGCTTGCCTGCGAGATAATTCTCTTGTGCCTCTTTCGAGATCCCAATCGCCATTGTCCGGAGTTCCTTCGGCATATTGGCCTTCAGCGCAATCTCTCCAATCTTCTTGCCGCCCTGCGATGTCCACGGACGGTCCATCATTACTTCGATAGTGCCGTCAATGCCCTCGGGAACAAGATTCAGGCAAAGCATCAGATTTGCTTTGTTGGCCAGACGTTCAGCCTCAAAATTGAAGTACTTATAGCCCACAATCGAGCCATCGGTATTGTTGACCACACAGTTGGTGTTGTTGCGGATGTCGTAAGGCGCCTCAAACTTATCGGTGTCGCCGTAGCTGGCGGCCACATACGAGCCGAAGAATGTGTTGTTCGGCCAGTTGTGAATGGCTTTTTTCGGACCTGTATACCAGCAGGCTATACCGGCAGAGTGGCGCTCAAATGGGTTCAGTCCGTTGAGCGCGAAACCCTCCGATGTGTACTCGCCCTCGCTGATTTCAACCTTGCCGCCCTTGCCTTCCTCAACCTTCACGGTGATGGGCGCAACCATTGCCTGGCGGGCGTACTCGTTGAGGCCTGTCTGGCGGTGATAGAACACATACCATTGTCCGTTAATCTCGCAGATGCTGCCGTGGGTGTTGCCGTCGATGGTGGCCGAAGCGATGGTGTCGCCCTGTTCATTCACTTCGCGGCCGCGGCCGTCGATGATGGTGCCGCCGTAGGTCCAGGGGCCAAGCGGATTATCGCCGTAAGCGTAAGCCAAAGTGTAGTTCGACAGTGGCAGACCAAACTCGCCCTCTTTCGAGAATCGGCTGTAGATGAACACATATTTGTCTTTTATCTTGCGGATCGACGATGCCTCGAAGAAGCTGAACACACCTTCCTGCATACGTCCAGAAACCATATCCTCAACGATTTTCGTTCCCGGCTTCACAGTTGCCATTGTGGCAGGGTCGAGTTCGGCGCCATACGAGCGGTTGAAGCCCCAGTAGCCGTAAATCTTTCCGTCGTCGTCAACAAACACAGCTGGGTCGAACTGCAGAACGCCGTCAGCCAAGTTCGGGTTTGTTTTGCTCCAGTTGCAAACCTCATACGGCCCGTCGGGACGGGCACTTTTGCACACCATTCCGTTGCGGCCACCGGCCTGGTTGTTGGGGTAGAGGTAGTATGTTTTCGTGCCGTCTGCGTTGGTCACCAGCGTAACATCGGGTGCAAAGAGCACGTCGGCAACGCTGTCAGGACGAAGCAACTCACCGTTGGCATTCGTGTTCACGCTGAAAATCTCGCCGTCGTAGCGCCACTCCATCAGGTTGTCCACCGATGCCGACCAAACCACAAGTTCGCGGCCGCAGTAGTCGGTCAAGCGGCTGTCGTGCGAGCCGTAGATGTAAACGCGCTGCTGGCCCGGATTGTCGGGGTCTTCAAACACGTAAGGTTCGCCGTCGGGAATGTGCTCCCAAAGTGGCAGAAATGGGTTGCCGGGCGTTGTGAGCGGTGCTTCGGCTATGTTGACTGCCGAGTTGCCGCACGATGTGCAGAAGGCTGCGCCGCAAACGGCAGCCAAACCTAAAACGCTGTTACGTAGTGTGTTGTGCTTCATTTTGTAGATATTTAAAATTCATGTTTTTAAAATTTGTTGGCAATTTAGTTTTTTCAACGATATGTGAGGTGGATTTTAATTGTTGAATTATTGGAAAATGTGAAAAAATATGCTGCGCTCTGCATCCCCCCAAACTTACGTTTAAAAACTAAATTCACACCACAATCAGCGATTCCATAATCTCGTCGGAAATGAAGATTCCGCTGTGGGTGAGTTTCAGGTGGTTGGCCGAGTATTCGAGTTTGCCAGCAGCCAAAAAACTTTCTGCTTGTTGGCGCAGATATTCAACCATCTGGCGCGGTTGCTCACTTTGCAGATAATCCATATCAATGCCCGACGATGTGCGTAGGGCGGTAATCACGTAATCGTTGAAAATGTCGGATGGCGAAAGTTTTTCTTCTTCGCTCACGCAACTGTCCGACTCAATTCCTTTAATGTATTCGGTAGTGTTGGAGGTGTTCCAACTGCGGGTGGTGCGGTTGTAGGAGTGCGCTGCGGGGCCAACGCCAAGATAGATGGTTCGGTTCCAATAACTTGAATTGTGGCGCGAGCGGAATCCCGGACGGGCGAAGTTTGAAATCTCATAATGTTCAAAATCAGCCGATTGGGCCCAAGCAGTCAGAATTTCAAATTGTGCAAGACTCTCATCTTCCGATACTTCCGAAAGTTGTCCGCGCTTGAGTTTCAGTCCGAAAGCCGTGCCTTCCTCATACGACAGATGGTAAGCCGACAGGTGCTGTACGCCGAGCCCGGCAACCATGTCGAGTTGTCGCTGCCAATCGGCGGCTGTCATTTGGGGCAGGCCATAAATCAAATCAACACTGATGTTGCCGAATCCGGCCTGCTGGCAGTTGCTGACGGCATTAATGGCCTGCTGCGCAGTGTGGCGGCGGTTCATCAGCGCCAGCATTTCATCGTCGAACGACTGAATGCCGATGCTCAGGCGATTGGCTGAGGTCTGCGCAAGTTGGTCGATGTAAGCCGGTGTCAAATCGTCGGGGTTGGCCTCAACTGAGATTTCGGCATCGGGCGCCACAGCGTGCAGTTTCTTTATTGTGTCGATAACCGACTGAATCTCTGCGGGTTCGAGCAGCGATGGTGTTCCTCCGCCAAAATAGATGGTCTGCACTGCCTCGCCGTTCAGATAATGGCACCGTTTCTCCAGTTCCTTTTTCAAGGCTTGCAAATAACTGTCTTTCAATTTCAAGCGTGTAGTGGAATAGAAATTGCAGTAACCGCATTTTCGCTTGCAGAACGGAACGTGAATGTAGATGCCGGCCATTTTCTTTAGCAGTTTTCAAGGCAAAAATATCATTTTCTGTAGGTTGACAACACACAACGAATGGCCTTGAAAGAAATTATGAAGGCACAAAAAAAGCCAACCTGCAGGCTGGCTTCTTTGTGTGATTTTTTGTATCCGAATCTTATTCGGCAGTCTCGTCGGCTGCTGGTGCTGCAGTCGGGAAGTTGCCCATAAATGACTCGGGAGACTCCTCGATCTTCTCTTGAAGCATGCTGCCTTCAACTTCGGCTCCGCCGCGCGGAATGAATGCCGATGCCAGAATGCACAAAACAAGCAGAGCACCTGCCAGTGTCCACGTTCCTTTTTCAAGGAAATCGGTGGTCTTGCGGACACCCATAACCTGATTGGCGCTGCTGAAATTCGATGCCAGACCGCCGCCCTTCGAGTTTTGTACTAACACGATGAGTATCATTAAGATGCAGACAAAAAATACAAGAACTGTGATAATTGTAAACATTTCTTTAAGTTATTTATTGTTAATAATTTCCTTTATTTCTTTAATTCGAGCCGCAAAGTAAGCGTTTTTTTCTGGATAATTCAAACACAATTTTTCATACATGAGCAGTGCCTTTTCGTACGCTCCTGTTTTGAAATATATCTGTGCCAGAGTATCCGACATCAGGTCGGTGCTTTCAGTGGAACTTTTAATTGCAAGGTCGGCTCCAACTGTTTGATTTTCATTAACTTCTTCGGGTTTCAGATCGAAACCTTTGAAATTGTCGAGCAGTTTGGCGTGGCGTTCTTCTTTGGTTTTCTCTGCCGGTTTGTTTTTATTCCCGAATGTTTGGCGGAAATCGTCCAGATCAAAGGTGTCGCTCAGATTAGCGAAATACGGCTGCACAGTTGTCTCGTTTTCAATCAGTTTATTGAGTTCTGATTTGGCCTTTTCTGCAGCCGATGGTTTCTTTCCAAATCCTGTCAGTTCGGCAAGTTTCGTAAAATCGAACACTTCTGCTTCGGCTTCAATCTGGTCGGGCGCAGCGTCGTGCTTTATGATGACGCGCTCGTCGAGCAGGAAGAACAACTTGGTGCGGTTGGTGACAAAAGCGGCAGTCTCGCGCAGCGCCTTGCCGTAATTCGAGTAGCCTTGGTTTCGCAAATTCTTGACATACAGCATTCTGGCCGACTGAAAACACGGGTATTCATCAACCAGTTCCTTAAATTCGGGCAAATTGCGGTCGCCCAGAAGTTCGGGATTTTGCATATACATCATCAGTTTGCTTTTGTCCATTTCTGCCTAAATTACCAGTTGACAACGGCTTTAGTAAATATATCGTCGACCAAACTCTCGATGATTGCCTTCACAAGTTCAGCCTCCACTTCAACAAGGCTGTTTTGGCTGTCGTAATCCTCATAGCGCGAAAACGACGTGTCGAAATTAGCTGTTTTGTCTTTTTTGTTCACAAATTTCACCTTAATTCCGATTGTCAGGCGGTTTTGGGCAGCCACATCGCCACTTTTTATGGCCACAGGCTGCGTGCCGTAACTTGTTATCGATCCTTCGAAATAGAGATCGGCGTTTTCGTCACCAAGTTTCAGCGATGTCTGTCGAAGAAACTTATCTTTCAGAGCCTCAGTTAGTTCGTTGCTCAGCGACGGATTTACGAGGGGTGCCACATTTCTGAAGTCGGCCACAAAGACAGTTTTCGCATCGGCAGGAATCGACGCACCTGTAAATGAGTAACTCATGGTGCAGCCTGTCAGCGCGATAATTGACACTAAAAGAACTATAATTCTATTTCTAACCATTTGTCATTCAAGATTATGTTCTTTGATTTTCCGATAAAGCGTGCGCTCCGAAATTCCCAAATCCTCAGCAGCATATTTGCGCTTGCCGTTGTGCCGCTGCAGGGCTTTGCGAATCATCTCAACCTCTTTGTCTTCAAGCGACAACGACTCTTCAACAAATTCTTCAGTGTCTTGAATATGAGAGTTTTGCGGCTCGGCATGGTGAGTTATGATCATAGGTGAGCCGTCGGCATCGCCATAGTTTGTCTTTTGGTCGGAGTAGATACTCTGGATGATGCGGGCATGGTCTTTTGAAATCTGCGCGTGGTCACCTTTTTGTTCCATCAGGTCGTGGACAAGTTTTTTCAGGTCGTTCACGTCATTTTTCATATCGAACAACACCTTATATAATATCTCGCGTTCTGAAGAGAACGACTGTTCCTCGTCGCGTTCAATCAGTGCTGGCAAGTGTGCCTCTTCGCTTTCTGGCAGATAGTTGCGCAATGTTTCTGCCGTTATGGTGCGGTTCTCTTCAAGAATCGATAGTTGCTCGGTGATGTTTTTCAACTGTCTGACGTTGCCTGGCCAGCGGAAACGCTCCAGCATGGCTCGTGCGTCAGGAGTAAGCGACAGCGATGGCATCTGGAATTTGTCGGCAAAATCAGAGGTGAATTTTCTGAATAGCAGATAGATATCGCCCGGACGTTCCCGAAGAGGCGGAATCTTGATTGGCACGGTGTTCAGTCTGTAGTAGAGGTCCTCGCGGAATTTGCCCATTTCAACAGCTTGAAGCACATTCACGTTGGTTGCCGCCACCACCCGCACATTGGTTTTCTGTACTTTCGACGATCCTACGCGGATAAACTCACCGCTCTCCAGCACACGCAGCAGCCGCGCCTGAGTCGACAGTGGCATCTCGGCCACTTCGTCGAGGAAGATTGTTCCATTGTCGGCCACTTCAAAATAGCCTTTCCGCGCTTCGTGCGCCCCGGTGAACGCGCCCTTCTCGTGTCCGAACAGTTCAGAGTCGATGGTGCCTTCGGGAATAGCTCCGCAGTTGACGGCAATATATTCGCCATGCTTGCGCGAACTGTATTGGTGGATAATCTTCGGAAATGTCTCCTTGCCGGTGCCGCTCTCGCCTGTGACCAGCACGGTCAAATCGGTTGGTGCCACCTGAATTGCGCGCTCAATGGCGCGGTTCAGCCCTTCGGCATTGCCGATTATTCCGAATCGTTGCTTGACTTGCTGTAAGTCCATATTGTTTTCTTTAAAGACTGACAAATTTACATATTTTGGATAAATTGTGTCAGTTTTTTGCTGTGGTCAATAGCAAAAAAAAGCGGCATTTACGCCGCTTTTATATTATATATGTGTAAGTCAGATTATACAATGGCATTGCGCATGCTCTTGATTATGCTGGCTACAGCCTCAAATTTTTCCGAATTGTTCATGTCGGCCTTCAATGACTCAATAGGAGTTTGAAGATTGTTGAGAGTCTCGTAGAATTCGGTAAAGTCAGAGTTGTCTTTCCGACCATCAAGATATTTGAGGATGGTAGAAGAATACTCGAAATGGCTGACTGCCACTTTGATGAATTCCATGTTGTTCGATGCCAAATCAGATGCTGTAATGCAGATGTAGGCGCTCTCAACCCAACTGCCGATCAGGAACAAAAGTGCCGTTTCGGTCTGACTTGTCTGGTTCAGAATGTACTGTGAATCTTTAAACAAATCCTTGACAACCGTGGTCAGTTCCTCAACATTGTTGATGTTGTTCTGGAATTTGTCGGAAATCTGACTTGCATCAATGCTGATGTTCAAGTCGCTAGCCATTTCCAAGATGCATTTCAGATACTCCTCGGTTTCGGCTTTGCGCTGATAGGCAACCTCATAACTTAAGTCGGCTGCGTAAACACCAAGATTCAAGGCTTTCTGTTTGGTGCTCAGATAGTTTTCCTGATTGGCCAGGCTGTTTGTTGCGTCAAATACATAACTAACACCCAGGCTGTTCACCATTTTCATCAGGTCAATCGATGTCGGTGTCGGGACGTTTTCAAGGTCCTCAATTATTTGAGTAATCGACACTTCATCAATCTCTGATGCAGCATTTTTTGTTTTTTTATTTCCATCATTGCTGCAACCCATCATAATAATGGAACTCAGTGCCAATGATAAGAATGCGTTAAATGACTGTTTCATAACTATTTTTGCGAGTTTTAAATCAAAAATCACTTATTATGGCAAAGATATAATTTTTCAATCAAAAAATGATATATATCAGTGTTTTTTGCCATGATTTTTTTATTTGTGGTTAAATCGCCGAAAAAAATGATAAAAATCAAGTTTTAGATGATTGAATTGCAATAAATTATGATTGAAGTTGTCTGGACTAGTCCTTGAACTCCACGTTGATAATAGATTTGTTATCAAACTGAGGAATATTGGCCTGATGCGCACGCAACCTTTGCGGCTAAACTGTCGTCTATTAGTCGATGCTAAACATCAAACGTTTTTTCATTTAGTTGCACGGGCGGTCGGGAGTGGCCGCCTATTTTTTTTGGACGGCCAACAATTCAATTTTCTTACCTTTGTCGAAAAAAATCAGATATGAGAATTGAGAGCCGAATCGGACACATTTACGCAACACCTGATCGCGTATTTCCTTTAATATCAGACTTTAGCCGCATCAACACAACCATGCTGCCGCAGAACGACAAGATTAAGGATGTTGAGGCGACAGCCGACTCTTGCACTTTCACTATTGACAAGGCAGGCCGTTTTGGAATGCGAATTGTTGAGCGCGAACCTAACAATTTGCTGAAAATCGAGAGTTCGGAGTCGCCGCTGCGGTTTACAATGTGGATTCAACTGAAAGAGTATCACGGCACCGAAACGGCTGTCAAGGTCACGCTCGATGCTGATGTCAACGCGCTCATGTCAGTGATGGTGAAAAAGCCGCTGACCGAATTTGTTGAAACGCTTGTGTCGAAAATGGAACTTATCCGATAATTAGCCTAGGTATGTCGCTGAAAATGAATATCAAAACTCTTTGGGTTCAAGCCGCCGTGTGTGTGCTTGTTGCCAGTTGCGGTAGCAAGGGCATTGACATTAACGGCACATATAAAGATATTGATATTCAGCGATTTGAACAGGACTTATTCGCTATTTCGCCCGACAGTGTGTGGCAGTGCGTGCCGCAGATGGAAACAAAATATGGCCGATTCTTCGACCTTTATAATCAGCGGGTTATCTGCATTGGAGGCACCAACCAACTCGATTACGACCGCAAACTTGCTTCGTTCCTGACCGACCCAGACATCCGCGGCTCATACCGCGAGGTGAATCGTATCTTTGGCACGGGCAAACTGACCTTCGAACGCGAACTTTCGGAAGCGTGGGCACGCTTTGCTGTGCTGTTCCCAAATATTGAATTACCAAAGGTATATACTCACATTTCGGGCTTCAATCAGAACATTGTGGCTGATTCGGGAGTAATCAGCATTAGTCTTGATAAATATCTGGGAATCAATCACAAATACTATCAGATGTTGCGCACCCCAGTCTATCTGCAGCGCAATATGCATCCGCAGAAAATTGCCACCGATGCGGTGCTGGCCTTGTGCCTGACGGAATTTGAGTATGCGCCGAAAGACGACAATTTGATTTCGCAGATGCTCTACTACGGCAAGATACATGTTTTGCTCGATGCTCTGCTGCCCATCGCGCCCGACACGCTGAAATGGGGCTACACGCAGCAGCAGTTCGACTGGTGCCGTCGCAATGAGCAGCCGATGTGGCTCTCGATGGTGGAGAAAGACGCGCTTTTCAGCACATCGACCAAAGAGATAAACCGAATGGTGGCGCCTGCTCCGTTCACGGCATCGTTCTCGCAAAAGTCGCCTGGAGGAGTGGGGCAGTGGATTGGCTATCAGATTGTTAAATCGTATCTAAAACATAATCCGAAAGTTACGATTCAGGAGTTGATGCGCGAAAACGACTATCAGATGGTGCTCAACGCATCGCGCTACAAGCCATAAATTCACTAATTCAATCATTCAGTTAATCAATCAATCAGTCAATCAATTAGTCAATTAATCAGTAAATCAGATATGCAGACGGTTTTTGGAACGGAATTCAGTCGCGACGACATTGAGATTATGGCGCCGGTGGGCTCGTACGAGTCGCTTGCGGCGGCCATTCAGGCGGGAGCAAACTCAATCTATTTCGGTGTCGAGAATCTGAATATGCGGTCGCATTCGGCCAACAACTTCACCATTGGCGACCTGCACCGCATTGTGGGCATCTGCAAGGAACACGGCCTGAAATCGTACCTGACGGTGAACACCATCATCTACGACACCGAACTCGACCTGATGCGCAGCATTGTTGATGCCGCTGCCGAAGCCGGACTGACGGCCATCATCGCCTGCGACCTGTCGGTGCTGCAATATGCGCGCTCGAAAGGCGTTGAAGTGCACGCGTCTACACAATTGAATATCACCAATGTAGAAGCCGTGCGGTTTTTTGCGCAGTTCTGCGATGTGGTGGTTACCGCCCGCGAACTGAACCTTGATCAAGTGGCAGCAATTGCCAAAGCCATTGCCGAGCAGAACATTCGCGGGCCGAAGGGCGAACTTGTTCAGATTGAAGTGTTTGCACACGGCGCGCTCTGTATGGCCATTTCAGGTAAATGTTATTTGAGTCTGCACCAATACGGGCGTTCGGCCAACCGCGGACAGTGCTTCCAACCGTGCCGCCGCGGCTACGAAGTCACCGACTGCGAGACAGGTCAGCAATTGCTCATCGACGACAAATACATCATGTCGCCCAAAGACCTTTGCACCCTGCCGTTTTTGGACCGTGTGCTGCGTGCCGGCGTGCGCGTGCTGAAGATTGAAGGCCGTGCCCGCGGGGCGGAATATGTGAAAACGGTAGTCGAGAGTTACCGCCGCGCCATCGATGCAATATGCGACGGCACGTTCAGCCAACAACTTATCGATGAACAAATTGACAGACTCAAAACTGTGTTCAACCGCGGATTTTGGGATGGATATTATTTAGGCCGCCGATTGGGCGAGTGGTCGGGTGTGTACGGCTCAAAGGCTACCAAGCGCAAGGAATACGTGGGCCGCTGTACCAACTTCTTCACCAAACTGAACGTGGCCGAGATAACACTCGAAAGCGGCTCACTGAACACTGGCGACCAACTGCTCATAATGGGCGAGACAACAGGTGTTTACGAACACACAATCAGCGAGATGCGCGTGGATTTAAAACCCGTGGACGAAGCCGTTAAAGGGCAAGCACTGTCGATTGCCGTGACCGATATTGTCCGCCGTGGCGATCGAGTCTACAAACTTGTTGATATGCAGCCCAGCCTGATGGAGTAGGTGAGCAAACTTTCTGTTACTCAATCACATCCAAAACTTCAACATCGAAAATCAAATCGCTGTTGGCGGGAATCAATGGTGGTTGGCCTTCGTCGCCGTAGGCAAGACTGGCGGGCACAATCAGTTGGAAGCGTGAGCCGTTGCGCATCAGCAGCGACGCTTCTTCCCAACCTTCGATGATGAGCCCTGCACCCACAGGGTAGCGGATGGGCTGCTCGCGTTTCACCGATGAGTCAATCAGTTTGCCATCAGGCAGGTAGACTGAATAGTGGGCCGTTACAATGCTTCGGTTCTTAATCATCGGGCCGATGCCAGGTTCAAAAACAATGTAGCGTAGACCACTTGCAGTTGAGAGTGTGTCGCGGCCAGCGGCATTCCATTTTTCAACTTTTATCTCGCGCGTTATGCGCACCATTTCAATGTCGAGCGTGATGTCGGTTTTGGGCGGAATGCGGTTGCCGTAGCCTTCTTCGCCAAAAGCCAACTTGTTGGGAATCACAAATCTGCATCGCGCGCCTTCGGCCATTGAGAGCAGGGCGGTGTCCATGCCTTCAAAAGTCTCGCCTGCGCCAGCCGTGAATCGCCGCGGGTCGCCAGTGTTGCGCGTCGATGTGTAGATGGTGCCGTCGGGCAGCCAGCCGGTATAGTGCACATACACGTTGTCGCCAGCCCGCGCCGGACTGCCATTTCCGGGGTCGATGGTGTAGCGACGGATGCCACCAGCCAGTTTTTGCGCTTTCAAACCTTTGGTGGGGAAGGGCGCAATGGCCGGAAAACTGTCGGCTTGAATCATTTTTATGTCGAAGTGCAGAGTTGAGTTGCGCGGCACGTCATAGGTGTCAATGTCGCCGTAGCCCAGATGCGGCGGCACAATCAGACTGATGCGGCCGCCTTCGCCAATCATCGGCAGCGCTTCTTCCCAACCTTTAATCACTTGTCCCTGTCCCAGCCAGATGTCGATGTTGCCTGTTTCGTCGGTCGAGCCGAAGACAGTGCCGTCGTCAAGCCGTCCGGTGTACTCGAGCCACACGCGCCAGCCCTTTTGCGGGTGACGGCTGTTGCCAGGGTTATCGATTCGGTATTGCAACCCCGATTTTGCAGTGGTGAAGCCGTCCTGCGCCGCAGCGCCAGTTGCCAGCAGACAAATAGCAGCCGCAGCCATCATCTTGAACACTGATAGCGTTGAGATTTTAGATTTCAGATTTTTGTTTTTCGACTTCATCTTTGCCATTTATTGTCTTTGTTGGTTGCCACATTGTGACAGCCCTACATTGTTTCTGACAAACACAGTGTGTCCCTACGTTTGCGGACGCCACATTGTGACGTCCCTACTTATACTTTACACTTTATACTTTACACCCAATACCCAACACCTTAAATAAATATATCCCCATTCGTATCAATCCGCTTGTTCCAGTATCGAATCAGCAGAAAACCGAACAGCATTCCGCCAAGGTGTGCGAAGTGCGCCACATTGTCGTTGGCTGCCGGGACAATTATCGCCATCAGTTCAATCAGTCCGTAACCCAGCACAAACCATTTTGCCTTGATTGGGATGGGCGGGAAGATTAGCATCAGTTGCACGTTGGGGAACATCATTCCGAAGGCCAGCAGCACACCGAATACCGCGCCCGAAGCGCCCACCGTCGGCACGTTGACAAACTCGCCGAAAAGTTTTGTGGCCGTCTGCACTGCAAGTCCACGCAGTTGAGCGTTGTCGGGCGATGCCGAATATTCGGCAATCAGGTCGTTCACCCATTTTGCGGGGTGGTCGAGATTGCTGCGGATGAGCCGCGTGAACAGTTCGGGGTCGGGGGCATTGATGAACGCTGCAATCTCATCGTGAAAACCAGCCAATGTGACGTAGCCCACAACGTTTTGGCACAGCGCGGCGCCGATGCCAGTCACCAGATAGAAAATCAGAAACCGCTTGCCGCCCCACACCTGCTCGAGCACTCGTCCGAACATCACCAACGCAAACATATTGAAGAAGATGTGCGCCACGTTGCCGTGCATGAACATGTAGGTAACTATCTGAATTGGTGAGAAATAGTCTGATTGGAAATTGTGCAGTGCCAGCCAGTTGCCGATGTCGACGCCAAATTTTGCCGATATCAGTTGGTCGGCCAGAAAAACCACAATGTTTGCAATCAGCAGGTTTTTGATTACAGGTGGCAAATTGCCGAACAACGGTGTTCTATATCCTTGCATATTAACTGTTTACTTAAATAGTTTGTCGATGTCGTCGTTGCTGATGATGGCCAAAACGGGCCGCCCCGACGGCGTGTAATTGGGCATGCTGCAGGCAAAGAGCCGAGCGTTCAGGTCGGCCATCTCGTCCTGCGAGAGCGTCCGTCCGTAGCCGATGGCCATCTGCGACGCCAGCGATGCGGCAATGCTTTCGGTCATCGAGTCCTTCATGGCAATGTATTCTTCGCCAGTCAGCATCAGCATTGAGTTCACCCAGTCTTTCAGGTCTTTTTCGGGGAACGTGGCCGGAACCGCCGACACAGAGAAACTGTTGCCGCCCAACTCGTTGATTTCGAAGCCAAGTTTCTCGAGTTCGGGAATCATTTGGCGGAACAGGTCGGTGTCCTTCAGGTTCAGGTCGAGCCGCTCGGGGTAGAGCAGACGTTGCGACGCGCCTTCGTCGGTTGTGCGCCGCAGCATTTTTTCGAACAGAATGCGCTCGTGGGCGCGATGTTGGTCAATCACCATCAGCCCCGATTTGACGCTTGTCAGAATGTATTTGCCCTTCAGTTGGAAGAACCTGCCCGCCGATGCAGTCGCCTGCCCGCCGTCGGTTCCCAGATTGAGTTGCTGCTGAACGCCTTCGTTATTATTTTGATTTTCAGACTGATTGCTGTCGGTGGCCCGATTGCTTTCAAACTCGCCGTAGAGTTTCTGCCAGTCGGTGTTTTCCGACATGCGGCTGCGGAAAGTGGCCTGATGCGTCGTTCCGCTGCTTTTGGTGCTCTCGAACGGATTGTAGCCCGCGTTGTAGTGAATCTGCGGCGGCACAACCGTGTCCGATTTGCTGAAAGTGGGAATCTCAATTCTGTTCTCAATGTCGAAATCGATGGCCGGACCCACGCTGAACTTGCCCAGCGCCTCCTTCACGGTGCTCATCAGTATCGGCCACATGGCCTGCTCGTTCTCGAATTTTATTTCGGTTTTTGTGGGGTGGATGTTGATGTCGATGGTCGACGGTTCAACATCGATGTAGATGAAAAACGTTGGATTTTTGCCGGCCGGCAGCAGATTGTCGTAGGCTTTCTGCACCGCGCGGGCAAATATGCCATGCTTCATAAACCGATGATTGACAAAAAAATATTGGTCGGCTTTGGTTTTGGCGCATTCGGGGGTGCCCACGTAGCCCTTTATTTTCGCCATCGATGTTTCCGACTCAATCGGCAACAAATATTTGCTCATCGATTTGCCGGCCACGCCCAAAATGCGGTTCATGGTGTTCGATGCCGACAAGTTCAGCATCACTACGCCGTTGTGCGTCAGCGACATCTCAATGTCGGGGTGAGCCAGCGCCACGCGGTAGAACTCTTCGGTCACAAGTCCCATCTCGTAACTGTCCGATTTCAGGAATTTGCGGCGTGCCGGCACGTTGTAGAACAGATTCTTGACCATGATGTTGGTGCCGTTGGGGCAGGCGGTTGGCTCTTGCGTTTCCACTTCCGACCCCGACATCCGAATCAGCGTGCCCATCTCGTCGCCGTATTTGCGCGTGCGCATTTCAACGGTGGCAATGGCCACAATCGACGCCATGGCTTCACCACGGAAGCCCATCGTCTGAATATCAAACAAATCCGATGCCTTCTGAATCTTCGATGTGGCGTGGCGCTCGAAGCACATCCGAGCGTCGGTGGCCGACATTCCGCAACCATTGTCGATGACCTGAACGAGCGTTTTTCCCGCGTCCTTCACAATCACCTGTATTTTGGTTGCGCCGGCGTCGACCGAGTTCTCAACCAGTTCCTTAATCACCGAAGCCGGGCGTTGCACAACTTCACCGGCGGCAATTTGGTTGGCCACATGGTCGGGCAGAAGATTGATGATGTCGGCCATAGATTATCGCAGAAAACGTTGTTGCAGAAAGAAATACACAGCCGCAAGCGCCAGAAAGATTATCAGCACGCGTTTGCTCGACTTCTGCCGCTGCTTGCGGGCAAAATGAATGAAGTTTGGCGCTTCATCGTTGCTCTCGCCACGTTCGCTTCTCACTTCGCGCTCAATGCGCTCGTGACGCTCGCGCCGTTTCTCGTCCTGCTCGTTGTAGAACAGCGGCTTATAATTGAACCGGCGTGTGCCGGGTAAACTGAAGAATGCCATACTCACATATTTTTTGTAATTGGCAAAGATAAGTTATTAGTTGGAAGTTGAAAATTGTAAAAAGATGTAGATGGCGTTGCAGCCACAATTAACAGTTTTTATGCAGATGATGGCATCGGAAAAAATTGATAATCATCGAATTCCAATATTTGAAGAAAAATTTGCCGTCACGGTTTTTTATTAGAAAAAATGTAGTATGTTTGCACCGCTAAAATTCAAAGGGATTTAGCAAGTTCTTTTTTTTAATGGTCGGTTCATCTAAGGGTTAGGATTCAAGATTTTCATTCTTGCCATAGGGGTTCGAATCCCCTACCGACTACAGGATTTTTAAAAATATTTAAAGCATTATGGCAAATCATAAGTCATCAGAGAAAAGAATTCGTCAGACCGAAACTCGCAACGAGCACAATAGGTACTATGCCAAAACAGCCCGCAACGCTGTCCGCGATTTGCGCGCTACGACTGTAAAGGCCGATGCAGAAGCAATGCTTCCGAAAGTAAATGCTATGCTCGACAAACTTGCAAAGAACAACATCATTCACAAGAACAAAGCTTCTAACTTGAAATCAAGTTTGGCTTTGCACGTGAACGCATTGGCATAAGCCGAATTTTTCAAACGATATTAGAGCCTCTCGCCGCAAACGGGGGGCTTTTGTTGTTTACGGCACATCCGGTTGGCGCCGTTGCAGGTAACTAAATCTTTAATCAGTAGGATTTATCCAATTGTTTGTTAAATTTCAACTTTCAATTTCTGACTTATGAAACGTCTGCTTTACATTCTGATTTGTTGCGTTGCTATTGTTGGTTGCAAATCGACATCGACCACAAAGAAAACACCAACCGACGGAAACAGTTCGGCAACGACCGCCGTTGCGCCCAAAAAGAAATCGAAGGTTGAGAATTTCGACAAGTTCTACGACCGATTCCACACTGATAGCACGTTCCAATTGTCGCGCATCAAGTTTCCGCTCCAAGGCGGCTACCACACTCTGGACAACTCATCTAAATGGACGCCTCAAAACTGGCACATGATGAAAACCCGCGTCTACGATGTAGACAAAAACAAATACAGAGCCACCTACTCGAAAACCGAAACCACTTTCACCCAGAAAGTTTGGATTGACAGCGCAGGCCTATTCACCGAGTGCCGCTTCGAACTAATTGACGGTAAATGGTTTCTGGTTTATATGAACGACGAAAATAAATAGAAGACTACAGACAATTGTTAATGATTAGTGGTTAATGATTAAACCTTGGACTACGGACTACGGACTACAGACAACAGAAATTGGTGAACTGGGGAATGTTTAAAGTTTAACGGGTTTAACAAGTTTAAATTTCAGTTTCGTAATTCGTAATTAAAAAATCCTAACTATTAATTTTTTATAAATTTTCTACAAAATTTTATTCCAATTTCTCGCGAAGCGATAAAAACACACAGCCACCGCCAGGTGGCAAAATTTCCGTGCTTTCCGCGTTTTCCGTGGTGGAATTGTGTTAATTCCGAATGCGATGCCGCCCATAAAAACACGCAGAGACGCGCCCTAAAACACGTAGAGACGCGCCATGGCACGTCTCTACATGAAAATCAATCATTTATAATCCTTCTATTTCTTCACAATCTTATGCGTTACGCCATCTGAGGTGGTGAGCATATAGATGCCTGCCGGATATTCCGAGAGGTCGAGAATGTATGATTGTTCGTTTTCCTCCTTGCGGAGAACCTTGCCCGAGGCGTTGGTGAGGATGAATGAGAACTCGCTGTCGGCGTTCACGGTGACGAACGACGATGTGGGGTTCGGATAGACACTCATGTTCACCGCTGAGGCCTGGCGTGCCGAGGTCTGCAGATAGACGGTGTCGGTTTTGGTGATGTAGATGGTATCGTGGACATAAATCGTATCGTTGGTGTAAACTTTATCATGCACATAAACGGTGTCGTTGCCCGTGCCCTCGATGGTTACGGTGTCGCGGACAATCTTCTCGACAACCTTCTCGACAGTGATGGTGTCGCGCACATACTCCTTCAGGTATTCCTGAACTTTCAGTGTGTCGGTGACAACCAAAGTGTCATGAACATCGACATAGACATAATCGACACCAACAGCAGGTGCGAAGTGAGCCGTAAACGTCATATCCTCCTTAACCTCAATGAATTTAATGTTATAGACATCATCGTCGCTCCAACTTGTAAAGCGGTAGCCCTCGGCAGGTGTGGCGCGTAAGGTAGCCGTTGAGCCATAGGTGTAGGTGCCGCCGCCTGTTACGGTGCCGCGCTCGGCCTCGCTCTCATGCGTAGATGCCTTGATGGTGTAGGTGTTGATGGCGAAGGTTGCGGTGAAGTTCAGAGCCTTGTCAACCACCACTTTGCGCGGATTCTCCTTGTTGCCGTCGTTCCACTCAACAAAGTGGTAAGCCTCGCTGCTTGGCTTGGCGGTGAGTGTCGCTGTCTCACCCTCGATGTAGAGGCCACCGCCCGTTACTGTGCCGTTGCCGCTGGTGCCTACACCAACGTTGAATGCGCTGTGACCTTCGAGCGAGAATACGGCGCGGACATCAACATCCTGAGTCATCCTGATAGTGCGCGGGTTGGCAGTGCCGCCGTCGCTCCAGAAGAGGAACTGATAGCCAGCGTCGGCAGTGGCGGTGAACGAGGCTGTCTGACCATGGGTGTACTCTCCAGCGCCGCTCACCTTGCCGTGCTCACTCTCGGCAACTGTGGCTTTGTAGGTGTTTATTTCAAACAATGCTTTAAATGATGTGTCGCAAGTGACTATCAATGAGCGATTAGTGTTTGTCTCGCCATCGGCCCATTTCACAAAGTGATAGCCCGTTTCGGGATAGGCCGAAAGGTTAGCCTCGCTGCCGTGGTTATAGGTGCGCAGACCGCTGATGGAGCCGTTCTCGGCTACGCCGCTGACCTTGTAGCGGTTGATTTCGAACGACGGAGTGAAGACCGTGTCTTTTGTAGCCACGAATTTGAGAGTGTCGGCTGTCTCGCCTGTGCTCCAGGCTGCAAAGTGGTAGCCGTTGTCAGGGGTGGCCACAATCTTCACATTATCGCCATGACTGTAAGTTTTTGCACCACTGACTGTTCCGTTGTCGGCTGCGGCCACGCTGACGGTGTAATGGTTGATTTCGAACACTGCTGCAAGCGTTGTGTCGCTCTTAACCACAATCTCACGTTTGTAGTTGGCGACATTGTCGCTCCATTTCACAAAATGGTAGCCCTCGGCTGGTGTGGCGATGAGCGTTGCCGTGGAGTCCTCCTCATAAACGCCATCGCCCGTTACGGTGCCGTTCTGTGGCTCCACGATGGTGATTGTGTAAAGCGTATGTCCTTCAACTACGAAAATCGCTTCAAGCGCCACGTTGGATGTAATGACTGTATCGAGCGGGTTGGCTGTTTTGCCATCGCGCCAACTGGCGAACTCGTAGCCCTCGGCTGGTACAGCGGTGACAGATGCCGTTGCGCCGTGGTTGTACGACTGCTCAATGCCCTCGAACCAGCCGTGGGCGCCCGTTGCCGTGAGGGTGTAGGTGTTGATGGCGAACAACGGTGTGAACGCTGTATCCTTTGTTGCCGTGAAAATGCGAGGATTATTGTTGTTCTCATCACCCCAGCCTTCAAAGTGGTAGCCATCGGCAGCCGTTGCGGTGAGTTCTACGGTTTGGCCGTGGTTGTATTTTTTCGCGCCCTCGATGGTGCCGTGGGTGTAGCCAGTGGCGGTGATATTATACTCGTTAATGGCGAAAATGGCTGTGTAGGTTTTACTTTCGGTAATGGTGATGGTGCGCGGATTGGTTGCTTCGGCATCATCTTTCCACTCCACAAAGTGATAGCCAGTTTCGGGTTGGGCTTCGAGTTTGACAGTGCTGTTGTATGCGACAAATCCTGTTGTACCCTCTGTGGCAACCACAGTACCACTGCCTTCAGCCGCTGTTAGAACAATCATTTGCGGTTGCGATATATTGAATATTACATCACCTTCTTTATCAGCACTATAAAATCCTGCGCCGATGTAATATGTTTTGCCAGCATCTAAAACGCAGTCAAACTGGAATTGCCCATTATCTCCTGCTGAATTATCATCCTCCTTTAATTTCGTGCCTTCCTCATCGAATAAGTAACCATAGGTATCAAGGAGGTTATCTGATGTTGCCGCTATGGTGTAGAGACCCGATAAGGTGGGACGGAACACTGCATTATCTGTTATGCGGCCGATGGCGTGGACTGTGTTATTTCCTATTTCAACTGTCTGCCCCTCGAAAATTGCTGTAAGGTTGACATCTCCGCTTGGTGTAAACTCGTATGGCGATTCAGTAGAGACAATCTCTGTGCCGTTGCTCCAGCCTACAAAATCATAGATGCTGGCATTTGTTGGAGTGGCGGTGAGTGTCACTTTGTTGCCTGGCAAATAAACGCCGCCGCCAGTAGTGCTGCCTTTGCCTTTTGTTGTTACCACTATATCGTAGGTTGTTGTGCTGTTAGAGTAGAACGATGCAATGTAAGTATTCGCATCGGCGTTGCCCTCTGCCTCGTTGTCCTGCACGGTAATCACACGCTCTGAATCGTGGTTGCCGTCGTTCCAGCCAACAAACTTAAACGTTTCATCAGTAGGCGTGGCTGTGAGGGTAACTTGAGTGCCGTAGGTGTAGTAGCCGCCGCCAGTAACAGTGCCGCCTCCAGCATCACCACCCGCTGTTGCTTTAACTTCTTTGTTTTTATAGTTCCATACTATTGTTGGAATACTGGAAAATTTATTACTATATGATGACCACCATTCGCAGTTTTCCTGATTTGCAGCCTCGCATAGCAATAATTCGGTCGGCGCTGGAATTATAATATCTTGAATGTCACCGCTGAAATAGGCGGGCACTGTCAGTTGTTTAATGTTTAATCCATATTGCGAATAAAGATATTCTAGAGAACTAGGAACAGAAAACGACACCAAACTGCAGTTGCGGAACGCTTCCGCGTAGACAGTTTTAACTCCATTTTGGATTTCAACCGTCACCAGACTGGTGCAATCATAGAATGCTTGATAGCTAACGGATTCCACAGAACCAGGAATGACAACCGATTCCAAACTGGTGCAGAAAATAAACGCTCTATCTTCAATTCCTTTTACTGAATTTGGAATTACAACAGTCTCTAGACGGGAGCAACCATAGAACGCTGCATAGCCGATGACTCTAACACCATTTGGAATGGTAATGTGAGTGAGATTTGTGCAATTGTAGAATGCCGACTCGTCAATTGTCTTGCATCTGCTGTTAATTTCAACCGATGTTATGTCTTTCGAAGTAACGCCAACTAATCTAAAATACGGATTGCCAGCAAACGATTTATATTTGCAGTTTCCTTCAGTAGTTTCACTGAATACAAGGTTCCTGCAACTTTCGAAAACAGAACTGCCCATAATTATGTCGGCATTTTCATCTATAGTAAATTGCGAAAGACTGGTACAATTCCTGAAAGCAACAGTTCCGATTTTTATAGTGCCAGACTCAATGGTGACCGATTCCAAACTGGTGCAACCACCGAATGCGCCATCGCCAATGCTTTCCACCGAATTTGGAATGACAACTGACTCCAAACTGGTGCAACCACTGAACGCATACTTGCCGATGCTTGTTATGGAACTTTGAATAGTAACCGATTCCAAACTGGCGCAACCACCGAAAGCATAATAGCCGATGCTTGTCACAGAATAGGTTATGTCTGTTTCATTATCTTTAACAGACGCTGGAATGTCTGCGGAGGTTAGTGCATAGTAATCATCATTTCCGCCACTAACAACCTCCACAGTGTAAGGCTCAGTATCGCTTGTTATTTTGAAATAGAGCATCTGCCCTTGCTGATTGGCGGGATACTTAAAATTGTAATCGTCCGCCCACGAGTTAAGGGCAAAAGCGCAAGCGCTAAACAAAAGAAAAATTTTCCTCATAAGTAAATTAAATTAAAAGTTAATAGATAATTATTTTATTGAAAATGTTTGATTTAACGTTGTTATGGTTATGCGCAGAGGCGTTGCACGCAGAGACGTTGCGCGCAACGTCTGTACTAATTTTTGTATGCACAGTGGCGCGCAATGCCATAGAGACGCGGTTAACAGCGGCTGTGCAAAATGAGAGTATGTGGTTTGTGTAATTGGCTGGGTTACAGCAAAATGTTGCGAGATTGGGGGGGGGTAAATTGCTGGTTTATAGGGAGATATAATAAACCGCCCTTTGTGTGTTCAGCAATGCCGTTTTTCAAAAGAGCACAAAAAAACATGGCAGCATGCCAAACAAACGTAAACGCTTTAGTGAAAGACGGTTGCATTGTTTTTGTAATCTTTTTGGTTTAAAAACGCAGACAATTATAGAGGATTTTTGGGAGAATGGCAAATTTTATTTCGGGGACGAAGGACGAAGGACAATAGACGAAAGAAATTGGTGAACTGGTGAATCGGTGAATCGTTTAGGGTTAGAGGCAATATGTATTGGTTATGCCCTGGCGGGCGGAAATTTTTAGTAAATTTGGGTTAAAAATTTTTATAAGATCTTTATTATTAATTTTTTATAAATTTTCTACAAGATTTTGTTCAAATTTCTCGCGAAGCGATAACCACCCAAAAAACGCTTGCGTTTTAATTTTTCCGTGTTTTCGGTGTGTTCCGTGGTGAATAATGTGCCACGCCTTCAGCGCAGGATACTTACAAATCAATCTTCAACGTTGCCACCACACCGCGCGGGATGGTAAGCGTCATGTTTGGTCCGCGTTCGCCCTTTCCTTCCGAACCTTCGGGGAAGCACATCTCATTATAGACATTTCCAAAGTCGTAGATGTTGTAGCACAGCACGTTAAGGCTCATTGCACGTTGCATGATAGTCCATGACAGGCGGGCATGAAGGTCGATGTTGAAGAGCGCGCTTTCACGACAGCCGAAATTGCCGTCGGTGGGATTGATGCCGCGCGAGCAGTATGGACGAACGGCCATCTGTGTGTCACCGTTGCTATCGGTTGAGGTGGCGGTGTTGAAATAGACGAATGGCTGCCCATCGGTCCAGCGGCCAGTGATACCGTATTGAAAATGACGGTTAATATTGTGCGCCAGATAGATACGGCAGATGTAAGCCTTATCTTGGTCGAGACGGCCAACACCAGGATATTTGCCATCTGCATTCTCTATCGTGCTGAAAGTGTTTGGATTGGCTGTCGATTCCGACAATGTGCCAATGTTGTTCGATGTAGGGCCATTGCCCAAAGCCGAAAAACCCGCCCCCATCATCGACTGCCACGAGAGGCTGAACATAACGTTCTCGCCGCGATAGGTATAGCGCGAATTCTGCGTTACATAGAATGGTGTGTTCAGCAACGGATTGCTGCCCATCTTGCTTTTGGGCAGATAATCAATAATATAATTGCGCTGGCCAGGGTTCAGGAAATAGTAGCCATCGGCATCGGTGAAGCCGTTGGCATCAGCCCCACCATCGAACTGCGCCATCCACGTGTGATGGAACTTTTTGTAAGTCTGCAAGAAAGCAAACTCATGTTTGCCGAAATGCAAGTGCACTGGAATATTCACAGTGAAATATCCCGGCTGCCATAGATGCTTGGCGTAACTGTGATAACTGCCGCCAGTGGTCGTGAAAAGTCGGTCAGAATCAGCATAATATACATCGGCATTCAGGTAATCATTGCTCATGAAGCGGATGTCCTCGATGTTGTAACTTATGCGGTCGTGGGCAAGCGTCAGCCCCATGTCGAGCCACTTGAACGGACGAAAATCAAGTTTGACGGCGGCCTGAATGTTGGGCGATATTTTGGTTTTGCCGTCGAGCAACATGCCGTCAATGGTCAAAGCGGCCTCGCTTGAAACGTTCAGTTTTTCTGACAAATTCTTCCGTATTTCAATGCCCATCTTGTTTTCAATCAGCCCCGAAGCGAACTTACGGCTTGTCCAATCGTAGCGATAGAGAGGCGTGGCCGTAATTTGTTCCATGTGTTGGAAATAAACATTGTTGCTGAAAGTCTCTCTGTCGGGTTTGAAGATGAGGAGCGAGTTGAAGCCATCGGCCTTAACCTTGAGCCACGGCAGCAACTCTTTGCTGTAGTTGAGCGCCCAGGTAAATTCGCTGGTGCGACCGTCGGGCATCCACGGCTCAAGCGATTCGCCGTCCTGGTCAATGATGTTGCGGCTGAACTCTAAATTATTGTGACTGACGTCGTTAACAGAAACCGTCAATCCTGTTGTTAGTCCGCAGTAATTGGCGCCATAGATAGATGCACTGAATGTCGAGAGATTCATAACCTCGTCGGGATTCATATAAAATTCAGCGCCGTAATTGTCTTTTTCCGAAACGTTTATGAAATATCCGGCACGCTGAAACAATTGTCCGCAAGGCAGTTGGCCGTCAAGTTGAATTTTGTAGTGATTGGCGCTGTATAGCGGTTCCCTGCGGATGAGTCCGTTCTGGTCGTAGTTGGGCAGCATCAGTTGACCAAAACTGGCATAAATGTGCTGCCGATAGTCGCTCATTGTATAATATGCCACATCGACAGTGCCTTGATTTTTAATATATTGGCGCTCGTTGATGGTCTGCAAGTCGTAAGCACCATCGACACCTGTTCCGTGAAAAAGATGGATAATATCGGCCGAACCGCGCGAGATTCCTCCCCAATTGCCGCGATTGTACGACACTGCAGCATACTGGCTGAATATGGTGTCGAGGCTAAAGTTGAGAATTGAGCCGCGATTGTTGATTCGCAGATTGTAGTGCTCCATATTTGGCACATAGACCGACGAGCCAGCGGTGAAGCGGTTGTCGGCGCGGAAACCATCAATGTAGATGCGGTTCCAGCGGAAAGAGTTTCCATCGACAGTGAACATCAACTGCCCCGACTCGTCCCATTGCCCAAGGTGAAGTCCTTGATATACAGTGTGGTCCGACAATGCATCGAGCCAATGCGCAAGGTGTCCCTGATGGTAGAAATCGCGGAAAAACGCCGCGCTCACGGAGTCTTCATAAATCTGCGACGAGGCTGTCAAGGTGGCGGTAATTGCCGTTAAAGCCAATATTATTCTTTTGATTATCATCGGTTTATTATTTCATCATCGATAAAATATCAATTTTGTAGGCCAACCCAATGCGCACAAGGTGGTAAGGATAGTCGCGCAGACCATATTGATAGACAGCAACAGCATCCAACTGCCCGATGTGGCCAATGAGGTCGAAACGCAGCACGGTTGGCTGGTCGTGAGCCAACTCGCCGCCATCGTTGTTATGCTCCCAACCGCTGTAGTCCGCCAAATTGGCTGACAATGAGAAATATGTGTTCTCCCATTTTGCCATCACGCCAAACTGTGTGGCATCGTTCTGGCGGCCAAGGTCGGTTTGCCAGCAAAGGAAGCCTGTGGTGACAGCCGCCCGCAAACTATGATTCCATTTGCCGCTGCCAACAGCCATTGATTTTCCAACAGTTACATCGAAAAAATATCCTGGACTATCGTAGTATCGCGCATGAAACGACTCAAAGCCCGAAGCCGTCTTCAGCGCGGCACGCAGCACAACATCGGGGCGGAAACCATTTTCGCGAAGAATCTGCATGTCGGTGCTAACATACACATCGCCAGCAAGATGTCCATCGCGAGCCTCCTCGATGTTTTCGGGTTGCACGCGGCAGGCGGTAAGGCTCTCGTCAGTGTTGTGATACCACTCCATCGCTGGCATCCACACCGAAAGATTGGCGCGGTCGGTCCAGAGCGGGATGTTCAGTTTGAAAGCAGCATCGATGGTCTTGTCGCCGCGGAAACCCTTGAAATAATCGGTCGCCACTTCGGCGCGGAGCACAGGCTGCACGCGGCCGTCGAGCATCTCGGGCACGGCAAATGCGTTCGGTCCGAAATAGTAGGGCGAAATCTGCGTCACCGTCCGCTGCGATGTTTTGTTCAGCGGTGTTTGCGCAACAGCGGAAACCGCAGCCATCAACAATATAAAAAACAGAAACTTACGTTTCATCTGTTCCGATATTTTGGCGCGAAGATAAGGAAAGTTGAGGATTAACCGCCTGCTTAGTGATTTAACCATTAAACAATACCCCACAAAAAAAGCCGGCACCAAGCGGCACCGGCTTTGCATTATATCGCGGCAAGCGGATTAGAATGCCTTGATAATTCCCATAAAGTCTTCGCATTTCAGCGATGCGCCACCAATCAGGCCGCCGTCGATGTCGGGTTTGGCGAACAGCTCGGGAGCGTTCGAAGCCTTGCAAGAGCCACCGTAAAGAATTGAAGTGTTCTCTGCAACTTCCTTACCGTATTTAGCGGCAATCACCGAGCGGATGTAAGCGTGAATCTCTTCTGCTTGGTCCGAAGTGGCGGTTTTGCCAGTGCCGATAGCCCAGATTGGCTCGTAGGCGATGATAATCTTCGAGAAGTCGTCAGCCGAAAGATTGAATACCGAACCTTCGAGTTCAGCCTTCACAACTTCGTTCTGTTTGTTGGCTTCGCGCTCTGCCAGGCTTTCGCCGATGCAGAAGATAACCTTCAAACCATTGGCCAGAGCCAGTTGAACCTTCTCTTTCAGAATGTCGTAAGTCTCTTTGTAGTACTCGCGGCGCTCAGAGTGACCAAGGATAACATACTCAGCACCAGTCGATTTCACCATTTCGGCCGAAACCTCACCAGTGAAAGCGCCCTTCTCTTTGTCGGCGCAGTTTTCAGCGCCAAGGCCGATGATGTTGTGGTTGATAATCTCAGAAACCTTTGCAAGGTGGATAAACGGTGTGCAGATAACCACGTCGCAGTTCGGTTTTGCGCTCAAAGCGCTGTTCAGCTCTTGTGCAAGAGCAATGCCTTCCTGAAGATTTTTGTTCATCTTCCAGTTGCCGGCAACTATTTTCTTTCTCATATAGATGTGATTTAAACTATTAATTATAAATTAGTTACTATTCGTTTCCGTGTGTCACTCTTTTGCGCGCAAGTAAGTAAATCGATGCGATAAATGCAAGCGATAAAATGAGCAGCCACGAGTAGAATGTACGCTGTTTTTCGATTTGATAATCAATGCATTTTGCCAGCAGGTTGCCTTCGAAGAACTGCAGCGGCGGAATGTCTTTCAGGTTCCATTTGCCGATAATCACGCCGTCTTTCACCACCATCAGGCCAGGGTTCGAGCGGACAATGGTTTTGAGCGTGGTCTCGTCGCAGATGCAGATTTCGTAAGGCGGTTCGGCCACCTCGCGGAAATTATCAATGGCTTCGTCGGTCGAAGCGGTGAGCATTCGGAATGTGTAGCCCTGCGCCAGGCAGAAGTCGGCAAGGCGGTTGATGCTATCGTTGCGGCTCAGGTCCGATTTGTCGAGATTGTAGGCGATGAGCAGGAAGTTGTAGTTGTCGCTCGCCAGCAGTTCTTCGGTCAGGTCCTCGCCGTCGGGGTTCACAATCGAGAAATCGTGGATTGGCGGCTCGTAGCCCTTCTGCACCAGCGTGTGCCGTGCATCGACGAACGTCCAGGTGCTGTCGGGCAAGTTGCTGATTTGGAATGTTTTCCGCTCGCCGTCTTTTTCATAGATGAAGGTGCTCTCATACACGTCGGCAGGCGCGCCGGCGGGGCGTTCCATTTTCGCCCTGATTGATGTCCCGACGTTATACGGGCGGAAATCGAGCACTTGCGTGTGATGGTATGAGTATCCGCAGAAAACCAGAATGGCAATGGCTGCAGCACCAGAGAGCGCCCATTGCTCGGCGGGTTTCAGTTTGCTAATCAGTTGCTTGCGCGATGCAAACACCGCCAACGAAGCCGCCAGTAGCACAAGGTTTTTGAAGAATGTCTGCCAGTTGGTGATTACGAGCGCGTCGCCAAAGCAGCCACAGTCGTGCACGGGGTTGGCAATGGCAATGTAGAGCGTGAGCGGCGTGTAGAACACCATAAAAGCCAGCACAAACGTCGCGCTGAAGCGGATTTGCAGGTTGAAGAGCACCATCACGCCAAGTGTGAACTCAATAAGGTTCTGCAGCACCGAGAGCGCGAACGCCAAGCCGTTGGCCCAGCCCATTCCGAAGGCGTTGAAATAGTCGATGAAC
>JAEEPS010000133.1 GCA_016284875.1 Salinivirgaceae bacterium | reverse complement strand
ATGATGATTTCGCGCACTGGCCAGATGATGGCCTGCCCCGTTGAGAGCCTTGTGATGCGTGCCAACATTATCGACCTGTCGGCAGGAATCAAAGATACTTCGGTCAAGAGCCTGAACCGCGATATGATGGCGGGCGGAAGCGGCTGTGCCACCGTCACCGACGACAACGGCGACCTGAACTACGTCTATTACGCCCCCGTCGACAACGGCACGGGCTGGTCGATGGCCGTAATCTGCCGCGACCGCGAGATATACAATGGTCTTCGCCAAATTGCCTTCAACCTGTTTGTGATGATGATTATCGGCCTGATTCTTCTGGGCTTCATAATAGCGCGCACCATTCGCAGCATTAACCGTCTGCAGGAGGTGAACGCCGAAAAGGAGCGCATTGGCAGCGAGTTGCACATTGCCAGCGAGATTCAGAAGGGTATGCTGCCGAAGATTTTCCCGCCTTATCCCGACCGCAACGATATTGAGATTTTCGGCCACCTGGTGCCTGCCAAGGAGGTGGGCGGCGACCTGTTCGACTTCTATATCCGCGACGAGAAACTGTTCTTCTGCATAGGCGATGTGTCGGGCAAGGGCGTTCCAGCGTCGTTGGTGATGGCTGTCACAAGGGCGCAGTTCCGCACGCTGTCGGCGCACGAGTCGTCGCCCGACCGCATTGTCACGGCAATGAACGACGCAATGGCTGAAATGAACGACGCCAATATGTTTGTGACGTTCTTCATTGGCGTGCTCGACCTGCCCACAGGCCGTATGCGCTACTGCAACGCGGGCCACAACTCACCGCTGCTCATAGGCTCGGGTGTGGGACCGCTCAAATGCGGCTCGAACATTCCAATCGGCGTGATGGCAGGTTGGAAGTACACCGCGCAGGAGACGCATATCGACTGCAACACAACAATATTCCTGTTTACCGATGGCCTGACCGAAGCCGAAAACGTTGAGCACGAACTGTTTGGCGATGACCGAATGATGCAAACCGCACGTGAGGCTTTGGCCGCAAAAAAACTTCAGCCCGAAGTGCTTATCGGCCAGATGATGACTGCCGTGCGCGATTTTGTTGGCAATGCCGACCAGAGCGACGACCTGACAATGCTGGCCGTGCAGTACACCAAACAACAGATTGACGAGAAATTCCAGCGCAGCGTGACGCTTCACAACAATATCGACGAGATTCCGCACTTGGCCGAGTTTGTCGAAGGCGTGTGTGAGGCAGTGGGCTTCGATGCCGCCTTAACAATGCAGATGAATCTTGCCATTGAGGAGGCCGTGGTGAATGTCATCAATTATGCCTATCCGCCAGGAACACACGGAGTTATCAATATCAAGGCCCAAGCCAACGACGAGCGTTTGAAATTCGTCATTATTGACAGTGGCACCCCCTTCGACCCCACGGTGAAGGACGATGTTGACATTTCGCTACCAGCCGAGCAACGCCCTATCGGCGGACTTGGCATTCACCTTGTGCGCCAACTGATGGACACCATCAACTACGAATACACCGACGGCCAAAACGTGCTGTCGCTGAGGAAGAAGTTGAAATAAAGATAATTAGGAGTTAGAAATTAGGATTTGTAATGAGTGATACTGTAATTCATATAATTATTTGGTCGGTTGTAGGCCTTGCTGCGCTTTTGCTTGTGATTCACATTTTCACAGCAACTGCATTCGGCTCGGCAGTCATTAAAGCTGCCACCATTCTATTCAATGCTATCATCGCAATCTTTGAATGGCTTATTGATGCTATTGTGTTTATATTTAGATGTTTTTTTAAACCAATTGCTTGGATTATAGACCTTTTCGACGATTTATTCTATTGGATTAGAGAAAAACGGGAACAACGAGAAGAATTAAAACGCAAAGAAAAAGCACGGGCTAAAAGACGTGAATATATGGAACGGAAAAAGAGGGAAAAAGAAGAAAAAATGCGAGAAGAGAAGGAAAGGCTTTTAGAAGAATCCAAGGCAGACGTTAATTCAACGGAAACAATATTTATAAATTAAATTATTATGGTACAAAGTTTTATAGAAAAAGAAGACAAGTTGTACGAAGATTGGTACAACAATTATTCGGAAGAAGAACAAAAACTTTTCTGCTTTGACGGGCTGATGTTTGGTCGCAACGATGACCGCAACGCCGAAGTCGAGAAATGGTTGAACGCTAAACGTAAAGTGTTGTTTCTGATGAAAGACACGAACGGCAATCCAGGAGACGATATTCGTTGGTGGCCATTGGGGAACGAGAAGAATCCTGATGGGTCATTCAAACCGACACATAAATTTTACATAGTCTTACTTAAATGGTTGTGGGCGCTTAATGAAGTTACAGCCGACCATTTGCCAGTGTTCAATAAGACAAAGGAAGAATACATTGAGTTAGCAAGGAAATATCCGATGGCGCAGGTCAATGTGAAGAAACTATCAGGTGGAGCACAAGTAGATAATGGTGTAGTGGTTGATTACTATAATCGTGACGCAAAATTTCTGAACTATCAAGTTCGTGATTTGTTGCAGCCAACCATTATTGTATGTGGTGGTGGTAGTGGCTGTCTGTTTAATATTGTTAAAGACAGAATCTATCCAGATTTGCAATTTAAGTTTATCAATAATTGGTGCTATTACTGCGCTGAAACTGATATGCTTGTTATAGATAGTTATCATCCATCGGCTCGCAATAAAAGTAACAAAGAAAAATTCGATGAAATGATTGCTAACGTACAGCAAGTGTATAAGTTAAAGGAATAGTTTAACCATTTAAAAATAATTGTTATGGCACTTTTTAGAGTAAATGTTAAAATGAAGTACAATGGCAATGGCATACGCCTTGAACCAGGTATGAGTGTGGAAGTTGTAACCAACTCTGTACAGACAGTAGAAGGAAAACAGAAAATTGCAGATACCTTCTTGCAGAAATATGGAATCGATGTCAAAAAAATCGGTTCGTTTACCTATTATATGGATATTCAGAAGGTTAGTTGATACAAATTCTGTGATTCATAGTTTAATTGAGTGCCGAAGGTATTATTCCTTCGGCACTTTTTTATTATCTGCGTTAATCCATTCAATCTGTGTCTTCTGCGTTCGTTTAAAATATCGCTTTGCAGTATGATTTCAATACTATAAACAACCATTTGAAAGAAATATTCCAAAATGGTGAATTACAATGAATTTCAGTTATTCTATTTTTTCGAATAACTGAAATTTTGAATGGGGAAACCCCAATATATAGTTAATATATTGGAAACTATTCGAATTTTTCGAACAGTTGACGAGTCTTTTATATTCATATCTAAAATGGTACAAGTAAATAATCATTTTGTTAGGAATTTAATAAATTTGAATTTTTAACTACTTTGTAGCCGTATTTCTAAACGCAAAATGAACAGCATCATCTTTCTCGGCTTGAACGGATACGCTTGGATTACCATCACCACCATAGCGGGCATCTTCGTCATTATGGCGCGGACACGCATACGGGCGGAGGTTGTCTTTTTGGGCGCGCTCACGGTGCTGCTCGTCACGGGCGTGGTGACGGAGGAGGAAGGAATGGCGGGTTTCGGGTCGGAGCCTGTGGTGGTTCACGCGGCGTTTTTCGTCATCATTGCGGCGCTCATTCACACGGGCGTGCTCTATTGGCTGTCGAAAAACGTGCTTGGAACGCCCAAAACGCGCGTGGGCGCACTGTTGCGGCTGATGATTCCCGCCAGCGTGCTTTCGGCCCTGATGAACTCGGTGAACATTGTTGCACTGCTCATCGACGCCGTCAAACTCTGGGCTCACAAACTTGGTGTTGCGCCGTCGAAACTGCTTATGCCGTTGAGTTACGCTGCCGCGATGGGCGGAATGTGCACACTGCTCGGCAATTCGTCGAACTTGGTTATTGCGGGCCTTTATCTGAACCAGACAGGGCAGACGATGAACATTTTTGAGCCGCTCGTTCCAGGTCTGATACTCACCGCCATTGGCACTGCCGTGGTGATAGCACTTCAACGGCTCATTCCAGAGCGCGAATCGTCGGAGCATACATTCGAGACCACCAGCGATTACACCGTGGAACTGCTTGTGCCCACCGATAACCCCGCCGTGGGCAGCACGGTTGAGGAGGCGGGGCTATACAACGTCAAGGGCGGCTCGCTGGTCGAGATTGTGCGGTTCGACAAGGAAGTGATAATGCCCGTGCCCAAGACCGAATGGATTCTGGGCGGCGACCGACTAATCTACGCAGGCCAAATCAACGAGATTCTTGAACTCAAACGCACTCACGGCCTTGCAGCCGCCGACCACCACGTGTGGAGCATCAACGACATCGACACCAGCCGCAAGATGCGCACCGCATACATAACCTTCGGCAGCGACCTTATCGGCCAATCGATGACGCAGAGCGACTTTGAGCAGAAAAACGATGTGGTGCTTGTGGCCGTGGCCCGTCAGGGACAACGTGTGGACGGACAGCCGCGTGAGATTACGCTTCAGGCAGGCGACACGCTGCTGCTTGAGTGCCCTGCAAAGAGCGATGACCAACTCGTGCGCAACAACCACCGCAGCCTGACATTCTTCGATTCGCATTTCGTGCCCGAAATTGGCTCAAAAACAATCACTTCAGCCGCCATACTGGTGCTGATGTTTATCTTCTCGTCGTTCCACGTAATGCCGCTGATGGCCACCACAATGCTGGCCGCAGGTCTGATGATGATTTTCAAGTGCTGCAGGTTCGACAGTGTGGTGAAATACATTGAGTGGGACATTCTGCTCATTCTGGGCGCCACGGTGGTCTTCTCGACGGCCATAACCAAAACTGGCATTTCGGGCGCTCTGGCACAAAACATTATCGATGTTTTCGGCACCAATCCCTACGTGATACTGGCCGTGATGTGCCTGATAGCGTCGGTTGTGACCGAATTTGTAGGCGATGTGGCCGCGGCCGCCATTTTCTTCCCCGTGATGTTCGGTCAGGCCGAAATGCTGGGCTGCAGCCCGATGCCGTTTGTCGTATCGCTGATGCTCTGCGTCACCTTCAGTTACTCGTCGCCCATCGGCAGCATTCAGAATATGCTTGTCTTCGGCCCTGGCTCGTTCCGCTTTTCCGATTTCGCACGTGTGGGCGTGTGGCTTCACATTGTTCTGCTTGTCGCGATGCTGGCCGTAGTGAATCTTCTCTACCCAATGTATGTTTAGCGTTCCGAAAAATTGATTATCTTTAACACTCGTACCGATTCCAAATGTATTTTTATCGGTGATTTTTTGGAAAGAACATAAAACGAAACAGATATGAACGCTTCAATCCAACAACAAGACGGCACCGTCACCGCCATTCTCGAAGGCAGGCTCGATACCGCCGCCGCACCCGAAACCGAAAAGGAACTTCAGCCGCTCTACGACCTGAACGGCCAGAACATTGTGTTCGACTGCTCGAAACTTGAATACATCTCGTCGAGCGGCCTGCGCATTTTTCTCGGCGTGCTGAAAAACGCCAAACCCAAAGGCAGCCGCGTCAGCATCACAGGTCTCACCCCCGACCTGAAGAACATCTTTGCAATGACGGGGTTCAATCATCTGTTTGATGCGGTGGGATAGCGAGCGGATTTTTAGGGTGTTGCTTCGCGAGAAATTTTTAGAAAATTGATTTGAAAATTTATAAAAAAATTGAATTTTAATTGTTTGTCTCTAACCAAACGAACCCTAATTTATCCTAAAAGCAATTTTGGTTTGTTTTGGATAAGTTTGGTTAGAAACTGATTATGAACAATTTTGTTCTTAATTTTCTTACAATTTCTGCCCGCAAGGGCATACCACTAAAAAATTTAAAACTTATTACTTCCAAAACTTAAAACTAAATCTTCAATTCCCTACCGTAGTAGAAATCCAGAATCTTCATTCGGAACAGATA
>JAEEPS010000004.1 GCA_016284875.1 Salinivirgaceae bacterium | reverse complement strand
CCAACAAGCGTTTGGACGGCAAGAGCCTTCATAACTTGCAACTGCGCAAGGCGATCAATGTGAACGTGACGCGCGTCTTCCGTTCGGGCGTTGAACTTGTGGCTACACCCGACCTTGTGCTGCATCTTGGTGACAAAGTGAAAGTTGTGGGCGGCGACGAGAGTCTCGGCCTTGTCGAGAAATTCCTTGGCAACTCGGTTAAGCACCTTAACGAGCCGCACCTTTCGACGTTGTTCATCGGCATTTTCCTGGGCATCATTGTCGGCTACATTCCAATTGCCTTCCCTGGGATGCCGCAGCCCGCAAAACTCGGTCTGGCTGGCGGCCCGCTCATTGTTTCGCTGCTGATGGGCGCCTTCGGTCACAAAATCGGCCTGACGTGCTACACCACGCAGAGCGCCAACCTTATGATTCGTGAGATTGGCATCTCGCTTTTCCTTGCCTGCGTTGGCCTTGAAGCGGGCGAGCAGTTCTTCGACACGCTCATCAACGGCGACGGCTTGCTCTGGGTTGGCTACGGCCTTCTCATAACAATGATTCCGATGCTCATCATATCGTCTATTGCTCGCAAGTGCTTCAAACTGAACTATTTCACCATTGTGGGAATGATTTCGGGCACAAACACCAATCCGCCCGCGCTCTACTATTCGAACATGATTGCCGAGAACGACCGCCCGTCGGTGGCATATTCAACGGTCTATCCGCTGGCAATGTTCCTGCGTATTGTGCTGGCGCAGACGCTGATACTGATTTTCGCGTAAGGACACAAACGCAAACAAAAAACACAAACAATTATGCTTAAAGAGATATTGTGTGTGGGTGCGGGAAGTTTCATTGGTGGGGCACTGCGCTATGCCGTTGCGGTGGCAATGCGCATAGCAGGCAAGGGCTTTCCGTGGGCCACATTCATGGTGAACATTGCTGGCTGCCTTGCCATCGGACTGCTGTGGGGTGCGCTTTCGCGATACAGCAACTCACAGTATGTCAATCTTTTTCTAACTGTTGGCATCTGCGGCGGATTCACCACTTTTTCCACCTTTTCGAAAGAGAGTTTTGCAATGCTGCAGGCCGGTAACTGGCTTTGGTTTGCGCTTTACGTTGTCGGCAGCGTTGTGCTTGGCCTACTGATGGTGGCAGCAGGGTATCATTTGAGCAAGTAAGGCAACAAAAAAGCCCTGCCGCAAGGCAAGGCTTTTTGTGTTATTGCAAGGTTCTTGTTTAGAACTTGTAAGTTGCAGAAATGTTGATGGAGCCGTTCTTTGAACTGTTGTCTTTGTCGCCCTCAGGTGTCAGATTTGACAAGCCAAGGTCGTAGCCCAGACGTACACCCAGATTATCGTTGATTTCATAGCCAGCACCAAGGCCCAAGCCTAAATCCAAGCGTTTCAAATCGTCTTTCTTGTCGCTACCGAAATCCAGACTATCATCATGTTTGTCAGTATGGCTGTCGGTTTCCATCTTTGACTTAACTTTTCCTGCTGCCGCAATTCCTACATACGGACCAGCCAAAACATAAAAACTTCCAAAAGTGAGTTTCGCATCAACCGGAATGGTAACATAAACCAAATTGGCGGTGTTTTTAGTTTTGACCTTGAACCCATATTCTTCGTATTTCTCTTTCATCAAATAGCCTTTTGTTTCAATGTTCATTCCTGCTTCAACAGAAAGCAAGTCGCTTAACTCGAAATCGGCAAAGGCACCAACGTTAAAGCCTGGTTTGAATTTGATGTCGTCCATTTTCTCACCACCTGCTTTCAACGTCATGTTCGAGAGGTTAAGTCCGGCTTTCACGCCAAACGACATTTGAGCAAACGCACCTGTCGATGAAATCATCAACAATCCCATAAGTGCTAATCCTAATTTCTTCATAAATAAAAGTTTTAAACACGCCTACTCTGTGTGCTTTTCGGCTTCCGCTTTTGCGAAGATAATGAAAAAAAGCTTTGGTTATCACCTGCTTTTCAACTTCTGACAATTCGCCGGTAGTCGGTTGGCGACATACGCTCGTGCTGACGGAAGCGGCGCGCGAAATAGGAGGGGTCCATCATGCCCAATTGTGCGGCAATATCGCCCATTGTCAGATCGGTGTTTTTGAGCATCGTTTTGGCGGCCAGCATTGCCGATTCGTTTATCCAATATGAAACCGGGTGGCCGGTGTTCTGCTTAATGGTTTTGTTTAGATGATTGGCACTAACGTTCAGTCTTTCTGCGTATTCTGCAACAGAAAGATTATTATGACCATTTTCGAAAACCATCTTCATGAACCGATTGCCGAGAGCGTTTGGTAGGTTGTCGCGGTGAGCCTGGCTTTTCTCCGATTCGGCAGCAATCTCAACCAAAAATGAGTTCATGTTGGCGCGGATGACATCATCGCTTTGCGGAACCAAAAGAGTCTCAGCCATAATGCGTTCCAACAGCATCTGCACAAAACCGCTGCGTTCATAATCGAACCTGATGACGCGTATTCCGCCAGCCTGAACAAAAGCAATTCCTTTAAAGATTCCGGTAACGACGGGGCTTGTGCACAAAAAGTCGGTGCTGAAACCTCCCATATAGCCAAGACAATCCTTGAAATATTTGATTGAGAATGTGTTGCCGGCGGGAATGATAATACACTCGTTGGCGCAAACTAGGTGCTGAACTGTCCCTGACTCAACCAGCACTTCGCCCTTCATCAGAAACATGAAGTTGTGGTTTGGTGAATCGATGGGCGGCGTAGGACACGATATGGCATGATGGCAGTGCTCGTCGAGCAGACGGATTGTGAAAGGCGGCATTCCGCCTCCAATTCGTCCCATGGTGCCGGTTCCATTATGCCCTTGCATATCTGTCAGGTTTTCTCTCAGCAAACGTAAGAAAAAATAGTACCCGAATTTAAAAGGAAAATTTTTGTTTATCTTCACCAAATATTTTAAACAACAAAACACAACACGAAAAATGGCGAAATACAAACGCATATTGCTGAAACTCAGCGGCGAATCGCTCATGGGAGCGCAAGGCTACGGCATCGACCCGCAACGTTTGGGCGAGTATGCAAAGCAGATTAAGGAGATTGCTGACCTGGGCGTGCAGATTGGCATTGTGATTGGCGGCGGCAACATCTTCCGCGGCCTGAGCGGCGCATCGAAAGGTTTCGACCGCTACAAGGGCGACCAGATGGGAATGCTGGCCACGGTGATAAACGCAATGGCGCTCTGCTCGGCGCTCGAGAGCATCGGCCAGAAGGCGCGCGTGCTCACGGCCATCCGCATGGAACCCATTGGCGAACTCTACTCGAAGCCCAAAGCCATCGAAGCCCTGAACAACGGCGAAGTGGCCATCTTCTCGGCCGGAACGGGCAACCCCTACTTCACTACCGACACCGGCTCGTCGCTGCGCGGCATTGAGATTGAGGCCGACGTGATGCTCAAGGGCACCCGCGTTGACGGCATCTACACCGCCGACCCCGAAAAAGACCCGACGGCAACCAAGTTCGACACCATCACCTACGACGAAATCTACAACCGCGGCCTGAAAGTGATGGACCTGACCGCCACCACAATGTGCAAAGAGAACAATCTGCCAATCGTGGTCTTCAATATGGACAAGCCAGGCAATCTTATCAAGGTTGTGAAGGGCGAAAACATCGGAACATTAGTAACTATTTAATACATACGGCTATGACACAGGAAGACGTAAAAAAACAAATCGACAAGGCCAAAGAGCAAATGGCAAAGGCTGTCGATTTTCTTGAAGATTCAATCGCCCATATTCGTGCCGGCAAGGCCGATGTAAGGGTACTTGACAATGTGATGGTTGACTACTACGGCTCGCAGATGAGCCTGTCGCAGGTTTCGAACGTGACCGTTCCCGACGCCCGCACCATCAAAATCCAACCGTGGGAAAAGAAGATGTTCGAGGTGATTGAGAAGGCCATTATGGTGTCGAATCTCGGCTTCAACCCCACCAACAACGGCGAGTCTATAATCATTGCCGTTCCGCCACTCACCGAGGAGCGCCGCCGCGACCTTGTGAAGCAGGCAAAATCGGAAGGCGAGAACACAAAAATCATCATCCGCAACGTGCGCAAAGACTCGAACGAGGCTTTCAAGAAGATGAAGAAGGACGGTTTGGCTGAGGATTTGGCAAAGGATGCCGAGGATTCGATGCAGAAACTCACCGACAGCTACATTGCCAAAATCGACGAACTGATTAAGAAGAAAGAGCAGGATATTATGGTGGTTTGATACCGATTTATGTCCTACAACCAGCCCTTCGTATCAACGGGGGGCTTTTTTGTTTTAACGCATATTTGGGTTATTGTAGTCATTATCATTTTGTGATGCACAATACGTATCTGCCGTACGGAAGATCGGGATACAATGCGTGTTCATAACGACATCACATCAACGGAAAAGCAGGAATTGAGAAAAAACAAGGTCAGCAGAGGATACCGATTTCCTAATTATATTTTCCATCAACAAAACTTCGTGACAAGCGACTGTTTTGCCCGTTCCAATTCGGCAATCACCGCATCGCACCAAGCGTCAAACTCTTGGTCCTCAATCTGATACTCGGGGTGAGAGAGTACAAACTCAATGGTTCGGCGCACGCCCTGGTCGAAGCGGACGGTGGCGCGGAAATCGGGGACGGCGCGCTTCAGTTTGCTGTTGTCGAACACCACGGAGTTTGATTTGTCGCCAAGCAGGCTGCCAGTGAAATCGTAGTCGCTGACGGCTGCCAGAAAATCGGAAGCCACATAATATGGCTTGAACTCGACGCCGAGGCAGTCGGCAATGGTTTGATAGGCCTGGTTCCACGTAACGGTCTCGTCGGAGGTTATCTGGAACACTTCGCCAATGGCGTGCGCGTTGCCCATCAGCCCGACGAATCCCTTTGCGAAATCGCTGTTGTGGGTGAAGGTCCAGAGCGAGGTGCCGTCGCCGTGCAGAATGACGGGCTTGCCGTCGAGCATCCGCTTTATGACCTGCCAACTGCCGTTGCGGCCGTGAACGCCAAGCGGAACCGAACGCTCGTCGTAGGTGTGGCTCGGGCGGATAATGGTTACGGGGAAACGTTCGTCGCGATATTTGCGCATCAGAAAATCTTCAATCGCTATTTTGTTGCGCGAGTACTGCCAGTAAGGGTTTGCGAGCGGCGTGCTCTCGGTTATCAGATAGTTTGCAAGCGGTTTCTGGTAGGCTGAGGCCGAACTGATAACCATAAACTGCCGCGTGCGGTTGCGGAAAAGCCGATAGTCGCGCTCAATCTGTTGCGGCTCGAAGCAAATGAAGTCGCACACGCAGTCGAACGACATCTCTGCCAGTTTGGCCAACACTTCGGCCTCGTTGTTCACGTCGCTCACCACAATCGAGCGGACATTGGCAGACAGAACACTGTTGCGGTTGCCGCGGTTCAAAACATACAATTCCCACTCTTCCGACTCCGCCAGCCGCCTGGTTATGGCCGTGCTAATGGTGCCTGTGCCGCCAATGAATAATGCTTTTTTCATAACCGATATTTTTTAACGGATACAATATCAGTAAAATTCGTGTATCGGGCAATAGGTGGCAAAAATTAGTTTAAAGGTGAGATACGTTTTTTATGAGTTGTTCTTTAGGTAGAATTCATCAAGAGTAATCACTGATACTTTGGGGAACGGGATTTCTTTCAGGTGGCTGAAGTGGTGGTCGTCGGAAACAATGTGGCGCATCAGTTATAGGGTGTACGCAAGTGTTTGCCGCGCAGTTCATCCAATTTGGATTGATTGAGTTTGCCTTCGTCCCATAGTTTGTCGATTGCACGTTGCGCGCGCTCGGCAAAAAACTTTGAAAGAGTCATTCGCAAATCGTCCAAATCCTCTTGCGAAGCGACATTGGCTGCCGCATTCATAATTTCCAGTTGAGCAATTTCCGCGTATCCCATAGTGTCAGTCTGTTTTATTTTGTAAAAGTACATATTTTCACGCAGATAACACAAAGTTTTTATCATTTAGCGTTTTTCTCCGCTGTAGACCGCAACACAACCCAATCCTTCAATCCTTCTCTCATTCAATCCTTCAATCCTTCACGCCCCACATCCTTCAATCCTTAAAATGATTATCTTTGCGCTCTAAAAATCTGCAAATGGACAACATCCGCAATTTCTGCATCATAGCGCACATCGACCACGGCAAAAGCACGCTGGCCGACCGTCTGCTTCAGTACACGGGCACCGTCAACGAGCGGCAGGCGCAGGACCAGGTGCTCGACGATATGGACCTTGAACGCGAGCGCGGCATCACCATCAAGAGCCACGCCATCCAAATGGATTATATGTACGAGGGCAAGAAATACGTGCTGAACCTGATTGACACCCCAGGGCACGTCGATTTCTCGTATGAGGTTTCGCGCTCGATTGCCGCCTGCGAGGGTGCGCTGCTCATTGTTGACGCCACGCAAGGCATTCAGGCACAGACCATTTCGAACCTTTATTTGGCCATTGAGCATAATCTTGAGATAATTCCTGTCATCAATAAAATCGACCTGCCGAACGCTATGCCCGAAGAGGTGAAGGACCAGATTGTGGACCTTATCGGCTGCGACCGCGACGACATTCTTGCGGCCAGCGGCAAGACGGGCGAGGGCGTGGACAAGATTCTTGAGCGCATTGTGCAGGTGATTCCGCCGCCGAAGGGCGACCCGCAGGCGCCGCTGCAGGCTCTGATTTTCGACTCGGTCTTCAACTCGTTCCGCGGCATCATCGCCTACTTCAAGATTGTGAACGGCGAGATTGCGACGGGCGATTTTGTGAAATTTGTGAACACGGGCAAGCAGTACAACGCCGACGAGGTGGGCGTTCTCAGGCTCGACCGCGAGCCGCGCAAGGTGCTGAAAACTGGCGACGTGGGCTACATAATCTCGGGCATCAAGACATCGCGCGAGGTGAAGGTGGGCGACACCATCACACACGTCGACCGTCCGTGCGCCAACGCCATCGAGGGCTTTGAAGAGGTGAAGCCAATGGTGTTCGCGGGCGTCTATCCTGTGGTGGCCGACGAGTATGAGGACCTTCGCGCATCGCTCGAGAAACTGCAACTGAACGACGCGTCATTGACGTTCCAGCCCGAATCATCGGCGGCGTTGGGCTTCGGCTTCCGCTGCGGATTCTTGGGCCTGCTGCATATGGAAATCATTCAGGAACGGCTCGACCGCGAGTTCAATATGGACGTCATCACCACGGTGCCCAACGTGTCGTTCATCTGCTACACCAAGAAGGGCGAGAAAATCGAGGTGCACAACCCGTCGGGGCTACCGCCAGTCAACACCATCGACTATATTGAGGAACCGTACATCAACGCGCAGATAATATCGAACGTGGACTACATCGGCAGCATTATGAAACTCTGCATCGACAAGCGCGGCGTGCTCAAGAACCAGACCTACGTGACGGGCAACCGCGTTGAGGTGACGTTTGATATGCCGCTGTCGGAAATCGTGTTCGATTTTTATGACAAACTGAAAAGTATATCAAAGGGTTACGCGTCGTTCGACTACCATCCGAGCGGTTACGGACGCGCCAATCTTGTGAAACTCGATATTCTGCTCAACGGCGAGGGTGTTGACGCGCTGTCGTCGCTCATTCACGCCGACCACGCCTACGACCTTGGCCGCAAAATGTGCGAGAAGTTGAAGGAACTGATTCCGCGCCAGCAGTTCGACGTGGCTATTCAGGCGGCCATTGGCGCCAAAATCATTGCCCGCGAAACCGTGCGCCAGGTGCGCAAGGACGTGACGGCCAAATGCTACGGCGGCGACGTGTCGCGAAAGCGCAAACTGCTTGAAAAACAGAAGGAAGGCAAGAAACGTATGCGCCAGATTGGAACCGTTGAGGTGCCGCAGAAGGCGTTCTTGGCGGTGCTGAAGTTGGATAGTTGAGAAACTCGCAGACTGAAAACAATAACTTATAACTTAGCAACTTAAAACTTAATACCTTGTAAAATGAAACCTACTAATTATCTGCTGATTGCCACCGCGTTCGCAGCCGCGGTTCTCACCGCCTGCACAGGCAAAGTCCGCGAGAAAATGCTTCCGCAAATATCGGGTGCCGCGGGCGAAGTGGTTGTTGTGATTGAAGACGACGTGTGGAAAACCACCGCCGACACCATACAGAACATTTTGGCCGCCGACGTGCCAGGGCTGCCCCAAGTGGAACCGATGTTCGACGTGGTGCGAATCCCCAACAAGGCCTTCACCGAGATTTTCCAGCGCCACCGCAACATTGTCAGTTGCCGCGTAGCGTCGGACAGCGCGGCAGGAATAATGGTTGCACAAGACCTTTGGGCCGCACCGCAGACCGTTATCCGCATAACCGCCCGCAGCGCCCGCGCGCTCGACTCGCTCATATCGGCCAACCGCGACCAACTTGTGGCCCTTCTGCTCAAAGCCGAGCAAGACCGAATCATAAAGAACTACGCCACCTTCCCCGACCGCGAAGTGATGTCCAAACTTGAGCGCTCAGCCAGCGTAACAATGACAATACCAAAGGGTTACACCTACGATATGGACACCAGTTGCATACTCAACGGCGACACCTGCCATTTCATTTGGATTTCGCACGAGACGCCCGAAATCAGCCAGGGTCTTTTCGCCTATTATTACAAATATACTGATACTCTGATGCTTACTCGCGACCGCCTTTTGGCAATGCGCAACCTGATGTGCAAGCGTTTCGTTGGCGGTCCTGCGGACGGCTCGTATATGAGCACTGACTCGCACGAGGTCGTGACCACCTTCCGCTCGTTCAACCGCCGCGGCCGCTACACCGCCGAACTGCGTGGTCTGTGGAAGACTGAAGGCGACTTTATGGGCGGACCCTTCGTCAGCCTTACGCAGTACGACGAGAAACGCGGTCGCATTGTCACCGTCGATGGCTTTGTGTACGCAGGCAAGAAGGACAAACGCAACTATATGCGTCAGATTGAAGCGATTATGAGCACGATGAAGTTTGCGGAATAAGATTGAATGATTTGTAGAGATGTGGAGTGCCGCGTCACTACCGATATATAAACACAATGGACAACACCAACATAATCAGCGAGGTAACCGACAGCGAGTACAAATACGGCTTTGTGTCGGACATTGAGCACGACACCATTGGCAAGGGCTTGAACGAGGACGTCATTCGGCTCATTTCGAGCAAGAAGGAAGAACCCGAATGGCTGCTCGAGTTCCGTTTGAAGGCCTATCGCCATTGGCTGACTCAAAAAATGCCCACTTGGGCGCACCTTGACATTCCCGAGATTGACTATCAGGATATTATCTACTACTCGGCGCCAAAACAGAATGTGAAGCCCGAAAACGGCGAGATTGACCCCGAACTGAAAAAGACTTTCGACAAGTTGGGCATTCCGCTCGACGAGCAAAAAGCGCTCTCGGGCGTGGCTTTCGATGCCGTAATGGACAGTGTATCAGTAAAAACCACCTACAAAGACGCACTTGCCGAGCGCGGCATAATCTTCTGCTCGTTCAGCGAGGCCGTGCGCAACCACCCCGACCTTGTGCGGCAGTATCTTGGCTCGGTGGTGCCGCCAACCGACAACTATTTTGCGGCCCTTAACTCGGCCGTTTTCAGCGACGGCTCGTTCTGCTATATCCCGAAAGGGGTGCGCTGCCCAATGGAGTTGAGCACTTATTTCCGCATTAACGCCGCCAAAACAGGACAATTCGAGCGCACGCTAATTGTTTGTGACGACGATAGTTACGTAAGTTACCTTGAAGGCTGCACCGCACCCCGCCGCGACGAGAACCAACTGCACGCCGCCATTGTGGAGATTGTGGTGATGAACAACGCCGAAGTGAAATATTCGACCGTGCAGAACTGGTATCCAGGCGACAAGGAGGGCCGCGGCGGCATTTACAATTTTGTGACCAAGCGAGGCATGTGCAAGGGTGTGAACGCGCGGCTGTCGTGGAGTCAGGTGGAGACGGGCTCGGCCATAACGTGGAAATACCCAGGCACGGTGCTCTTGGGCGACGGCTCGTCGTCGGAGTTCTACTCGGTGGCCGTCACCAACAACCACCAGCAGGCCGACACGGGCTCAAAAATGATTCACATTGGCAAGAACACCAGTAGCCGCATAGTGTCGAAGGGCATTTCGGCAGGCCAGAGCCAGAACAGTTACCGCGGCCTTGTCAAGGTCTCGGCCAACGCCGACGGCGCCCGCAACTATTCGCAGTGCGACTCACTGCTTTTGGGCGACAAATGCGGCGCCCACACGTTCCCTTACGTCGAGTGCCTGAACAACACCGCCGTGCTCGAGCACGAGGCCACCACGTCGAAAATCGGCGAAGACCAGATTTTCTACTGCAACCAACGCGGCATTTCAACCGAAGACGCCGTGGGCCTGATTGTGAACGGCTACGCCAAAGAGGTGCTGAACACCCTGCCAATGGAGTTCGCCGTTGAGGCGCAGAAACTGTTGCAAGTCAGTCTGGAAGGAAGTGTGGGATGATTTCAATCATCCAATAAATCGGGACGCAGGCGCCGTGTACGTTCAAGAGCCTGCTCATATTTCCAATCCTCAATAAGCCGCTCGTTGCCCGACAGCAGCACTTCTGGCACTTTCCAGCCCTTATAATCGGCTGGGCGGGTGTAGACAGGTGCCGACAACAGATTGTCCTGGAATGAGTCGGAGAGGGCCGAAGTCTCATCGCTGATGGCGCCCGGGATGAGCCGCACCACCGCGTCGGCAATGACGGCAGCCGCCAGTTCGCCGCCCGTCAGCACATAATCGCCGATTGATATCTCTTTGGTAATCAAGTGATCGCGCACGCGCTGGTCAATGCCTTTGTAGTGTCCGCAAAGGATGATTATGTTCTGTAACTGCGACATCTGGTTGGCCATTGGCTGATTGAACATCTCGCCGTCGGGCGATGTGTAGATGATTTCGTCGTACTGTCGCTCGCTTTTCAGGTGCTCAATGCACGCTTCAATAGGTTGGATGGTCATCACCATTCCGGCGCTTCCGCTGAAGGCGTAATCATCGCAGCGGCGGTGCTTGTCAGTCGAGTAATCGCGCAGGTTGTGAATGTGGATTTCGGCAATGCCTTTCTTCTGAGCGCGCCCAATGATGCTCTGGCTGAACGGCCCGTCGAGAATCTCGGGCACAACGGTGATGATGTCGATGCGCATGGCGTTTTGTTTTCGGCAAAGGTAATATGAAAGTTGAGAAGTTGACTGGTTAGGTGTGGATTGGTGCAATGCGGTAAAAAAAAGAGCCACCCGAATGGGCAGCTCCTTTTTATTTGAGTTTACTTACTAATTATTCAAAAGTAACGGCTGATGTGTCAATCTTAAGAGTACCTTTTGAGTTGATAACAATACCGCTCAATTCTACAGTCTTATCATCAATTACGGTAATTTTATAAGTAGCGATGCATTCAGTAGTTGTGATAACACAGTTATCAAATACTTTAGCAGCAGCCAATTTTGCTTTGTTTGCATCAGCTTTAGCCTGAGTTCTAACATCGTTAGTTGTGGTAGCAACTTTCAAACCTTTAGCAGAAGCAAGTTTAAGATCTTCAGTCAGATAAACTTCAATTGTTTTGGCTTGATCATTTACTTCACCAGTAGCTGAATCATAGAAATCCTTCAGCATGTAGCAAGCCTGGTCGAACAATGAAATTTGTGAACCAAGTTGGTCGTTTGAACCAGTACCAACATTAAATTTGTATTCGGCACCGATGGCTTCAGTAATTTCAACACTCTTCTTTGTTTTGATAACAAGAGTATAAATGGCAACAGGAAGTTTACCAGTAGACTGAATGTCAAGAACGAATTCTTTTGATTTCAGAGATTTGCCATTCTCGTCCATTGTTTTGTTTTTCTCTTTCACCTGCTCGTTTTTCTCAAGGAAATCGTAAGCAACATTGCCGTCTTTGTCTAACAAAGCAAACTCTTTGATTTTGGTGTTGGTAGTGATTTTACCACTGATGTCGATTGTGCCATCAGGATTAGCAATGGCGGTAAGGTCAGCAAAATTACATACTTCTGCTACTTCGCCTTCTTCGTTTTCTTCCTCGCAAGAGGTGAACAGTGCTGTTGAGCACATAGCAGCCATCATGGCTACAAACATGAATTTTCTTTTCATCTTTTTAAGTTTTTTAATTAAACAATAAATTAAACAAAAGTTTTTGTTTTTCAAGACGCAAATATACAAATGTTTTTGTTTGTGGTATTCGGTTTTTAGTCTTTTAATGGCCGTTTGTCAAAAGTTTTTGGCCGTTGCTCACTTTTGTTTCGGAAACAAGGACGTCTTATTTCATAAAAAAAGAGCCACAATTGCTGTGGCTCTGTGAATTATGAGCATTTGGCAGATTATTTTACTAATCCTTGCTTCTTCATTTCCTCTTTAAGCGCGTTGTACGATATTTCTAAGCCTATTCCAACCTTATACTCGGTTCTTGATATTTTTGATTTTGATTTTGACGCGGCAGATTCACTAACTTTAACATATTTCAAATACTCGCCGCCTTCCTTAAAGAACTCTTCCAAAAACTTCTTGTGAGTTTTCTCTACGTTCGGGTCAGTAATGATGGCTGGTGCAGCCTCTGAGCCGTTGGCTCCTGATGGGAATCCGCAGAACAGTGCGCATGCCACAGCTTTCATTTTGGCATCTTCAATGGCAGCTTCTTCGGTTACAGCTTTACCATACAATCTCACAATGTTAACACCCTCAGCGCCCTTGGCTAATGACTCCACCTCGTATGTGGAGTTGCTGTTGTACTTCAATTTGCCACCTGCTTCGGCTTTCGAAGCGCTTCCTGCAACCAACAAGGCAGCAATGCCCATTGCTAAAAGTTTGATTGATTTTCTCATAGTAATTACTTTTTAATAAATAAATAGTTTAATTAAACATCATTCAAAGGTAATCAAATCTTTTATTCTGCATTCGGTTTTCTTGAATTATTTGCTGAATTCGCGCAAAGTTTGACTTATCCATTAATTGCGCATCAATAGAATGTGTTAGAAAGGTTTTCAGTGTAAACCGCACTGCATAAAAAAACCGGCCACAAAGCCGGCTTTTATCTGTAAAGTGGTTGATTACAAACCTAAGCAGTTAAACTTGCCGCTAACTTCTTTCTTGTCGCCTGTAGAGTTAACAAGAGTAGCAGTGAATGTGCCAGAAATTTTGCTTCCACCAACTTTTGCGCTCTTCATAATTGATGTGATGGTAACGCTTGCTTTTGTTGATACATACAAAGCATCAGCACTTGCACCACTTTCCAGGCTTCCGTAAGTGATCAAGCAGCTGGTTGATGCACTGAAAGCATTTTGAAGAGTTTCATCAAGAGTGTCCTCAGTTGTAAGGTAGTTGATAAGCAGAGTGTTCGGGTTTGCTACGCTAAGTTCAAGGTTGTAAGTGCCTTTTTCTTTGCCGTTGAAGACAACAGAAATGAACTTCTTGCCATCTACAGCGTAAACTGTTGTTTTGTCAGCGCTGAACATCGAAGATGTTTTTGATGCAGAACTGCTCTCGTCTTTATCTCCGTAGACAACATTAGTTTTGAAGTCCAAACCGGTTACTTCGAAGCTGCTAACCAAATCAAGAACTGAATTGCCATCGTCATCTTTTTTGCATGATGAAAACAATGAGGCTACTGCGAGTGAGATAGCCGCAAATCCCATTAATCCAAAAGTCAATTTTTTCATGTCTTTAAATTTTTAAAAAGTTGTTTAAATTTTAAAATCAATGCGAAGGTAACAACATTTTTTCTTCATCAAACTTTTTTTTACAAGTGTATAGGTTCCTCGTAATTCTTTTTCTTTTATCCGCTTGTCTTTATTTCAACATGTCGGCCAGATATTCAAGGCTGTCGAATATGCTGCCGCCTTCAACAATGCCGTAGCCAACCGACACATACACATCAGACATGTTTTTGTACGCTGCGTCTTTGAATGTGAGGTTTTCAAATTTGAAGTTCTTTGCAAAATCCTCCGCGCTGAAAACAGTCACGGCAAAGTCGGAGCCGATTTTTGTAAACGAGCAGTTACGCAAGGTCATGGCGCAGTAGTCGCCAATAAGCAGCGCGCAGTCGAATCCGGGCGGCTCCATACCGGCACCAGTAATGAAGCAGTGCTCCATGATGGAGTTGCTGTTTGCCGATTCGAGTCTTAAAACATCCCAATATCCGGCCACATCCTCATCGCCACGGATGGTAATGGGCTCGCTGGAAGTTCCAACAGCCTTGAACAGAGCGTCTTTACCAACAACAAATTTGGTCTCAAGGCCCATGAGAATTTTCACTCCGGGCTCAATGGTCACTTTTGTGTTTCTGCTGATGTCGATACCTTCTGAAAACAGATAGGGCACCGTCATCTTTCTGATCACATATTCTTCATTGTCGATATTGAAAGCGTTTTTGTTGCTCCAGATGAAATTCTCGCCGTTGCCAAAGAAGTCGTTTTTATCGCCTAAAGCGCTAAGAACCCGATTGTTAGACAACAAAATTGGATAATATTTGCAGTTTTTGAAGATGCAGTCTTCAATCAGAGAGGCGTTTCCTTTTTCCCAAAAGTCGATGCCATTACCTTCAGAACCATCAATGATGCAACTTTTCATTGATAAAGAACCTTCCATAACGCTTATAAGGCTCCCGCTGCTGCCGTTTTTGAATACAGCGTGCTCCCAATGATTATCGGTGCTATTTGTCTGGAGTGTGATTCCTTGCCAACTGCCAGTGTCGATGTCGTCGGTCTTGCCAACGAAAACAACAGGGTTGGCGGCGGTTCCGGAAATATTCAAACTGGCACTATTGGCAACTGTGATGTTGCCAAATAGGCTTGATACCATGATGGTTACGCCTGGTTCAATAGTCACATTGGCATAGCCGCCGATTGTAAGCCGGTCATAAACAACGTAATCCACATCCAGTCCGCGGTCTTTCAGTGTCATGCTTTCGCTGATGGTGCCCGAAAGGCCAATAGGCTGTGAGTCGGGGTCGATGATTTCTTCGCCATCCTCACTGTCGTCGCCGTTGTTAGGGCGCTCACCGATGGCAAAAATGGCCATCAGAACCATGTTTTTGCTGACGGTAATCTTGCGCGGATTCTTGCGGCTTCCGTCGGCCCAAATCATAAAATGATAGCCAGGTTTCGGTTCAGCCACGAGCGTGGCCACATCGCCCTCGTGAAAATTGCCGTCGCCAGTCACTGTGCCCATTTCCTCGCTGTTCGAGCCACCAATGATGGTGTAGACGTCGCTTGTGTCAGTGCAGCCCGCGAATGCGAATAATGCACTGATTATCAGAATGCTCGATTTTTTCAAAAGACTTTTCATGTCGTTCGGTTTTGATGATTTTTATGCTTTCGCGCATATTTATGCGAAAGACATTGGCAAAAATAGTTTTTTTAATATTCCCAATCATCAATTTCTCGCACTATTGGAAAGTGCCAATCATTTTCCTACAATTGCCGACGCAATCAAGCAAGGCCGAAAGAATGGGCAAAAACCTATATATTGCAGAGAAACCGAGTGTGGCACAAGAGTTTGCGAAGGCGCTCAAAGAGAGTATGTCGCGCGGCGACGGCTATCTTGAGGGCGACCGCAGCATTGTGACGTGGTGCGTGGGCCACCTGGTGACGATGAGTTACCCCGACGCCTACGACCCCACGCTGAAACGCTGGGACGAGAGCACTCTGCCGTTTCTGCCGCAAATCTTTCTGTATGAAGTGATTCCGAGCGTCAGCAAGCAGTTCGGGATTGTGAGCGGGCTGCTCAACCGCGCCGATGTCGATTGCATTTACGTCTGCACCGACTCTGGCCGTGAGGGTGAGTACATTTATCGCCTTGTCGACCAAATGGCCAAGGTGCCCGCCGACAAGCAGCGCCGCCGCGTGTGGATTGACTCGCAGACCGAAGAGGAAATTATGCGCGGAATACGCGAAGCCAAGCCGCTCACCGAGTACAATAGCCTTTCCGATGCGGCCTACCTGCGCGCCAAAGAGGACTACCTGATGGGTATCAACTTCAGCCGCATTCTGACGCTGAAATACGGCTACACCGTGCGCCGATTCCTGAATCTCGACAAGATTGGCGCCATTGCCGTGGGCCGCGTGATGACCTGCGTTTTGGGAATGGTGGTGCGCCGCGAACGCGAAATCCGAGCCTTCGTCAAGACGCCGTTCTACCGCATTATGGGCAACTTCGCTTTAAGCGAAACCGACTCGTTTTCAGGCGAATGGCGGGCTGTCGATGGGTCGAAATACTTCGAGTCGCCGCTGCTCTACAAAGAGAACGGCTTCCGTCGACGCGAGGATGCCGAGCAATGCGTGTCAATGCTCGAACAGTTTGGCAACGAGGCTGTTATCGCCAATATCGATAAGAAAAAAGAGAAGAAAAATCCGCCGTTGCTCTTCAATCTTGCCGAGTTGCAGAACGAGTGCTCGAAACTCTTCAAAGTGAGTCCCGACGAGACTTTGCAAATTGTGCAGGACCTGTACGAGAAGAAGTTGGTTACCTATCCGCGTACCGATGCGCGCGTGCTGTCATCGGCTGTGGCGAAGGAAATCACAAAAAATCTGCACGGATTGGCCACTCGCCCTGAATATCTGGAACTTACAAAACAAGTGAAGCAGCACGGGCTCTACGCCACCATTGGCAAGAGCCGCTACACCGACGATAAGCAGATTACCGACCACTACGCCATAATCCCCACGGGGCAAGGTTTTCAGGCGCTCGACAGTTGCTCTGAAACGGCACGCGGCGTCTACGACCGCATTGTCCGCCGTTTTCTGGCGATATTCTTTCCGCCTGCCGAGTACCGCAAAGTCAGCATTGAACTCACCGTCGGCACCGAGCATTTCTTTGCTAACTTCAAGATTCTGGAATCGCCTGGCTACCTGACTGTTATGGGCGACACACCAAAAGCCGACGACACCAATCAGCAGGACGAGGTGCTCGACACCAATCAGTTTGAACTTGTGAGCAAACTCAAGAAGGGCTCTGTGCTGCCTGTGGCTGGTTACGAGTTGAAAGAGGGCGAGACGTCGCCGCCGAAACGCTACAATTCGGGCTCGCTCATTCTGGCAATGGAAAACGCCGGCCAACTGATTGAAGACGAAGAACTTCGGGCACAAATCAAAGGAAGTGGCATTGGCACAAGCGCCACCCGCGCCGAGATTTTGAAAAAGTTGGTGAATATCGATTATCTGAACCTGAACAAAAAGACGCAGATTGTAACCCCCGCCAAGTTGGGCGAGATTGTGTATGAGGTTGTTAACGCGTCAATCCGCCCGCTGCTCAACGCCGAACTGACCGCAAGTTGGGAAAAGGGACTGACAATGGTGGCTAACGGCGAAATAGGCGAGCAGGAATATCTGGCCAAACTCGAGGCCTTTGTCCGCAAACTCACCGACAGCGTGAAAATGGTTCAGAATCAGGCTTCGCTGATGCCTGTGTTTGGCGCGTTTGAAGGGTTTTACAAGTAGAAAAGAATAAAGAATTGTGAAAAGTGCTTTCGTTGAGGTAGTGCCTTTAAAAACAAAACCCTTTGTAATCTTTAACAAAGGGTTTCGAATGCTTGTACCCGGAGCCGGGATCGAACCGGCACGTCCATTACTGGACACAGGATTTTAAGTCCGGCGCGTCTACCAATTCCGCCATCAGGGCAACCTTAGACTAGAACAAAAAAAAAAGAGCGAGAAACGGGACTCGAACCCGCGACCCCGACCTTGGCAAGGTCGTGCTCTACCAACTGAGCTATTCTCGCGTTTGCGGTTGCAAATGTACGCCAAAATACTTTTCGTGCAACATCTGGCGTTAAAAAAATAACATTTTTTTCAATTCTAACCGCGATTCGGAATTAAATTACTGATACGCAAATATTTACAAATAGCATATTGCTGTGGATTATATAATTTCTAATGCAAGGCAGGAGACGGGTATATAAATAGGTGTGAAACTAAAAATCGTATTAGTTATTCCCATTAATCTTCTGAAACTCAAGTTCATCAACATATCCGTCGGCGGTTTTGAGCCATTGGGCACGGCGGCCGCACTGCACAAATCCCGCCTTTGTGAAGAGGCTTATGCTCGACTCATTATCGGCGGCAATGGAGCAATGGAGTTGATGAAGATGCAGAAAACTGAAGCAATAATCAGTCAGCAATTGCAGACTCTGGCTGGCATAGCCCTGGTGTTGATTCTCGCTGCCATGAATCATTATCCCCACCGATGCACGCTGATGATAGGGGTCGAAATCGAACAAATCGGCAGTGCCGACGGGTTTTCTGTCGGGCTTCAGGCAGATGACGAACCTGAACTGCTTGTTGGTATAGATATCGTTTTGAGCGTCAGATATATACTGCTTGATGGCAAACCTCGAATACGGCACAAGAGTGATTCCGTGGCGCCAAACCGACGTGTCGTTCTCGCTATTGTAGAGAAAGTCGATGTCCTCGGGTTCAACGGCGCGGAGAACTATCTGGTCGTTTTCGAGCATCAGAGGGCTATTTGAACTTTTCAACATTCACAATGAACGCATCGGTGAAGCCTTTGGTCAGCGCATCCTCAAGCGCCTGCTTTGCCGATGTCTTGCCAATGAACTCGCCCCAAGTGTAGCGGTAGAGACCATCGTCGCCGCGGTTCTCCTCAACATCGAAGAGCCCATGGAAGCGGCCCTTGCCAACTGGCTGATTGACAGCCATGAGTTGAATGGTGTAGGTGTTCTCGTCGGGGTCGGCCATCTTGCGTTTGTAGAAACTACTGCTCTTTTGCACCAACTCGTTGTATTCCAAACTGTTGATGACGCGGGCATCGGCAAATCCTGCATCCACAATCTCGCCCACCATGCTCACAGCCTCGGCCTGGTGCTTGAACAGACCGACAGTATACATATAGTTACCGCCCGTCTCAAACATCCAAACATTGTTGATATTCCTGAACTTGGCAGGTGCAATCGGCTTCGACGATTCGGTAATCCAAATGGTGTAGGTGAGTTGCTGTTTGTATTTCAACTCGTCGGGCACGTAGATTCCCTCAACCGTAACATTGGCCTGCGTCGGGTTGATGACCATCATGTCCACACGGCGGTTCAGAGCGCGGCCCTCGGGATTGTCGCTGCCGTCGGCGTTTTGGTTGATGGCAATGAAATTGCTCTTGCCCAAGCCTTTAGTCACAAAGCGCGATTCAGCAATGCCTTTCTTTGTCAGATAGTTGACAACGGCGCGGGCACGCATAACCGACAGGCGCTGATTGTAATCGTCGGTACCAAGGTCGTCGGTGTTGCCCGAAACCTCGAGTTTCAAATCGGGATTGGCCTGCATGAGCACGGCAATGCGCTCAACCTCAATCTGCGCGTCGCGGTTGAGTGTTGAACTGTTGTCGTCGAACAGAATGCTCTTGATGGAGTAGTACTCACCCGTGCTGACGGCCTTCGGCTTCATCGACAGGAACGACACCACCGTCGGGTTCATCTCCATCTCCGATATATATATGTACTTGTCGGCCGTTTCGTAGCCGTCGCCGTAGGCGGTAATCTTGTAACTGCCAGGTTTGAGTTTCGCCATAAACTCGCCCGTTGCGGTGTTGGGGCTCAACGAGCCGACCACCTGCCCGCTTATGTCGGAAACGTGGATGTAGAACGAGTTGTCGAGGCTCTTGTTGTCCTCCAGCGTGAGTGTTCCTTTAAGAATGTATTCCGACGGATATGTCGGGGTTGGCTCTGGAGTGTAAGCAGGCGCTGGTTCAGGCTCGGGCTGATAAGCGGGTGTCTCATCGGCCACGGGCGCAGGTGTGTAGACAGGCTCTGGCTCAACGGGCGCTGCAGCATAGGTGTTTGTTGGTTTGCTGCTCGAAGGCAACGATATGCGGAACATCTCCTTCATACCGCCACTGTTGGGCACGCGGTCCATGTAGCCCTCGTTTCCATCGCCCACAGGAGCGAAGAACACATCGTCGTAAGGCGTGTTAATCGGGTAACCGATATTCTGAGGCTCGCTCCAGTTACCATTGTTATCGACAGTGCTCTTGAAAATGTCGAATCCGCCCATTGTGGCGTGCGCCTCAGACACAAAGAACATCGTGATGTCGTCGCCAGCCATGAACACCGCCTCCTCATCGAACGGAGTGTTGATGACATACGACAGTGGCACGGGCGTTCCCCAGTTGCCCTTGTTGTCCATCACCGAACGGAAAATATCCTTTCCTCCCTGTCCGCCAGGGCGATTGCTGACAAAAAACAGAATGCGGCCATCTTTCGACAGGCAGCCGTGAGTCTCGTTGTATTTTGAGTTGATGTTCTTCGGAAATTTCTGAATTTCAGACCATTTGCCGTTGGTCAAGGTCGAAAAATAAAGGTTGCCGTTGCCAAAGTCGTCACGGTAGAGAATCATCATATCACCGTGGTACGACATTGAGGCGGTTGAGAAGTTACCGTCGGAGGCGATGTCGTAAGTGATGTCGAGCGGTTCGCTCCATGAGCCATCGTCCTTGCGGGTTGAATAGAAAATCAGTTCAAAATAGTCCGACTCGCCCGTTGAGGGGTCGCGCACCTTCTGATATGAGGTGAACACAACCGATTTCTCGTCGCCCGAGACAGCAGGATAATAGCACTCGGCATCGAGCGCGAACGGAGCCTTCTCAATATTGATGTTGATTGGATTGCTCTTCATGCGCTGTGCGTTGGAGCACGATTCAATCTGAAGGTTGATGAAATCCTGATAGTAGAGGTCCGTAGCGTTCAGCCGCGCCTTGAACTCACGGTATGCGTCGATGGCTTTTGTGTATTGCTCGGTCAGGCGGTAGGCTTTGCCAAGATAGAACCATGCCTCCTCGGGGGCTGCCTCCTCCTTGTAGTTGCTCTCTTTGTAGGTGGCGCTTGTGTTTGCTGTCGCTTTCTCCAAATAGGGAATGGCGCTTTCAATCTGGTTTTCCATATTCATGTAGCACATTCCGATGCCGAAGGCCACATTGGCGTTGAGCCAGTTGTGAGTCTCAATCTGCTTGTATTTTTTCAAAGCATCGTCGTAATCCTCATAGAGCATCGACTCCTGAGCCGCCTGAAACAATGTTTTAAACAATTTGTCCTGTGCCTCGGAAACAAAAACCGCTAGACATAACGAAGCGGCAACAAATATTTTTCTGACCATACTGAAAAGATTGCGTTTTATTAAACGAAAGTACAAAAAAAGAAAAGAATTGTGTATTTGACACTTGCATTTGCCGTAGTTATTAAATTATGGTTGTTCATAAAATGGCTTTCCGCCGCAGCCGACCGAATGTTTTTCTTTAAATAACCAATGTCATATTGTTATAAATCATAAATCTATGTTTCAGAATATTGCATTTACCCAAACGTCGGTCTCCGCCTGCTGACCGACGGCAAGGCACGGCAAAAAAAATCAACAGCGGCATTATTTTCTTGTGCAAGCGGGCAACTAATTATAAAATTGCGGACAAACAGAAACACAATGGCCGAGCGCGCGATTTTTGCAGAGATTATCCTTCCAGTCCCCGTCAAAGGGACATTCACCTACGAGATTCCCATCTCCATGGTGAGTCAGGTGCAGGTTGGGCTGAGCGTTGTGGTGCAGTTTGGTGCGCGGCGGCTCTACACGGGCATCATCTTCAGCCTGACCGAAACTCCGCCCGAGGGCTTCAGAATAAAATCGATACTCTCCATTGCCAACCCAAAACCGATTGTCACCCCGAAGCAACTCGAACTTTGGACGTGGACATCGAACTACTACATGTGCCCGCTTGGCGATGTCTACAAGGCCGCCGTTCCAGTGAGTCTGCGGCCCGACAGCGAGTCGCGGGTGCTGCCGCTGCACGAGAGCGAGGCCGATGCAAGCACTTTGCCACCCGACGAGTGCGCGGTCTATTCGGCGCTGCTCAAAGCCGAATCGGCCAGCATTGAGGAGTTGGAGAAAACGACGGGCGTGAAATCGATTCTGACCGTTGTTAAGAATTTGGTAGAGAAGCAGTTTGCCATCATCACCGAGGAGATGCGCGAGCAGCCGCGCCAAAGGCGTCAAAAAGTCATCCGTTTTTCGAACCGAATTGCTGATGCAGAGACACTTAACCGCACGCTTGCCCTGCTGGCGCGTTCCGAGAAACAGTGCAACACGCTCCGCTGGATTGCCGATTTTCTGGGCGATGAGGCTTATTCGGGCAAGACCGTGCTGATGAAAGTGCTGCTCGAACGTGTGCCCGCAACGCCGACGGTTGTGCGCTCGCTTGTTGACAAGGGTTTTCTGGAGATGGACGATGAGGACAATCTGCCGCAGCAAACCGAAAGCGAAACGGCCGCCCCCAACAGCCTCAACCCCTATCAGCAGGAGGCTCTCGACAGCATCAACCACGAGTTTGAGACCAAGCAGACGGTGCTTCTGCACGGCGTGACTGGCAGCGGAAAAACCGAAATCTATATCAACCTCATAAACAAAACTTTAGAGGCTGGGCAGACCGTGCTTTACCTGTTGCCCGAGATTGCACTCACAACGCAGATTGTGGAGCGATTGAAGCGGTTTTTCGGCAACAAGGTGGGCGTTTATCATTCAAAATACTCGTCAACCGAGCGCGCCGAACTTTGGAAAAAGATGCTCGCCGACGACAATCCCTATCAGATTGTGCTTGGCGTCCGCTCATCAATCTTTTTGCCTTTCAGCAATTTAGGGCTGATTATTGTTGACGAGGAGCACGAGAACAGTTACAAGCAGTTCGACCCGTCGCCGCGCTACAATGCCCGCGACCTGGCCGTGGTTTTGGGCATCCAGCACAAGGCCAAAATTCTGCTGGGCTCGGCCACGCCGTCGCTCGAGAGTTACTACAACGCCAGCCTCGGCCGCTACGGACTTGTGAAGTTGACGCACAGGCACGGCTCGGCCATTCTGCCTGAAATAGAGATTGTTGACACGCTCAAGGCCCGCAAGAAAAGGCTGATGACACAGTGCTTCAGCCAGACGCTGCTCGGCTCGGTCAACGAGGCACTTGAAAAAGACGAGCAGGTGATTCTGTTCCAAAACCGCCGCGGCTACAGCCCATTTCTGGAGTGCACCGAGTGCGGCTACATTCCAAAGTGCAAGCACTGCGATGTGAGTCTCACTTACCACAAGAGTATCAACAAGTTGGTGTGCCACTACTGCGGCTACACGGTGAGCGTTGCCAACTCGTGCGACCACTGCCACCAAAACACCATGCGGCTGGCTGGATTCGGCACCGAACGCATTGAGGATGAGTTGAAAAAGATTTTTCCGCAGGCCAACATCGCCCGCCTCGACACCGACACCACACGCTGCAAGCACGGCAGCGAGAACATCATCCGCGATTTTCAGGAGCGCCACATCAACATTCTGATTGGCACGCAGATGGTCTCGAAAGGGCTCGATTTCGACAATGTCAGCATTGTGGGCATTCTCAACGCCGACAACATGCTCGGCTTCCCCGATTTCCGCGCCTACGAGCGCAGTTTCCAACTGATGGCGCAGGTGAGCGGCCGCGCAGGACGTAAAGACAAGGTGGGAAAAGTGCTAATTCAAACGGCCAACCCCGAGAATGTGATTGTCCGTCAGGTGGTTACGAACGACTACGAGGCCATGTACGAAAGCCAGATGGCGGAGCGCGAGAATTTCTTCTACCCGCCCGTGAGCCGCCTTGTGCAGATAACCCTCAAGCACCGCGACCGCCAAGTGGTGAACGACGGTGCCAGCCATCTTTTCGGGCAAATCAGCAAGATAAGCGGACTGGTTGCTCTCGGCCCGACAGTGCCTCCCATCAATCGGATTCAGAACCTCTATCTGGTTAATATTCTGATAAAATTGAGCAAGACCGACACCACACAAATCAAAAACAACATTCAGTCGGCAATCGACAATTTCCTTGCCATTCCGCAATTCAAGAATGTACAGGTGGTGGCCAATGTGGACCCGATGTGAGTTTTGTCGGTTCCGCGTCATGAATTGGATTTTTGCACTTTCGGCATGCAATTCATCTTTAGCCGACAACAACAATTTTATTCTTATTTTTGCCGAAATTTTGCAAAACAGAGTGTTTGGAAACTTTCAATCACTCAATTAATCTGTTAATCAATAAATCAGTATATGAACACACTACTCGAAAAACTTGAAGCAATAAAAATCCGATTCGAGGAGACGGCACAGCAAATAACTGACCCTGAGGTTATTGCCGACGTGAAGCGGTTTGTGAAACTCAACAAGGAGTACAAGCACCTTGAGCCGATTGTTGAGGTTTACAAGAAATACAAAACGCTGATTTCCAATATTGAGGAAGCCCGCAACATCCTTAACACCGAAAAGGACGAGGAGATGCGCGAAATGGCCAAAATGGAACTCGACGAGAACGAGCCGAAGGTTGCGCCAATGGAGGAGGAAATCAAACTTCTGCTTTTGCCGTCGGACCCCGAGGACGACAAGAACGCCATTCTCGAAATCCGTGGCGGAACGGGCGGCGACGAGGCCGCGCTGTTTGCCGGCGACCTTTTCCGTATGTACACAAAATACTGCGAGTCGAAAGGCTGGAAGATTGAAGTGTCGAGTTGCAGCGAGGGAGCAAGCGGCGGCTACAAGGAGATTGTGGCCCGCGTGACTGGCGCAAGTGTTTATGGAACATTGAAATACGAGTCGGGAGTGCATCGCGTGCAGCGTGTGCCCGTGACCGAGACGCAGGGCCGCGTCCACACGTCGGCGGCAACTGTGGCAGTGCTGCCCGAGGCCGACGAGTTCGACGTGCAGATTAACGAGGGCGAAATCAAGTGGGACACCTTCCGCTCGAGCGGCGCTGGCGGTCAGAACGTGAACAAGGTGGAGTCGGGTGTGCGCCTGCGCTACAACTGGAAGAACCCAATCACTGGCGTTGTTGACGAGATTCTGATTGAGTGTACCGAAACCCGCGACCAACCAAAGAACAAGGAGCGCGCCTTGAGCCGCCTTCGCACCTTCATCTACGACAAGGAGCACCAAAAATATATCGACGACATTGCATCGCGGCGCAAGACAATGGTTTCCACAGGTGACCGTTCGGCCAAAATCCGCACCTACAACTATCCGCAGGGGCGCATCACCGACCACCGCATCAACTACACAATCTACAACCTTGACGCCTTTGTGAATGGCGACATCCAAGACTGCATCGACCACCTGATTGTGGCTGAAAACGCAGAGCGGCTTAAGGAAGCGGATTTGTAAATCATTAAGATTTAGAAATCAGATATTTAAGATTGGTATTTTGAATAAATAGTTTAAGTTATTGATAAGATTTAAACAGCTCAGCGTTTCAACCTGTTAAACTTTTAAACGAAAAGAATAAATATGACACGTCAAGACATTGTAAATCAGATTACTAAAAAACAGACATTCCTTTGCGTTGGTCTCGATACCGACATTAAGAAAGTGCCTGCCCATTTGTTGAACGACGAGGACCCGATTTTCGCCTTCAACAAGGCTATTATCGATGCCACGGCCGACTACTGCATCGCCTACAAGCCGAACCTTGCATTCTACGAGAGTATGGGCGTAAAAGGCTGGATATCATTCGAAAAGACAATTAAATATCTGAAGCAGAACTATCCCGAGCAGTTCATTATTGCCGACGCCAAGCGCGGCGACATCGGCAACACAAGCGCAATGTACGCACGCTCGTTCTTCGAGGAGTTGGACATCGACTCGGTAACCGTGGCGCCGTATATGGGCGAGGACAGCGTGAGCCCGTTCCTGACCTACGAGGGCAAATGGGTGATTCTGCTTGTGCTCACAAGCAACAAGGGCTCGCACGACTTCCAACTCACGGCCGACGCCAACGGCGAGCGCCTGTTCGAGAAGGTGTTGCGCACCAGCCAGCAATGGGCCACCGCCGACCAAATGATGTACGTTGTGGGCGCCACTCAGGGGCAGTTGTTTGAAGACATCCGCCGCATCGCCCCCGACCATTTTCTGCTTGTGCCTGGCATCGGAGCGCAGGGCGGCTCACTTGAGGAGGTTTGCCGCTACGGAGTGAACTCGCAGTGCGGACTGATTGTCAACTCGTCGCGCGCCATCATCTACGCAAGCAACGGCACCGACTTTGCCGAACGCGCCGCCGAAGCCGCCCGCAAGGTGGCTGACGAGATGAAGGTGATGCTGGAGAAGTATTGTAAATAAGAATTTTGCCATCAATCTTGCTATCAATAAAAAACAAACTATGAGCACCACTTCAGAACGCACCAGCATCACCGGAATGAGCACCCTGACGTTTATGTTCTTCTCGTTCGGGTTTGTGACCACAATGAACAACATCCTGATTCCGTACATGCAGACTCTTTTCAGCCTGACAAACGCACAGGCGATGTTCATCAACATGGTCTGGTACGGGGCTTACGGAGTGGGCTCAATCCCGTCGTCGGTCATAACCGAGAGGTTTGGCTACAAGCGCGGAATGCTCATTGGCTTGATGATTTGCGCTCTGGGCGGATTCCTTTACTATCCTGCCGCACTGATGGTGAGTTACCCCTTCTTCCTGACCGCCACGTTTGTGTTGGCGCTGGGCATAACGCTGCTGCAAGTGGCTGTCAATCCGTATGTTGTTGAGATTGGTCCGCACCGCACCACCGCAATGCGAATGAACATTGTGGGCACGGCCAGCAGCACCGCCCGAATGATTGCACCGCTGGTGGGCACGGCGCTGTTTTTGGGCACCATCAGTCAGATTATCCCCGACAACACGCTGCCCGTGAGCGATGTGCAACGTACCCAATTGGCGCAGTCGCTGCAGATGCCTTATCTGTCGATTGGCGCGGCTTTCTTGGTTTTGCTCATCATTATCAGCCTGATAAAACTGCCTGTTATCACGCACCAGACCGACGACCGCGGAACCATCGCGAAAGCGTGGCAGCACCGCCACTTGCGCTATGGCGTGCTGGCCATCTTCATCTATGAGGGCATTGAAATCGCCATCCCGAGTTTTATGGTGCAGTACGCCACCGACAGCAGCATTCTGGGCGTTGACGAGTCGCGGGCGGCAACGTTCATCACCTTCTATTTTCTGGCGATGCTCGCTGGGCGGTTCACTGGCATTTTTGTTATGAAGCGTGTCACCGACAAGACGGCCCTTTCGGCATACGCTGCCGCGGGAATCGTGCTGGTGGCCTTCGGGCTGCTCTTCCACGGGCCTGTGGCCATTGTGGCGCTCATTGCTTCGGGTTTGTGCCAAAGCGTGATGTGGGGCAACATTTTCGGCCTTGCCACACGCGGGCTCGATTATCTCACAAACAAGGCTACAAGCCTGATGCTCACCGCGATAGCAGGCGGCGGAATCATCACCGTGGCGATGGGTGCCGTGGCCGATTATTTTGGCGTGAAGGCGGCGCTTTTCATTATGATTCCGCTCTACGTTTACATGATTTGGTACGCGCGCTCGGCTGGGCGGCTGGCCGAAAAAAGATGAAATCATGGCACGTTTACGGTCGATACTGACAGCCGCATTCCTGATTGTCGGCATAACTGCCGAGGCGCAGACATCGCTTGAATTCAAATCGCTGCAGGTGCGAACACTACGCACGCACGTTGAGGGTGATGAGACATCGTTTCCGATAATTGGCCTTGATAGCGACGACCATATTGTGGTGGAGTTTGACTGCCTTGCCGACACTCCCGCCGACCTTGAATACAGCCTGCATCATTGCTTCAATTGCGGCACTCCAACCGACTTATTACCAACGGAGTATATCGAAGGATTCAATGTGAATCCAGTGAGCGATTACTGGCCGTCGGTCGGCACCGTGGTGGGCTATTACAACTACCGCATCACACTGCCGAACGACAATGTGCGAATGCTGCTTTCGGGGCGCTACGTGCTGAATGTTTTCGAGGCTGGGCATCCCGAAAAGGTTGTCGCGCGAACAACATTTCTGGTTTATGAGCAACTGGTGACTATCGAAGCCGAAGTCCGCAAACCCGAGCGCAGCGACCGCACGGAGCAGGAAGTGAGGTTGAGCATCGATGCCAACGGTCTGCCGCTCAACAATGTTCTGGAGGACCTGAAAGTTGACATTGTGCAGAACGGGTGCCCGTACACCTCGCGCACTGGGCTGAAACCCAAATATATAGCGGCCGACAAACTGATTTACGCGCAAGCGGGCGACCTTACAATGCCAGGCGGCAATGAGTTCCGCCGTTTGGATTTGCGCTATCTCCGCCAGGCCCCAATCAATTATAATTCAGTGGAGTTCACGGGCGGATATTTCCATGTGACAACGCCTACCGACGAGATTCGCGCCTTCAAGCCCTATTTTGCAGAGGAAGACCAGAATGGTCAGTTTGTGGTTTACGCCAATCAGGTGAACAAGAGTTTCGATGATTTTCACCGCTCGGCCGATTATGCCTTTGCGCACCCCACGCTGACCACCGAGCCTGTGCTCGACGGCGATGTGTTTGTGTGCGGAGCGTTCAACAACTGGCTGCTCGACTCTACCAACATGATGCGCTACAACTTCAGCGCAAAGCGATACGAGGCCGACCTGCTGCTGAAACAGGGCGTTTACGACTACATCTACGTCTGCCGCAGTTACTACAACGGCGCCGTTGATACCGAGCGGTTTGAGGGCTCGCACTCCGAAACTGAGAACAGTTACATTTTTCTGGTGTTCTATTATCCCGCTGCCGCAGAATACGAGCAACTTGTGGGAGTGCTCAAAATTGGCAATTGAGAAGTTTTTAAGACGGTTCACCAACTGGTGGACCACCAAATGGTGAACCTTGTGAGTACAAGAGCCTTATTTCTTGATATACAAGAACTTACCACCAATATTGCCCAAATAAAAACAGATATTCATTTCATTAAAACCGCAATGGAAAAGTGGTTTTTCCAAAAATCTTTGTAACATGTAAAAACAACCGCAGCCATCAGAAATTTGCTCCAATGGCTGCGGATTCATTTGATTAAAGCATCTTTCTGTTAATTAGCAAATGCCGCTGAAACATCAACTTTATAATTACCTTTCGAATTTATCATAACTCCGCTCAATTTATAAGTAACATCATCAACTTTTGTTAGAGTGTAAGTAGCAATGCACCCTGTTGTTGTAAAAACAACATTGGGGAATATTTTCGCATCAGCCAATTTGGCTTTGTTAGCATCGGTTTGCTCTTGTGTTCTATTGTTACCTGGACGATTAGCAATAATCATCGTTTTTGCTGATTCAAGCACTGCTGGATAAGGATCGCCGTTTGTACCGCCCTTCAAAACAACTTCAATTGTTTTTGCAATATCATTAACCTCTCCAGTAGTGGAGTCATAAAAATCAGCCAACAGGTAGCATTTCTGGTCAACCAAAGAGATTTGTGAACCAAGAACGGTGTTATAACCATTACCCACATTAAAAGCATAATCTTCTCCTATCGTGGCAATACCCTTACCTATATCACCATCTTTTGCTTTATAAACCAATTGCATTTTTTGTATAGGAATAGTAACAGAAGTAATATCCATAGAAAAAACTCTTGCTTTTTTCCCGTTTTCTTCCTTTTCAATAATTTTCATGTTATTAATAGGTATATCAGCAATTGTTTTCCCTTCAAGGTCTTGTAATTCCATTTTAGTAATATTACCGTTAGCCGTTATGTTTCCTTCAATACTGATAGCACCATCCGATTGTGCAACTATTGTCAAACTGCTAATGTTAACGTTAGTTGCCATATGGCGTTTCAACTCCACTTTTACACGATTTTCAATATAATCTGCTGGCGTTTTATAGTAATAACCATATATGTGGTCTTCGTTAAATTCTAATATTTCAACATAGCATTTGTCTTCAGCCCATTTGCCTCCATAGTTTAAAACAAGAACGCTGTGCGTGTCATTATTCCACTCCCATAGAAAATCGTAACTATTGTCCAAACCACCTTTATAATAAGAATTTTCTATGCCATATTTACTACCGTTGTCATCGGAAAAATAAAACAAACTTGAATAGTTTGAACCTTCATTTTCTCTTATAGGCAAGTATCCTTCCCAACAACCTGTTGTAAAATAATTGGGGTTATTATCAGTGTTTTGTTCACCATTCCCGTTCCCGTCATGATTTTCGCCATTGTTTTCGTTGTTATACTCACTATTGTTGCCATCGCTTTTTGCAAATAGAGCAACAAGGATAATGTCGTCGTTCTGCACGGTTATAGTACGGGGATTACTTTTTATACCATCGCTCCAACACGAGAACACATAGCCATTATCTGGAATGGCAACAAATTTTAAATTCTCACCTACGCTGTGTTTGCCATTATCTCCAGCGACGGTTCCGCCTTCACCAGCCGTTACAGAAACGGAAACCAGATTACTATCATTGTCTTTTTCACAAGCAACAAAAGCGACTGTAAAAGCCAGTACAGACATTAGAAACATAATCTTTTTCATTTTTCGCAGAATTAAATTGTTTAAATATTAATCATCAGTTATTCAAAAAACAACTCAAAGTTATACATTTTATACAAAACTGCAATTCCCAACTATTTTTTGTGCAGTTAATGAGTACACAAACTAATAATGCTAAAGGGTAGTTTTGTATAACTAAATGTATAACAAATGGACTTGGCATCTCTCGGCAAAAACATTGCTTACGTCAGACGGGCTAAAAATCTGACGCAGGAAAATGTTGCATTTGATTTGGAAATATCAAAGACTTCATACGCCAAAATCGAGCGTGGTGAGACAAACATTTCTTTTCTCCGTCTTGTCCAAATTGCAGAATACTTTAAAGTTGACGTGTCGGAACTTGTGAAAGGCAGCACTGACGTTGATTTACAAGAACTTGCCGCCAATATTGCTCAAATGAAAACTGACATTCACTCAATAAAGGTGGCAATGGATATTTAATAGCCGTTTTTAATTCCTACAATTGCCTTCTCTTATTATCCCGCTGCCGCAGAATACGAGCAACTTGTGGGAGTGGCTATAGTAAATTGATGTAAAACATCAAATAATCTTATCTTTCATCTTGTAAAACAATTGCTTATTGTTTTAGAAAGTGAAAAGCATTGAATAGTTTGATGCGGTGACCGACGTGCAGGTCGGGGGTGGGTTGAGTGAGTTTCACAACGGCCTCGTAAATGTTGTCGGGTGAGTAGCCGCAAATCTCATAAAGTTCGTGCGAAGCGCCGTGCTCCACAAACTTGTCGGGGATGCCTAGACGCACCACGCTTGCCGAAAAACCATGGTCGGACATGAACTCGATGACCGCGCTGCCGAAACCGCCAGCAATTACGCCGTCTTCTATAGTAATGATTTTATTGAACCGCTTGAAAACGTTGAGTAACAATTCAGTATCCATCGGCTTGACGAACCGCATATCGTAGTGAGCATAGTCGATGCCGTGCGCCAGAATCTTGTCGGCCACCTCGTTCACAAAGTTGCCAGTGTTGCCGATGGTGAGAATGGCCACGTCGTTGCCCTCGCGAATGGTGCGGGCCTTGCCCACGGGAATGAGTTCAAAAGCGCCGTGCCAGTTGTCGCCAGGTGTTTTTCCGCGCGGATAGCGGATAGAGAATGGTCCTGAGGGCTTGTGCTGGGCGGTGTACATCATGTTGCGCAACTCGTGCTCGTCCATCGGGGCGGCAATGGTCATGTTGGGGATGCTGCGCATGAAAGCAATGTCGAAAGCACCGTGGTGAGTGGGGCCGTCGGCACCAACAATGCCCGCGCGGTCGAGGCAGAAGACCACATTCAGGTTTTGCAGAGCCACATCGTGAATAATCTGGTCGTAGGCACGCTGCATAAACGATGAGTAAATGTTGCAGAACGGCACCATGCCCTGCGCTGCCAAGCCCGCGGCGAAGGTTACGGCGTGCTCTTCGGCAATGCCCACATCGAACGTGCGGTCGGGCAGTTTTTCCATCATGATGTTCATGCTGCAGCCCGTTGGCATGGCGGGAGTGATGCCCACAATCTTCGGGTTGCGCTCGGCCAGTTCAAGCAGCGTGTGGCCGAACACGTCCTGATAGCGCGGGCGGTTGTCGGTTTTGCCTTTGATGATTTCGCCCGTCCGCTTGTCGAACAAGCCTGGTGCATGCCATGTGGTCTGGTCCTGCTCGGCCTGCGGAAAGCCTTTGCCCTTCACAGTCTTGATGTGCAGCAGTTTGGGACCTGGAATGCGTTTCAGATCGTCGAGCACACGTGCCATGTAGATGACGTCGTGGCCGTCGATGGGGCCGAAATATCGGAAGTTCAGGGCCTCGAACAAGTTGCCCTGCTTCATCAGGATGGCCTTTACGCCATGGTCGATTTTCTGGATAAGCGATTGAGTGTTAGGTCCGAAACGGTTCAGTTTGCCCAGAATGTTCCAAACCTCGTCTTTCAGTTTGTTGTAGCGCTGCGATGTCGATACATCGACCAGATAGTCTTTGAAAGCGCCCACACTCGGGTCGATGGCCATGTTGTTGTCGTTCAGAATGACAAGCAGATTGGTTTTCTGCACGCCAGCGTTGTTCAGACCTTCAAAGGCCAGACCTCCGGTCATTGAGCCGTCGCCGATGACGGCCACCACGTTGCGGTCGGTCTCGCCCTTGAGTTTTGCACCCATCGCCAAACCTAAAGCCGCTGATATTGAGGTTGATGCGTGTCCAGCGCCAAACGAGTCGTACTCGCTCTCGCTGCGCTTTGGGAAGCCCGAAATTCCGTGCAGCAGCCGGTTCGACGGGAACTGGTCGCGGCGGCCCGTGAGAATCTTATGCCCGTATGCCTGGTGCCCCACGTCCCACACAATCTGGTCGTAAGGCGTATTGTACACATAATGAAGGGCAACCGTGAGTTCAACTACACCTAAACTTGAACCAAAATGGCCCGGGTGCTTGCTCACCACATCGATGATGTACTGCCGCAGTTCGGCGCAAATGGCAGGCAACTCCTCGGCCTTGAATTTCTTAAGGTCGTCAGGCGAATTGATTCTCGAAAGATAGTTACCTGCGTCCGGCATTGCGTTGTTTTTAAAAATCCCGCAAATTTAGTTGATTTGATGATTTGTTGTAAGGTTTTTTCGTTGAGGTTTATATCGTCTTCAATCTTCGCAGAAAACACTCAACATTCTAAACCACTAATGCCTAATGCCTAACACCTAATGCCTTATTTACTATATTTGCCCCCATTATGAGAAAGGCATTGTTTTACATTTCGATAGTGCTGCTGGCTGGCGGACTGATGTCGGCAAAGGGCAGCCGCAAGAAACCGAAACCTGCGTTTGCGGTTATCGAGACGCCATACGGCAATATGAAGGTCAAACTCTACGGCGAGACACCTCTGCACAAGGAAAATTTCGTTGCGCTGGTCAAGGAACATTTCTACGATAGTTTGCTCTTTCACCGTGTGATTGAGGACTTTATGATTCAGGGCGGTGACCCCGAATCGAAAAACGCGCCGAAGGGCAAGATGCTGGGCGCTGGAAGTCACGGCGAGCGAATCCCTGCCGAGTTTGTCGATGGAAAGTACCACAAGCGCGGTGCTCTGGCTGCCGCTCGCGACAACAATCCCGAGAAGAAATCGTCGGGCTGCCAGTTCTATATCGTGCAGGGTAAAGTGTACTCTAACAAGGATTTAGACCACATTGAGGAACAGCATAACGCGTCGGTAAAGCAGAAAATGCTTAACGATTGGCTGAAATCGGACGAGAGCAAGGCCGACCAGGAGGCGCTGACCAAACTGCAGCGCGCGCGCAACTTTGCCGCTTTCAACCACTATTGCGACAGCCTTGTGGAGCATCTTGTCGAGACTAATCCTGATGCCAAACTGTTCAAATTCAGCCCCGAACAGCGCAAAATCTACACCACCGAAGGCGGTGCGCCTTTCCTCGACGGTGATTACACCGTTTTTGGCGAAGTGGTTGAAGGACTGAACATTATCGACAGTATCGCAGCCGTTGAAACCGACCGCAACGACCGTCCGCTCAACGATGTGATGATGAAAATGCGAATTGTGAAAAAATAGTGCTATGAACTTCGACGTCAAAGAGATACGCAAAGATTTCCCAATTCTCGAGCAGACCGTCAACAACCATCGGCTTGTCTATCTCGACAATGCGGCCACCACACAAAAGCCGCGCCGCGTCATCGACAAGATTGTTGAGGTTTACACCCAATACAATGCCAACGTACACCGCGGCGTTCACCACTTGAGCAACCTCGCCACAGCGGCAATGGAGGAGTCGCGGCAGACAGTCAGGCGCTTTCTGAATGCTGCGTCGGAGCACGAAATAATCTTCACCCGTGGTGCCACCGAGAGTATCAACCTTGTGGCAAATTCGTTCAGCCAGCAGTTTTTGAGTGAGGGTGATGAGGTAATCGTCACCGAGATGGAGCACCACAGCAATCTTGTGCCGTGGCAACTGCTTGAAAACCAACATAAAGCGAAAGTTGTAAAATGGGCTTTCGACGACCGTGGCGAACTGAATCTGGCCGAACTTGAGGAGTTGATAACCGACCGCACCAAGTTGCTGTCAATTGTCTATGTTTCAAACACTTTGGGCACAATCAACCCTGTTGAGCAGATAATTGAGATTGCCCACAGCCACAACATTCCCGTGCTGGTGGACGCTTCGCAGGCCATTCAGCATTTTGCGATTGACGTTCAGCAACTCGACTGCGATTTTCTAGTCTTCAGCGGACACAAAATTTACGGCCCGACAGGCGTTGGCGTGTTGTACGGCAAAGAGCAGTGGCTCAGCCAGATGCCGCCGTATCAAGGTGGCGGCGAGATGATTGAGACAGTGTCGTTCAGCGGCACCACCTTCAACCAGTTGCCGTATAAGTTCGAGGCTGGCACACCCGACTACGTGGGCATTATCGCCCTTGCCGAGGCTCTGCGTTACGTTGAGGCCATTGGAATGGACAACATTGCCGCCTACGAGAGCGAACTGTTCACTTATCTTAACGACAAAATCCAATCTATCAGCGATTTGCGACAGATTGGCACCGCCGAAAAGCGTGCGTCATTGGTTTCGTTTGTGACCGATTTCGCCCACCCGTTCGACATTGGCACCCTGCTCGACAAAATGGGCATTGCCGTCCGCACGGGCACCCACTGCACCGAGCCCATAATGCAGCACTTCGGCATTCCAGGCACCGTCCGCGCTTCGATAGCCTTCTACAACACCACCGAAGAGATTGACATTCTGCACGACAGCCTGCTGCGGGCGGTGAGTATGCTGAAGTAGAGTTTTGGCTTTTTCTACGGCCTTATGTGCGATATTTCTCGCGAAGCAACATCCGAATATTCAACATCTGCTTGCGAATAAAATTCTGATTGAATCTTTCAAAATCGGTTAGTGGCGAAACGATAAAATTCTACATTTACGCAACAATAAATAACACGAATATGGCACAAAGAATAACTGACGCCGACTTTGAGACTGAAGTTCTTAAATCGGCAATCCCTGTGGTAGTTGACTTTTGGGCAGAGTGGTGCGGCCCCTGCAAAATGCTGCTCCCGATAGTTGAAGAACTTGCCGCCGAATACGAAGGCAAAGTGAAGATTGTGAAAATGAACGTTGACGAAGCCGAAAACACACCGGTGCAGTTTGGCATCCGCAACATTCCTACTCTGCTGTTCTTCAAAAACGGTGAAGTGGTTGATAAACAGGTTGGTGCAGCCGCCAAACCAATTCTTGCGCAGAAGATTGACGCACTGCTGTAATAACAAAAACGCCGCAACCGTATCAAAAGGTATGGTTGCGGTTTTTTATTAACAACCCATTCAAAAGGTTGATTATGAGAAAGTTATTATTAGTAGTATTGGTTCTTGCTGCTTTTGCCAGTTGCAAAAAAGACAAAGAATGCAATGACCAAGTAAAGGTTATGTTATACACCAATGCACAAATGATTGTGAATTGCGGCCCTTTCAATGTTGATGTTTATGTTGACGATAAACTTGTTGGCACATTGGAGAATCCTTATTCCGACAAAGAAGTGTCAATTCCTTGTGATGTAAAAGATGAGAATGGTCGCATTCTTGCTGTTGAAATTGAGCAAGGCAAACATAAATATAAAGCCGTAGGTGATTGCGGAACAAATATGGTTTGTTCAGACGAATTTAATGTCGCCAACAACGATTGCCAATCTGTATTCATTGATTTTAATAATTAGTCTAGACAATTCTGTCGCCCCGTCGGGGATTTATAAATGATTAATAAAAGGCGGGGGTTTAACCCCCGTCTTTGTTTTGTCAGGCCTTAATTGCACGCAGTACTTCACCTTCCTACAACTAACACCTAAAACCAAATACCCAACACCTCTAGCATTCAATCATTGTCCCCAATTATCGCGGTCCAAACTGCGGTACTGAATGGCCTCGGCAAGGTGCTCAGGCTTGATGTCGGGCTCGCCGGCAAGGTCGGCAATGGTGCGCGACACCTTCAGAATGCGGTCGTAGGCGCGGGCCGAAAGGCCGATTTTCTCCATTGCGGTCTTAATCATATTGCTGCATTCGGTGCTTAGGGCGCAGTATTTGCGGATGAGCCGAGAGGTCATCTGCGCGTTGCAGTGCACGCCCTGAAAATCGGCAAAACGCTCCTGCTGTATGGCGCGGGCTTTTGTCACGCGTTCGCGGATTTGTGCGCTCGTTTCAAGTTGTTCCTTGCCCGAGAGTTTGTCGAACGGCACTGGCACCACCTCAATGTGAATGTCGATACGATCGAGCAGCGGGCCTGAGATGCGGCTCATATACTTCTGGCGCATCATCGGCGTGCAGGTGCACTCCTTGTCGGGATGGTTGTAGTAGCCGCAAGGGCAGGGGTTCATACTGGCCACAAGCATAAAACTGGCCGGATATTCAACTGTGAATTTAGCACGCGAGATGGTTATCACGCGGTCCTCCAATGGTTGGCGCATAACTTCGAGCACTGTGCGCTGGAATTCAGGCAGTTCGTCGAGGAAAAGCACGCCATTGTGAGCCAGCGAAATCTCGCCAGGCTGCGGAAATGTACCGCCACCAACAAGCGCCACATCGCTGATGGTGTGGTGCGGCGAGCGGAACGGACGTTTGGTCATCAGGCTGGTCTCGCGGTCGATTTTGCCAGCCACCGAGTGAATCTTTGTGGTTTCCAGCGCCTCGTGCAGCGTGAACGGCGGCAGAATGCTTGGCAGACGTTTAGCCAGCATTGTCTTGCCTGCTCCTGGAGGGCCAATCATAATAATGTTGTGACCGCCGGCTGCGGCAATCTCCATTGCGCGTTTCACGTTCTCTTGTCCGCGCACATCGGCAAAGTCTGAATCCCAATGGTTTACGCTGTTTGCGAACTCCTCGCGGGTGTTCACAACGGTTGGTTCAAGTTTGGAATCGCCGTTCAGGAAATCAACCACTTCACGGATGTTTTCAACGCCGTACACATCAAGATTGTTGACCACGGCGGCCTCACGGGCGTTCTGCTTTGGCAGGATGAATCCCTTGAAACCTTCCTCACGAGCCTTTATGGCGATGGGCAGCGCTCCTTTGATGGGTTGTAGGCTGCCGTCGAGCGAGAGTTCGCCCATAATTATGTAATCCTCAACCGCTTCAGCCTTAATCTGCCCTGAAGCGGCCATAATGCCCACAGCCAGTGTTAGGTCGTAGGCAGAACCCTCTTTGCGGATGTCGGCTGGAGCCATGTTGACAACAATGGTTTTGCCAGGTAGGTGGTAGCCATTGTTTTTCAGCGCGGCATTGATGCGCTGCTGGCTCTCCTTTACTGCATTATCGGGTAGGCCCACAAGGTAGAAAGCCATTCCGGGGCTGAGGTCAACCTCAACGGTGATGGTGATGGCATCAATTCCGAAAACGGCTGAGCCGTAAGTCTTTACAAGAGTGTCTTCCATTTCGCGTCAGTTAATGGGTTCTGGGCGCTCGGTACGCTCAGTGAGTTCAAAATCGCCGAGCGTGCGGTGACAATATTTTATAATGCCCTCGTTTTGAGCAATATAGATTCTATGAATTATGGTTCCGGGCATTGAATTTGTGTCCAATTCGGCCACAATCACATGGTTGTAGTTTTTCCCGCCAACTGTCACATTATCGGTGAAAGAGGCCGATTCGATACCGCCATTGGATTTCAAACAAAATCTGAAACTGTCGTATTTCTCTGCAAAATAGAAAGTTCCGTGGTAGTATCCAAAATGCTGGAATTTGAACTCAAAGTCGGTGCGGTTGTTCAGTTTGTTGGCATAGCAAACCAACTGAATATTGTTGGTTGAATCGATGTTCGTCTTGCTGCGAGCGCTCGATTCGCATTCGCAGGCTTCGGTCCGCCCCACAGTGTAATACTTCGACGAATTTGACTCAATAATATTGAACGATTGGCTGCTATGGGGACCGGTGAATTTCACTTCCTCGCCCTCATAGTATGAAATCCACGCCTCCATGTCGTAGGGAAACGCAGGGCAGTGAGTCTCTTTGCTGCAGCCGATGAATAATATGACCAGTGCGGCCGGAAGAAGTTTTTTTATCATATCTCGTTTTTGATTAGCGATTGAATCCACACCACATCCTCTTTCAAGCGGGTTGCGGCCGAGGCCGAATAACGTTTCGAGAATTTGGCGTCCCAGAACCATTTTTCGAGTGTTTTCTGATGACTTGGGTCGATGGTTTTGGCCTCTGAGGCAAAGAAATAATATTGCAGTGTCGGAATCAGGTTGTGATACATTGTCAGGTCGCCCGAAAGGCGCATCTGCTTCAGAAAATCGAGCGAACTGAGCAGTGCTGCTTTGGTGCGCGGCCATATTTTCTGGCAGATTTCAGGCGTGAGTTTTAACTGATATAGGCTGCGGGCATCGCCGAAAGCATTGATTGTCAGCGAAAGTGAGAAAACCTTCTCGCCCAACCGCCCGAATTGCTTGATGCGTTGCTGTGTGTTGAAATCATCGATATTCTGCTTCAGGTCGAACTTCTCGCTCCATGTGGTGGCATGAATTAAATCAAAGATTGTCAAGTGTTTGCCTCCCTGATTGATGCGCTCGAAAATCTCCACCACATCATCGATTTCGGTGTTGGTGGTGAGCACAATGCTCATCGGGTAGTTGAGGAAAATCTCGCGGCACTGACGCAGGTTCTGCGCGGCCTTACTGGTTTTCTTGCCATTGTCAGTTTCGACAATAATAGCGTCAAATTCCTCATCGTCAATGATTTGCCAAACGGGAACGTTGTTTTTCTCGCGCTGGCTGCGGGGAATCACAAACTCGCAGCGATCGGCGTTGAAGCAGATGGTTGAATAGTCGCAGTCGCCCATTGTTTTGCCCATCAGCGCCACAAAAAGCGACATGATGCGCTGCTGACCATCCAGGATGAACTGAAAATCGCCATCGGTCTTGGTGTCGTTGATGCCCTCAATGTCGAACGGGCGGATGAAAAATGCGTATTTGGCCGGAGCCTTCCAAAAGAACAGCGAGCCTATGGGGTACTGGTGGTAAACCGAATTGAGCAGTTTCACCACTTTCGATTTTTCCCAAATATAATCGCGCTGGAAACGCGGTATTTTGATGTTGCCGGCTTTCAGTTCGGTGAGCAGCCGCTGCAGTGTCCAGTCACTGATAATGCTGATTTTCTGGTCCATACGCTTGAGTTTAATTAATAAATCAGAATATTGCCTACAATAATAACAAACATGGCTCAATCCTCAATAATTTGAGACAAGTCATTTTACAAAAAACGCTTGAAAGTAGTTACTATTTAATGATTTTGACAACTGAGGAGCCGTTTTTTTTAATCAAGGACAAAAATAGGAGGGAATCGGACTTGTCAATGTGTTGATTCTGCAAGCGACCGTTTATTTTTAAGAATTTCGTCCCAAAGACTTGCTCAACTTGTTTCTGTATTTTTGATAAATAGAGAGTTCGGTCATTAATTCGCTGATTTTAAGTTCGTTGTCAGGACCTTCCTCTAGTTCTTTCATCTGTTTCCGTATCTCTTCGAGTTTTTGTTGCACTTGTTCACTCTTGTAGCCATTCAACGCACGGTCAATAACTCCCTGCAGGTTGCTCTCCTCGGGGGCAATATAGCGGTTGCGACTCTCCCATAGTTTGCTCAACTCGTTTGTTTGCATCAGCAGGCTCACGGCAAACTGGCTAACCTCGGCGTCGGCACAGAGAGTGAATGTGGTGGCATCGGGCTTTTTACCTTTTTCGATGGCCTCGTTGTACATCTCAAGCACACGCCGGCAGATGGGGATTTTGAATTCTATATTATTGTCATTCAGATCTTTGATGATGTAATTCGCCACTTTCACATCGACCGATGGTTCATCGCCCTTGGCTACGACGAAAAGGATGTCGTTTCCGTACTTGATGAGCAGCGAGAGCAATTCTTCCTCATACTTGCGGCACCGATTCAGCGCCTCCTGTTCCGGATTGAACGTTTTGACTGTCGGCAGTTTGATTTCTTGTTCGTCTTTTTTCTGTTCGGCGTCGTGCCACTGCTCACGCCGATTGCGAAAACGCTTGTTTATCTCGCGGTGAATCAGTCTCTCATCGATGTTCATCAGTTGGGCGCACTCCTTGACGTAGAAGGCGCGCTTGATGCCGTCGGGCACAACCGAGATTGAATCAACAATATCGTTTACCAATCCCGACAGTTTGATGGGGTCGTTGCCGGCGTCGTTCAAGAGCAGACGGGCTTTGAAGAGGATGAAATCGGTCTCGTTTTTGGCGATGAAATCCTCAAGTTCCGACGAACTGTGGTTGCGGGCGAACGAGTCGGGGTCCTCGCCGTCGGGCAGCAGCAGCACCTTCACGTTCATCTCCTCGGCCAGAATCATGTCGATTCCGCGCAAGGCGGCATGAATACCGGCCGAATCGCCGTCGTAGAGCACCGTGATGTTGGTTGTGAACTTGCGGATGAGCCTTATCTGCTCTGTTGTGAGCGCCGTTCCGTTGCTGGCCACCACATTCGTGATGCCGCTCTGGTGCATGCTCAACACATCGGTGTAGCCCTCAACCAGAAAGCACTTGTCGTTTTTCACAATGGTGGATTTGGCCTGATAGATGCCGTAGAGCGAGCGGCTCTTGTCGTAGATTTCCGACTGCGGCGAGTTCATGTACTTGACATTCACGCCTTTGGTGCGTGCGTCGAGCACACGGCCGCCAAATCCGATGACCTTTCCCGTGAGGTTGTGGATGGGGAACATTACGCGGTTGCTGAAGCGGTCGAAAATGTAGCCGTCTTCTTTCAGAATCGATAGGCCCGTGCTGACAAGGTATTTCTGATTGTAGCCGCTTTTGAGTGCCAAATCGGTGAAGGCTTTGCGGCCGGAAAGGCTGAAGCCCAACTCGTAGGCTTTGATGGTCTCCTCGTTGAAGCCGCGCTCCTTGAAGTATTTGTAGCCGATAGCGCGTCCCTCGTCGGTCTCCGTCATGTTGCGGATGAAGGTGTTTTTGGCGAACTCGTTGAGCACCATCATGCTCTCTCGGTCGTCGTGGCGCTCCTGGTCCTCTTGCGTTAACTCCTTCTCTTTTACCTCGATATGATATTTTTGAGCCAGATATTTGAGCGCCTCAACATAAGCCATCTGCTCGTGCTCCATGATGAAGTTGACGCTGTTGCCGCCTTTGTGGCAGCCGAAGCAGTAGTAGATGTTTTTGGCCGGCGACACAGAAAACGATGCTGTTTTCTCATGGTGAAACGGGCAGCATCCGAAGTAGTTGTTGCCGCTTTTCTTGAGGCTCACAAAATCGGACACCACGTCAACAATGTTGGCAGCGTCAATAATCCGAGTTACTGTTTCCTGGTCTATCATCCTTATTATCAAAAAGAAGAAAGCAAAGACGATGTGCTTCCCGCGAATCGCAAGGTACGGTTTTTTATCAGATACCGCCTCTTTGAATCGGATTAAGTGGATAACAAAACGGCGTCGGAGAGTCTATTTTTTCCGCCCTGTCGGGATGCGCGTTACCGGCTCCACTTTTACTGGCTCCACCACAGGCTTCACTTTTGGCGGCACTGGCGTTCCTTGTGCATTGGGCGTGCGCGCCTTTATTTCCGACAATTTCACCGATGTTATTTCAGTCCACGATATCTCGTGGTATGTTACGCCTAACCAGAAATTATCGTCATCGACAGTCGACCGCGGGTCGGCAACAAAATCGATGCTGTGGTTGAACGTGCGGTTCTGGCGGTTGTGCGACAGAAGCCAGTCGTAAAGATTGTAATAATCGAAATAGTAAATCAGACTGTGTCCGCCTTGCTCAAGACGGCTATATTTCAGCAAGTTGGTGTTTCCACAACTCTTCATGGCCTCAACCACACGGTCGGAGTATTTCACCGATGTCATCTCGTCGTCCTGGGCATGCACAATCCACGTTGGCACCTGGTTCAGTCCGCAGGGTTTGGCAGCATCGCAGCCGCCACAGAAAGCAATGCAGGCCGCCACCTCGTCGGGGTAGCGGTTCACGTAGTTCAGCGTTCCCCAACCGCCCATGCTCAATCCTATGACGTAGAAGCGGTTATGGTCGAAAGCGTAGTGCGCCTTCAGAAACTCGTACAACTTGTGCAGCTTGGCCGACGACCAGCCCTCGCTCGATACTGCATTGGGACTCACCACAATAGACTGTCCATGCTCAAAAATCTTGTACCCCTGGCTCATCGATTGCAGCGGGCCGTATTGGGTAGCGCGTGGCAGGTCTTTGCTCATGCTGCGGCCGTGAAGGTATAGAATCATTGGCACATCGACGCTCGTCACAGGGTCGTAGTCTTCGGGCATGAGTATTGAGAAGTCGTTGATGTCGGGCATTATCTCATAATAATCATCAGCCGTGAAGTGCGGGCGCACTTTCTCCTCGCTTTTCGCATAGTTCAGATTCCATGATATTTCGGTGTTCGGCTCAAAAGCCTCCATTCCCACCATTATCCCTTCTTGCAAAGCGACTTTAGTAAGTCCCGTGCCCAAAAACGCGCCGTGCCCAATATATTCCAACGTGGAACTAAAACCATCAGCGTCAGTAAAATCAAAGTCTGTCAAATTCTTGCAGTCTTTATAGGCATAGTCGCCAATGGCTGTAATACCTCTCCAGCCAGCCTTTTTCACAGCAGAGCCCATGAAGGCCGAATCGCCGACAAAATAGGCTCGTGCAATGGTGCCGTCGGTGAGTGCCGTCTCGCGGAAAGCGCACCTGCCCAAATAATCGAGATTGTAGAAACGTGGAATCCACGATAGGTTCATATCCTGGTCGAAAGCGTGGTCGCCTATATATTTTACCTTACTATTGTTGCCAGACACCGTTTGAAGGTTGGGCATGTTGGCGAAGGCGTAGTCGCCAATGGTTGTCACGCTTTCGGGCAGAATCACTCTCACAATGTCGGTGCGGCCGTTGTAGGCGTTTTTGTAGATGGTTGTTGTGCCTTCGGCTATGTAAAGAAAGCCTTTCTCAACACGGTCGTTGCGCGCGGCTGCCTTGTTCTCGCGTTTGGCGTCGTCGTTCACTGGATATGATACATAATTTTCATACCTGCTCTTTTCGGGGCGCGTGATGTCGCCCGTGGTATATTCTGCCACTTTGGGCTGGTTTTTGAACAAAACAACCTCCGTGCGCTGCGGCTTGCGGCTCTCCGACGAGTGTCGGTTGTAGATAATCAACTCGTTTGGAACTTTCACTGGCTTCGAGTCGCGCTGCCATTTGCCTTTGCCGCCATACGATGTTTTCTGACCAGATGAGCCGCCCTGCCGCGCCGTAGAGCCTGAATTCGACGAAGACCCGTCTGTCGATTTCTTTGAGTAGACATTATAACCGCCATCAAGCGTTGCATCGCTGCTGTCGGCGTTGCCGTTTCGGGTTACCGTGATGGTGCCTTTTGAATCGGTGCCGCCGCTGGTTCGCAAATCAACAGTCAGTATCACCTTCTTCGGCTTCGACTGCACATTGAACGTGTAGGTCCACTGCTTCGGCTTCAAGCCCGCGCTCACCTCTTTGTCGAACGACGCAATCTTCTTCCCATCGACCTCGATAACCGCATTGCGGCTGGCAAGCAGGTTCAATCCACTGTTGTAGATAAACGAAATGGAATAATTTCCCGCCTGACTTATTTGCTTTGTGAAATTGAAAGTGTAACGTTTATAATCCGTCGTGTAGTCGTTGGGTTTCCAACCCGTTGTATTCTGCGCCATGCCGCACAGCGGTGCCAAAAGGCTGGCACAAATCAGAAGTGTGATTATTTTTTTCATATCAAATCGCATTTTGTGCCGAAATATATGAAAAACAACTCAAACGCACCCAACGCGCTGCACAAGGAGGAAAAATCAGTTTGCATTGGCATTAAATTCTGCTATCGTACAAAAACAATCGGCAATCGGCTGACGGAAATCGCCCAAAATCAATCGGTTTTGCACGATATCTGCCTATATTTATTGCGTTGTTGTCTGCCAGTTTTGTTTCGGACTTCGCAGAAACGGTAAAAACAGCATTCGGTATCATTAACCAGAAGTCCATCAGAATTTTATGCGAAAAATCTTATTCACAGTTGCATTGGCGGCCGCATTGGTCGGTTGCAACAACAGCGGACAAGTGGGTTCAAACAGTGTGTCGTTCGACGATGTGATTAAAACACGCCGCAGCGTGCGCAGTTACGATGCCACCAAAACCATCGGCGAAGCCGAAGTGCGCGAACTGCTTTTAAGCGCACAGGAAGCACCATCGTGGGCAAACCAGCAGCCCACAAAATACTACGTGGCACAGAGCGCCGCAATGATTGACTCCGTGAAGAACTACATTGGTGGCAACCGCCGCAATGTTGAAGGCGCGCCAGTGCTGATTGTCTCTACATTCGAGCGCGGCAAATCGGGTTTCTTCAACGGCAATCCAGCCAACGAACTGGGCGACCTTTGGGGTGCCTACGACAACGGTCTGGCTAATGCCTACCTTGTTCTGAAGGCCCGCGCAATGGGGTTCGACACGTTGATTATGGGTATGCGCGATGCCGATGCTCTGCGCCGTCTGTTCGGAATTCCTGAAAGCGAGACCATTACAGCCGTAATCTCGTTGGGTTACCGCAGTGGTGAACCCCGCCAGCCGCAGCACAAAAACCTTGACGACATTGTCAAGTTCTTCTAATGCAGACCGTTAGGGTTTTGCCAACTTCTACAAATAAAGCAGGCTGTTCAAAATTTTGGACAGCCTGGTTTTGTTTTCCATCTTTTTCCAGTTGCTTAAATTGGCAGAAGTTATCTGCCGATTTAGCATCTCCCCAATACCTTTCCACAAAAAAAGCCGCTCTCTTTCGAAGCGGCTTCTTTACCTATTCAGCGTTGACGGTTATTTCTCAATCAGCACGTTAACCTTATTGCTTTTAACCTCGACAATGCCGCTTTCCACCTCGAACAGTTGCTCGCTGTGGTCGGCGTTGTCTTCCACAATACGTATTTGGCCTTTGCCCAAAGCCGATATTATCGGGGCGTGGCTGTTCAGAATCTCAAACGAACCCATAACGCCAGGAACGCTCACCAGCGTCACATTTCCGCTGTAAACCGACTTGTCAGGTGTTACTATTTCCGCAATCATTTCTTTAAAAGTTTAGAGTTAAAAGTTGAGTCGCTTCGCTGTTGAGAAGTTTAGAAGGTTTAGTTTTCAGGTTTCTTCTTGCACCAAGTATATCGTAAAACAAGTGAAATAATAACAATGACAATTATTACTTCATAGTACAGAAACACGCACCCTGCGGCCAATAAAAGAGCCACTCCGTTCACCCAGCGAAATCGCTTTATATTTATTTGTTTACGTTCCTCTTCAATCGCTTTTGAATCGCCATAAAGCAACCACTTATCGAAAATGCCAAACAGAGTAAGAACTCCACAAACAAAAAATACTGCCGATACTACAATTTTTAAAATCATTTCTTCAAAAGTTTAGCGTTTAGAATGTTTAGCGATTTGTTTGGTTTTCAGGCAACTTCCTGCACCAAGTGAATTGTAAAATAAACGCCACTACAATTATTACAAGCAGAATGGTAAAGAAATCGCCAAAAAGTTGTAGTGTGGCCAACCAAGCACCTCCGCATATATTTTCCACACCCCTTACTATACGGAATCGCTTCATATTTATTTTATTGCCAGGATAAATCAGCCACTTGTCAACCTTGCCAAGCAGGATGATAATACCCCAGACAAAAAATAATACCCCTACGACAATTTCAATAATCATATAGCTCCTAATATCAATTTCCCGCTTTCTTTTTGCACCAAGTGTTTGCCAAAATAACCGTCACAATGGCTATAGCGAAAAATATTCCCATTACGATAAACGCTTCACTTCCAGGCTTTTCGTGCTTTGGAAGGTTAGGAAGAACCAAAACGCAAACTGCCGTTGTTGCCCAAAGGCATAAGGCCACCACCAAACGCAATCGCTTGATGTTTATCTGTTTACGTTCTTCTTCGCTTGCGGTGTTATAACCAGCAATAAACCTATCGGCTTTGCCCTTAAGAAGCAAAACTCCCAAAGCAATCATTACTACCGCTATAACAATCAAAACTACCATATCGCTCCTAATTCCTAATCACTAATGCCTAGTGCCTAATGCCTCAATAACTACTTCTTCGTCTCCGCCAGCATTTTCTCGCCTTTGGCAATGGCGTCCTCAATGGTGCCCACAAGGTTGAAGGCCGCTTCGGGGTATTGGTCAACCTCGCCGTCCATAATCATATTGAATCCCTTGATGGTGTCCTCAATCTTCACAAACACGCCCTTCAGGCCAGTGAACGCCTCGGCAACGTGGAACGGCTGCGACAGGAACCTCTGAACGCGACGCGCGCGGTGCACAACCAGTTTGTCCTCCTCCGAGAGTTCGTCCATACCCAGAATCGATATAATATCCTGCAACTCCTTGTTGCGCTGCAGCAACTGTTTCACGCGCTGTGCCGTCTCGTAGTGAGCCTTGCCCACAACCTCCTCGGTCAGGATTCGCGATGTTGAGTCGAGCGGGTCAACGGCGGGATAGATACCCAACTCCGAAATCTTACGGCTCAACACCGTGGTGGCGTCCAAGTGGGCGAATGTTGTGGCAGGTGCGGGGTCGGTCAGGTCGTCGGCAGGCACATACACGGCTTGAACCGATGTGATTGAACCGTTCTTTGTCGAAGTGATTCGCTCCTGCATATTACCCATTTCAGTGGCCAGAGTCGGCTGATAGCCCACGGCCGATGGCATACGTCCCAACAGCGCCGAAACCTCCGAGCCAGCCTGCGTGAAACGGAAGATGTTGTCGATGAAGAACAGGATGTCGCGGCCTTTGCCCGAGCCGTCGCCGTCGCGGTAACTCTCCGCAACCGACAAACCCGACAGAGCCACACGTGCACGTGCGCCAGGGGGTTCGTTCATTTGGCCGAACACCATAGCCAGTTTCGAGTTCTTCAGGGCGTTCTTGTCAACCTTCGACAGGTCCCAGCCGCCCTCCTCCATACTCTTTTTGAACTCCTCGCCGTAGTCAACAATTCCAGCCTCAATCATTTCGCGCAGAAGGTCGTTGCCCTCACGGGTGCGCTCACCCACGCCAGCAAACACCGATATGCCCGAATAGCCGATGGCGATGTTGTTGATAAGTTCCTGAATAAGAACCGTTTTGCCCACACCAGCGCCGCCAAACAGACCAATCTTGCCGCCCTTTGTGTAGGGCTCAATCAGGTCGATGACCTTGATGCCCGTGAAGAGCACCTCCGATTCGGTCGAGAGTTGGTCGTAGGTTGGTGCCGCGCGGTGAATCGGGTAGCCGTTCTCTTTTGGCAGAGCGCCGATGCCGTCGATGGTGTCGCCCGTAACGTTCATTAGGCGGCCGTTAATCTGCTCGCCCACAGGCATTTTGATTGGCGCGCCAGTGGCCACCACCTCAACACCGCGGCTCAAACCGTCGGTTGAGTCCATTGCAATGGCACGAACTGTCTTCTCGCCAATGTGTTGCTCCACTTCGCACACAAGAGTGCTGCCGTCGGCGCGCTTAATCTCCAGCGCGTCCAAAATGTTAGGCAGGTTGCCTTCTTGCTCAAAACTCACGTCCACCACAGGGCCGATGATTTGAACGATTTTACCAATATTCTTCGCCATATCTTTGAAAGATTAATAGTTACACTTTTTTATTTGTTGCGGTTCAGCAGTTTTTGGCTCAATTCGCGCAGCGGGCTCACCTCAAGTCCGCGGGCACTCAATTTATCCAAAATCTGCGTTGCCTTGTTATCGTATTCCTCAATTTTTTTCTCACTCATTCGGTCGATGCCGTACTTCACATACATTGCCCTGATGGCCTCAATTTTCGCCTCCTCGTCAAACTCCGTGCGCTCCAGCCAGTCGTTCATAGTGGCTCGGTCTTGCGCCGATGCTGCGTTCAACGCATTGATTAGCAGATAGGTTTTCTTTCCGCACACAATGTCGCCGCCAATGCGCTTGCCAAACGTTTCGGGGTTGCCGAAGGTGTCGAGCAGGTCGTCGCGCAGTTGGAACGCCAGGCCCAGGTTGATGCCGAAGTCGTACAACAGTTGCGCGTCGTCGTCCGATGCGCCGCCCATTAGTGCGCCCGTTTTCAGGCAGGCGCCAATCAGCACCGATGTCTTCAGCCGAATCATTTCAATGTACTCATTTTCAGTAATATCAGCCCGCTCCTCAAACTCCATATCGTACATTTGCCCCTCGCAAACCTCCTGCGCCGTGCGGGCGAACAGTTCGGCTATCTTGCTGAAACTGTTGCTCTTGGTCTGATGCAGAATGCTGAACGCCTCAACCAGCATTGTGTCGCCCGACAGAATGGCTGTGTTGTCGCCGTATTTGGCGGGCACCGTGGGCTTTCCGCGACGGATGGGCGCGCGGTCCATAACGTCGTCGTGCAGAAGCGTGAAGTTGTGGAACATTTCCCACGCAATGGCGGGCGTGTAGGCGTCGGCAACCTTGTCAGCGTCAAACACTTGGCAGGCCAGAACCGTCAGCAGCGGACGGATGCGTTTTCCGCCGTTGCCCATTGAGTACACAATCGGCTCGTAAAGCCCCTGCGGCTCGCGCTGCAAAGGCAGTGCGGCAATGCGCTGTTCAATGGTTTTCAATATGTTGGCCGTGCTTTCCATTATTGAATGTTCAGTTCAAAAAGTCCTTTTTCAATTATCTTGCGTATGCCCTCGTCAACCTTGATGAGCGGACGGTTGAGCAACGCCTTCATATCCGAGTTGTCGGGTTGGCGGCGGCGCATATCGCCCTCTTTGAGCGGGTCAACGTGCACAATTTTCGATTTCGAGCCCGTCTCGCGGATGATTATCTCCGCCAACTCCTTGATTGTCACCTCGCGGTTTCCGCCGATGTTTATCACCCCGTTCACCACCTTGTTCTCGTAAAAGGCTGTCAGACAGGTGTCGATGTTATCGTCGATGTAGCAGAAGGTGCGCGTTTGCAGGCCGTCGCCGTAGATGGTGATGTCGCGGTTGTTGAGCGCGGCAAGCATAAACTTGCTGATGACAAAATCGCGGCTCTGCTTGGGCCCGTAGGTGTTGAAGAATCGGAAGATGGTGTAGTCAAGGTCGTACTCCTGCTTGTAAGAGCGCAGAAAGGCCTCGCCGATGTTCTTCACCACCGCGTAGGGCAGACGGCTGTTGAGCGGCGTTGTGTAAACGTTCTGCGGCATTTCCACAGGGTCGCCGTAAATCTCCGACGACGATGAGAAAAACACCCTCTTCACGGTTGTGTTCTTCGAGAGCGACAGCACGTTTTTTATTCCGTCGATGTCGCGCAGCACGCTCACGGGGTATTGCTGCGTGCGCAGAACGCCCACCACGGCTGCAAAGTGGAACACATAGTCGAACTGATAGGTTGTCATAACGGGCGCAATCTCGGTGTAGTCGTTCACGTCGCACTTGATGAACCTCCAGTTGGTTTTCGGCAGGTTGGGCAGTTTGCCGATGTTGCCTGTCGAAAGGTTATCGACAATCACAACATAGTTGTCGGGGTTGCTAATCAACTTTTCAGCCAACGCGCTCCCAATGAATCCCGCTCCTCCTGTCACTAATATCTTATTCATTCTCTGTCAATTAATCTTTAAGAGCGTCGGCGCCGCCCACAATTTCAGTAATCTCGTTGGTGATGGCCGCCTGACGCGCCTTGTTGTACTGCAGGTTGAGTGTGCGCAGCAGTTCGGTGGCGTTGTCGGTGGCCTTGTGCATTGCTGTCATTCGCGCGGCGTGCTCTGCGGCGTACGAGTTGAGTACGGCCTTGTAGAACTGCATTCGCAGCGACATTGGCAGAATCTTCTCCACCAGGCTCTCCTCCGACGGCTCAAAGATGTAGTTTGTGGCCGTGTTTTTGCCTCCAGCCTCGGCTGCGGGCACAATCGGCAGCAGTTGCTCGGTGGTCACCACCTGCGTCGATGCGTTCTTGAAGAAGTTGTAAACCAGCACCACCTTGTCGTACTTGCCTGCGGCAAAGTCGCCCATTATTTGGTCGATGATGGGCAGGGCGTGGGCAAAGTCGAGTGTCGAATACAACTCGTTGAACTCCGTCACCTCAAGTTTGCTGCGTTTGGCGAACTCGAAGGCGTTCTTGCCGATTGCAATCACGTCGGCGTTGGTGAGCCCCTGCGCCCGTTGCTCTGCAATCACCTGATTGATAGCCTTGTTCACATTCGCGTTGAACGCGCCGCACAAGCCGCGGTTCGAGTTGATGGCAACCACCAGCAGGCGGGTGCCGTCGCCGTGGCCCTTGGTGAAGGCGCACTCGCCCGACTCGTTCAGCGTCTCCGACAGGTTCGCCAGTATTTCGGCCAGTTTGTTGGCAAAAGGCCGAAGTTTGATAACGGCGTCTTGAGCCTTGCGCAGTTTGGCCGCCGACACAAGTTTCATTGCACTTGTGACCTGCCGCGTGGTCTGCACCGAAGCAATTCTTTGCCTGATTTCCTTCAGGTTTGCCATAGCGTTTTACTTTTAGTTTGCGTATTTAGCCGATACTTCTTTAACTGTCTCTTTTATAACGTTTTCAGCGTTCTCGGTCAATGTGCCCGCCTTCAGTTCGTCAAGCGTGTCGCGGTGCTTCAGTTCCATTGTCTCAAGGAAATCAGCCTCAAAATCGCGCACCTTGTTGATTGGCACGTCGGCGAGCAAGCCCTTCACGCCGCAGTAGATGATGGCGATTTGCTTCTCCACGGGCATTGGGGCGTACTGTCCCTGCTTCAGAATCTCAACGTTCTTGCGGCCCTTGTCGAGCACGGCCTTTGTGGCGGCGTCAAGGTCAGAGCCGAATTTCGAGAACGCCTCCAACTCACGGAACTGCGCTTGGTCGATTTTCAGCGTACCAGCCACCTTCTTCATACTCTTAATCTGCGCGTTACCACCCACACGCGATACCGAGATACCCACGTTGATGGCAGGGCGGATGCCCGAGTTGAACAGGTCCGACTCAAGGTAAATCTGTCCGTCGGTGATTGAGATTACGTTGGTCGGGATGTAGGCCGAAACGTCGCCTGCCTGCGTCTCAATGATTGGCAGCGCGGTGAGTGAGCCTCCGCCCTTCACAAGCGGCTCGCCGTTCTCGTCCTTGGCGTCCTTCAGCACAGGCGGAAGGTCGTTCATTTGGCGCGCAACCTCGTCGCTCTCAATGATTTTCGCGGCACGCTCCAGCAAACGGCTGTGCAAGTAGAAGACGTCGCCAGGGTAAGCCTCGCGGCCAGGCGGACGACGAAGCAGCAGCGACACCTCACGGTACGACACGGCCTGTTTCGAAAGGTCGTCGTACACAACCAGCGCAGGACGGCCAGTGTCGCGGAAGAACTCGCCAATGGCGGCGCCCGCAAACGGCGCGTTGAACTGCATTGCGGCAGGGTCCGAAGCCGTTGCCGAAACAATTATTGTATAGGCCATTGCGCCGTGACGCTCAAGCGTTTTGGCGATGTTGGCCACGGTGCTGCCCTTCTGCCCGATTGCCACGTAGATGCAGTAAACGGGTTTTCCAGCGTCGTAGAAACTCTTTTGGTTGATGATGGTGTCGATGGCGATGGCCGTTTTTCCTGTCTGACGGTCGCCAATGATAAGTTCGCGCTGTCCGCGGCCGATTGGCGTCATAGCGTCAACAGGTTTCAGGCCTGTCTGCAGCGGCTCCTTCACAGGCTGACGGAACAGAACGCCAGGCGCCTTGCGCTCCAGCGGCATTTCGTAGAGTTTGCCAGTGATGGGGCCCTTGCCGTCGATGGGCTCGCCAATGGTGTTGATGATGCGGCCCAGCAGCCCCTCGCCCACGTTGATAGACGCGATGCGGCGGGTGCGCTTCACGGTGTCGCCCTCCTTGATTCCCTCCGACGGGCCCAGCAAAACGGCGCCCACGTTGTCCTCCTCAAGGTTCTGCACAATGCCCTTCACGCCGTTCTCGAACTCGATAAGTTCGTTCGACTGCGCGTTCGACAGCCCGTAGATGCGGGCGATGCCGTCGCCGATGGTCAGCACGGTGCCCACCTCGTCAAATTCGTTTGCCGATTTGAAGCCCTCAAGTTGCTGCTTCAGAACCGATGATATTTCCGATGGTTTGATATCTGCCATAATATTTTGGTTTTTATCTAATTAATCGATGTTTGAGTAAATTTCTGTTTCAGGTTGTTCAGTTTCGAACTGACGCTTGCGTCCAACTGTTGGTCGCCAATGCGAAGCACGAAACCGCCAATCAGGCTCGGGTCCTCCGACGCCGTCATTTCCACCTCCGACTTGCACATTTCGGCAATGGCCTTGCGCAGGCGTTCGGTCGTCTTTTCGTCGATGGGCGCGGCCGTGGTGATGTGCACTTGGCGGATGTTGGCGTAATCGTAGAATCGGCTCGCAAAGTTGCGGCACATTGCGCCAATGTAGCGCTCGCGGCGGTTGGCCACCACCATTTGCAGAAATGCGAGTGTCAGCGCGTCAACCTTGCCGCTGAAAATCTTGTCGAACGCCTTTGCCTTTGCCGACGGCTTGATGACGGGGCTTTCGGCCAGTTGCACCATTTCGGGCAGGGCGCACACTTGAGCCACAAGGTCGGTGTCGGCTTTCACGCGCTCCACCAGTTTCTTCTCCTGTGCCAGTTCAAAGAGTGCCTTGGCGTATCTGACGGCTATTCTGCTTTGGTCCATATCAGTTCAGGTTTGATTGTTGCAGAATGTCGTCGATGAGTTCGGCCTGTTTCTTCTTGTCGGAAAGTTCCTTTGTCAGGATTTTTTCGGCAATCTCGATTGAGAGCGAAGCCACTTGGTCCTTCAACTCGTTCATTGCGGCGCGCTTCTCGTCGTCGATGAGTTTGCGGGCCTGTGCCAGAATCTTGTCGGCTTCGGCCTTGGCCGTCTCTTTCGACTCCTCGATAATCTTGTCCTTCATTTCGCGGGCCTCACGCACGATTTTGTCGCGTTCAGCACGCGCTTCTTTCATAATCTGCTCGTTTTCAGCCTTCAGACCAGCCATTTCCTTTTTGGCGTTCTCGGCCGAGTTGAGTGCGTCCTCAATGTTCTTTGTCCGCTCCTCAACCATTCTCAAGATTGGCTTCCAGGCGAATTTTGCAAGCAGGAAGACCAGCACCAGGAAGATTAGGACGGTCCAGAAAAGCAATCCGATTTGTGGGGTTACTAAATCCATATTGTTTCGTTTTTAGTTTCCTTTTTAAAATGCCCTTGCAGCCAATCGCTGCAAGTGGCATTTAGTTGTTTTTGGTGTTTGCCGATTACAACGAAGCAAGCAGTGATACAACGATTGCGAACAGTGCGCAACCCTCAACCAATGCAGCCGAGATAATCATATTGGTTTGCACCTGACCAGCAGCCTCTGGCTGACGGGCAATGGCGTCCATTGCCTGACCGCCGATACGGCCGATACCCAAACCTGCACCAATTACTGCGAGACCAGCACCTAATACTGCCAAACCCGCACCTACTGAAAATGGTTCCATAAAATTTAATTTTAAATTAAACGTAAGTTCTTTATTAATAATTACTTATATTACTTCTATAATATTCCACGTCACCGTTAGCCTTAATTACAGTTTTTGTGAATCCACTCATCATTTCATAACGACAAATGAGCATAGTCATTTGCTGATTTTTCTTCTGATAACTCAACGATAACTTTACATCGGGTTCCGATTTATGCTCGCCATACAGCACCATATCATATTTGAAGTTCCAGCCTGCCTCTTTCAAATCCTCCGCATACTTTCCAACAGCGTCCCATTCGCAGTCGGAAATCTTTGCAATAAGATTTTTCAATTCGCAATTTGGTGTCAGATAAGTTATCACTTCAAATTTCCCGAATTCAGGCACAACCAAATTCTCGGTCAACTTGTTTTTTGGCAAATATTTGGTAACCAATTCAATTTCGTTATCTAGCAATGAAAGGTATGTCTGTTCGTCAATCGAAATGGTTGCGTCGGCAGTAAGGTTTTGGATTTCGGATTTAATTCTCGCGTCACGCACGGAATCGCCCGTGAATGCCTGCGCCCAAAGCGCGGCACCCACAAAAACCAAAACCGCCGATAACAGAATCCTTTTCATTTTTCTATCCGTCTTTTCCTTTATCGGACGCGGCACGCCACGTCCCTACATTTGCCCTAAATTGTTAATTATTAAATTCTAACTACTAATTTCTAAATCCTAATTACTAACTCCTAACTAATCAATGTTTTACCGCCATACCAATATACATTGCCGTCAGCATTGTGAAAATGTAGGCCTGAAGCGCTGCAACGAGCAACTCCAGAACGTCCATAAACAGCACAAAGACAATGGAAACGGGCGAAATCAGCACGCTCTTGAATATGAATATCAGTGAAATGAAACTCAATACAATGATGTGTCCTGCCGTGATGTTGGCGAACAATCGAATCATAAGCGAGAAGGGCTTTGTGAGCAGGCCAATAAACTCAATAACAGTCATTATGGGCTGAATAGCGATTGGCACGCCAGGCATTCGCACAATCTCTTTCCAATAGTGCTTCGAGCCCGAAAAGTTGGTGATGATGAACGTAAACACGGCCAAAAGCAGCGTCACAGCAATGTTGCCCGTCAGGTTGGCGCCCATTGGCAGCAAGCCGAGCATATTGTTTATCCAAATGAAGAAGAAGAGCGTGAGCAGATAGGGCAGATACTTGCGGTAGTGCGCTTCGCCCAGGTTGGGCACTGCAATCTCGTCTTTGACAAACAGAATGAGCGGCTCGGTGAATCCGCGCAGGCCTGTGGGCACTTCGCCGTATTTTTTGTAGCCGCGCGCGGTGGCAATGAAAATCCAGAGCAGCAGAATGGCCGAGAGCATCATCGAAGCCACGTTTTTGGTTATCGAAAGGTCGAGCGGTGCGGCGTTCAGAATGGCGCCGTGCTCGTCGTGCTTGAGTTGGCCGCTCTCTGCAAAGTAAATCTTGTCGTGGTGCAGAATGTACTCGCGGCTGCCCCCGCCACGCACAACGGTTTTCTTGCCTTCGTCAAACGCCGACGACATAAAAACGTCAAGGTGGCCGTCGCTATATAATATAATAGGTAGCGGAATGGCCACTGCCGACTCGCTGCCGTCGGGTGCCGAGCGGTCGTAGAAGTGCCACGAGTGCGAGTCTTTTATGTGGTGCATTATGACTTCGCCAGCATCGAAGCCTTTTTCCGCAGGTGCGACGGCTGCCGCCGTGTCGGTCTGATTCGTAATGGTGTCTTGCGCAAATATCGGGTTTGCCGCCAACAAAAGGCACGTTGCAACCAATGATTTTAAAAGTCCCATATCATCAAAATAATATTCAAGTTTGGCGTAGTTGCTTAAAGACCACCTATTTGGCGAATCAGGAACGACTACGTAATTTTCCGCTCGAAAGCGTCTTTTAAAGGTAGAATATTTTTTGATTGGGTGATACTCGGACGGGGACTTTTTTTTGAGTAACGGGCATTTTGTTATCCTATAGCCATCATATTAGGAAGGTATAGGGGGAGTGATGGGCGGTTTTTGCGGGTTTTCTCGGGGCACGCCTCCACCAAACTGTATCTTCAATTTACAAGAATCCTAAATCCATCTTGGCCTCTTCGCTCATCATATCCTGGTTCCATTCGGGCTCGAACACAAGGTTGATGTTCACTTGATGAATTCCCGGCACCGACTCGAGTTTCATCCGCACTTCGTCGAGAATTTGGTCGGCAATGGGGCAACCGGGGGCGGTCAGCGTCATTTCAACATCGAGCACGCCGGCGTTTTCCTTCAGGTTGTAGATAAGCCCCAAATCGTACACATTCACAGGTATTTCGGGGTCGTAAACGGTTTTCAACTCGTTGATTATTTTGGTTTCAAGCAGTTGGTCCATCGGCGGGGTAGTTTTAAGTTATAAGTTCTTAAGTTTTAAGTTTTTCTGATGTCCAAATTCAAGCGTTACTGAAGGCAATCGCAAACATCTTTATCTGGCGGACCATGCTTGCAAGGCCGTTGGAGCGTGTGGGCGACAGGTTCTCGCGCAAGCCAATGGCATCGATAAAGTGCAGGTCGGCTTCGGCAATCTCTTTCGGAGAAAGTCCCGACAACACTTTGATTAACAGCGCGATAATGCCTTTGGTGATGATGGCGTCGCTGTCGGCGCGGAAGGTGACAATGCCACCATTGCAACTGGCCGTGAGCCACACTTGGCTTTGGCAGCCTTTAATCAGGTTCTCGTCGGTCTTCTCGCTGTCGGGCATTGGCTCAAGTTCCTTGCCTAACTCAATCAGGTACTCGTACTTGTCCATCCAGTCGGTGAAGATGCCGAACTCGTCAATTATTTGTTGCTGGCGCGATTCTAATTCGTTCATTTTCAGTTCAAAATATCTCGGCACGGTTTTCCCGTTCCTGAATGCAAATATAGTTTTTCGTTGATTTTGAGCGCAGATGGCACCGATTATACAAACTTTTTGTTTCAAATTCTTTTTATCTGATTCAAACATTCTTAACTCTCTGCACATTAATCTTTATAAAGTCGGTTTCCTTGATTACTTTTGCACCGCATTTTGCGTTATCGTAATAGTTCATAGTTATAGTTGACAATATGCTGACAATAAAAGATTTACGGGCTTCGATTGACGGAAAGCCGATACTGAAAGGCATCAATCTGCACATCAATGCGGGCGAGGTGCACGCCATTATGGGACCCAACGGGTCGGGAAAAAGCACGCTCTCATCGGTGCTGACGGGCAACAGCCGCTTCACTGTCGATGGCGGTGAGGTGACGTTCCTAGGCCGCGACCTGCTTGCTATGCCGCCCGAGGACCGCGCTCGTTTGGGCCTTTTTATGAGTTTTCAATATCCGGTTGAGATTCCGGGCGTCAGTATGGTCAATTTTATGCGTGCCGCCGTCAACGAGAAACGCAAATTCAACGGGCTGCCAGCACTTTCGGCTGCCGAATATCTGAAGTTGATGCGTGAGAAAAGCCAGTTGGTCGAGATTGACTCACGACTGACGTCACGCTCTGTGAATGAAGGTTTTTCGGGCGGAGAGAAGAAGCGCAACGAGATTTTCCAAATGGCGATGCTTGAGCCGCGCTTGTCGATTCTCGATGAGACCGATTCGGGCCTTGACATCGATGCCCTACGCATTGTGGCTAGCGGTGTGAACAAACTCAAAACACCCGAAACATCGGCCATTGTCATCACGCACTATCAGCGCCTGCTCGACTACATTGTGCCCGACGTGGTGCACGTGCTCTACAACGGCCAGATTGTGAAGACGGGCGGCAAGGAACTTGCGCTAGAACTTGAAGAGAAAGGCTACGACTGGATAAAAAGCGAATTCGACAACAAGTAGTTTATGGAAAACGTTAGTTCAGTCGGTATAAAAGACAAACTTACAGCACTTTATCGCCAGTATTCCGCGCAAATTGCTGACGGTATGCCCACGGCGATGAACCGAGTGCGCGAATCTGCCATCAGTCAGTTCGATGCTTTGGGTTTGCCCCGAAAAGGGTGCGAACGATACCGATTTACAGAAATTATGGCCGCCTTCGGCCATGCTTACGGCTACTCTATCAACAAGTTAGCGACAACTGACGGCAAGTCGGTATTTCGTTGTGCTGTACCCGACCTCGATACTTATACCATTATTTTAAATAACGGCTGGATTGACTTGAAAAACAGTACATTACCAGCCAATGTTGTGGCAACCGAAATAGCGGATGGTGCGAACAAATATCCCGAGATTTTTGAAGCCAATTACAACCGTCTGGCCGACAAAAAAGATGACACAACAATAAGTCTGAACACCGCATTTGCGCGCAGCGGACTTTTCTTGTATATACCTGACAATGTTGTGGTTGACAAGCCAATTCAGATTGTCAATGTGCTGACTGGTAGCAATCCGCTGATGGTGAACCAGCGCAATCTGATTGTTGCAGGGCGTGGCAGCCAAGCCAAAATAGTCATCTGCGACCATACGCTTTCTAACAGCCAGTTCTTGCTGAACAACGTTACTGAAACGGTGCTGCAACCAAATGCGCAACTCGATTGCTACTGCATTCAGAACCTGAACGACCGCTCGTCGCAAATCGCATCACTGTTGATTGAACAAAACGCCGACAGCCAACTCCTTGCCAACACACTGACTCTTCATGGCGGATTTGTGCGCAACAATGTTGAGGTGCTGATGGCGGGCCAACACGCAGAGGCCAACATCTACGGATTGTCGCTGCCGGCGGGGCATCAGCACATCGACAACTTCACCTACGTTGACCACGCCGTGCCCAACTGCACCAGTTACGAACTCTACAAAAACGTGCTCAACGACGAGTCGGTGGGAGTGTTCAGCGGGTACGTTCTTGTCCGCCCCGACGCGCAAAAAACTAACGCCCAGCAGTCGAACAAAAACATCTGCATATCGCCGTCGGCGAGGATGTATACCAAGCCGCAACTCGAAATTTACGCCGACGATGTAAAGTGCAGCCACGGAGCCACCGTGGGTCAATTGGACGAGAGCGCATTGTTCTATATGCGGCAGAGATGCATTGGCGAAGAGGAGGCAAAAATGATGCTGATGTCGGCATTCGCACATGAGGTTGTCCGTACAATTCGCATCCCAATCCTTGCCGAACGCTATGCCGAAATGATTGAAAACCGCCTTCGTGGGCGGCATGCAGCCTGCGGCGATTGCTTTATGAAGTGCAATAAAGGTTGAGAAGGTTGAAAAAAATGTTCATCCCTATTGCACGTATGAAAAATGTTACTACTTTTGTCGTACTACTTATTTAAAAATTTACAAACATGAAAAAAGACAACAAATCGCTTACGAAAGCGGAACTTCACCTGATGAACATTTTGTGGGACAAAGGAAAAGCAACAGTGCAGCAGATACAGGACTTGTTGGAAAACCCGAAACCAGCTTACACCACCACGCTCACTGTTATGCAGATTCTGACCAAGAAGGGAATAGTTGATTTCGACAGAGTGGGAAAGGCATATGTTTACAAACCGGTTTTGAGCCGCGACGAGTATATTGGAGGCTTTATGAACGACGCCTGCGACAATGTTTTCGGCGGTTCAATGCGTTCGTTCTTCTCATTCTTTGCCAAAAGCGAGAAAATCAGCCGCGAGGAACTTGAGGAGATTCTGAAGGAGATGAATAAAGACAAATAAATGTTGAATTGGATAACTGGATAATCGTATAATCGAATGCTCGGTTCAGCGATTCACCAGTTCACCGATTAATCAATTAACCACGAAAACACCACACAACTATGATTACTATTCTCTTGAAATTCATTGCTTCGGCGGCGCTGCTGTTTGCGTTCTATCGGATTGTGCTGCGCGGAAAGGCCAGTTATTCAGTTAGCCGAGTCTATCTGCTGCTGTTGCCGGTTGTCAGCCTGATGATGAGTGTTTTGTCGTTCGAGGTTTACACGCCTGCTGCAACGGAGATTTTTGCCGAGCAGTTTGAGCCGCTCACGTTCACATTCGATGATGCAAATGCCAAGCCCGTTATGGTTGCTTCGATGCTCGAAACCGAAGAGGCGCAATCTAAAGCGCCCGTTGTTTCTGCTGTTGAGGAGCCAGCGGCACCGGTGGCAGCAAAGAGCACAATTGTCATCAATTGGTACGCCGTGCTTGAGTGGGGGCTGTCGGCCATATCTCTAATTATGCTTCTTCTGGTCTTTTGGCAGATACGCAAGGTGCTGGTTATCAAATCGAAAATGAAGATTGAATCCACCGCAGAAGGATATGAACTCATCCGCTCGACGCTAGTGAAGACGCCCTTCTCGTTTGCCCGCACCATTTTTCTGCCGGCAGGCTTGAACGAGCATCGCGAAAACCTGATAATCAGACACGAGAAGGCGCACATCGCCCACCGCCATTATGCCGACGTGTGGTTCATTGAGTTTCTGACGCGGCTGTTCTGGTTTAACCCGTTTGTGTGGCTCTGCCGCAGCGAACTGCGCAATGTGCATGAGTTTCAGGCTGATCACGATGTGATTGCCGGACATGTCAATATAACTGACTATCAGACAGCGCTTTTGGAAATGGTAATGAACGTTTCGAGCCCTGTGGTGAGCGGCTTCAACCATTCGTTTATCCGCCAGAGGTTCATTGAGATGAAATCGACAGCCGTTGGAACATTGAGCCGCATGGCAAAGATTGTCACGCTTGTGTGGATAGCCGGGCTGTTTTGCGTTTTTACTTTTACGGCTTGCAAAACCAAACCTTCAAAATCCACTGTCAGTCAGAAGTTTGTGATTGAGGGCGAAGTCGATTCTGTCCTCACCGACTCGTGTTACCTAATCTATTTTGCCGACGAAGATTACAACATTGTTGACACTCCAGTGGCCTGCGTTCCGGTGATTGACAATAAGTTTCACTTTGAGACCGACCTTGACCGGTTGACAGTCTGCCGCATTCAACGCATTCCTTATGGAGGAGAAGTCAGTTCGGAATGGATAGAAACCTTTGCTGCACCCGGCGCAACTTTCGGATTGTCAGCGCGTAACGGTTTTTCACGTTTTGCAACGTCGCAGCATACTTATTCTAATTATCAGACGAGGATTAACCATGAGGCGCGTAAATTGCGCAGGCAGATGTATGCCGACGAGCCTAAGCCCGAAGGCTGCTATCATTCGTGGACTGATGTCATTGATGATTTTTGTAGTAGCCTTTTTACGGTTGAAAAAGTTGATTTCTGCGAAAACCGTACAATCATTACGCTGACTCAAAAACAGTGGGAGTACCAGAGAGGCTTGAATGACACTTATTTCTTGCAAGATTCCTCTGGCAACACCTATCGGTTCATTGAGGAGATTAACCCCATCACCAACCGTTATCAGCGGTTTGTCCGCGGTACAGAATACGCTTTCGAGCCGCTGCCAAAAGGTGTGAATAGTTTTAATTTGATACATACACATCAGGCATCGGTGCCATACAATCTGACGGATGAAAATGGGAATAATATCAATGCAATTTATGATGCATTGGTGGAAGCAAAAGGCATCAGAGAGGCCCCATATGCCGGGAAAGATCCGAATTTCACACTGTCCCTAAAAATCGAAACCGAAGGGAGGATGGGGGTATTCCAACTTGTGGCTATGGAAACCGGTATTGGTCAAAAAAGCAACAAAATTGCCGATTTTGACCTCGATGAGAACGGTGAAGCCACATTCAGCGGCTATCTTACGGAGCCTTGTATGGCATTGATTCAAGCAACAACAGATCGTACGCTTTTAAAGTTCCCAATACCACTTATTCCCGGCGAAAAAGCCAAATTCTCATTGACATTAAAAGATTTGGAATTTATTAAGAACCACGAAGATCCGGATTTTGAATATTCTGGCACGGGCGATGTTTATAAGGAATGGAGCAAAACCGAAAAAATGTTCCGCAAAGTGAGTGAAAAGCATGCCGATGATGAGGAGTCAGAGTCAGTCTTGAAAGAATACCTAAGCCAAAATGCCGACAAACTTGGCAGTGCGTTGTATTATATGACTCAATTTTATGTAGATGTTGACTCCACCATTTATTCGGATGAAATTTTGAGCAACCCGATGGTTAAGGTCGCCAAGATGCGCCACGATTCGTATGCGAAATACCTGAAAGACTGAGTGCGCAAACTCATACTAAATATCAACGACTAGTTACCGTGGAGATAGGGGACAGATATTTTTCTGTCCCTATCTTTTTGTGTTTTTGGTTGGTTATTACCCTCGCAGTTTCGGATTGTTGGTGTGCCTCTCGCTGTCGCGTTGGGTTTTCTTTTCGATGTTGCGGGCAAAGGCTTCGGTCAGGTTGGTGCCTGTTTGGTTGGCAAGGCAGATAAGCACCCAAAGCACATCGGCCATCTCGTCGGCAAGGTTTTTCTGGCGGTCGCTCTCCTTGAACGACTGCTCTCCGTAAGTGCGAGCCACAATGCGCGCCAACTCGCCCACCTCTTCGGTGAGCAGAGCCATGTTTGTCAACTCGCTGAAATAGCGCACTCCGTAGGTTTTTATCCATTCGTCAACTTGCTGTTGCGCCTGATTGATTGTAAGTTCCATATCGATTGTTATATCACATACTTAATTGTTTAATATTTAGAAAGTAATTCTAAATTAATTGAAGGAAAGATTTAAGTCTTCGGAGTCGGTTATCTAACCATCCTTTCTAAATAATCAACAAAAACAACTGTATATCAATATTTTACATGATATTTCCAACGCCAAATTACTTATTTGCACAAATCCCATTTGAAGGAAAATGTAAGCAAAATGTCAGTACAATTATAAATTAAATAATAACGCAAAATGAAGCATCAGATTAGATTTATACTCGATTCGAGATTCAAGAAAAGCGACAGTGCTAGAATACGTATGAAACCCTACATTGATATTATGAACGATGCACGCAAAACCTCGATGAACTCGCTTAACAATAAACATCAAAAATGAAAAATCGCTATAATTGCAAAAACAAATAGTGTTCGGATAATACACCAACTATGAGCAGCAGAGAGCAAGACATTGCCTATTTTGTATCGTTCTGCATTGAGCAATACAAGAATGCCAAAAAACTGACTGGCGAGCAGGCTATGCTGAAACTCGACAAATTTGGCGTGCTCGGTTATCTGGAAGACAACTACGATGTACTGCATACACAGAGTTGTCAGTGGATACTTGAAGATATTGATGAGTATATTGGCATCAGAGAAAAGAAAAATAAATGAAAATCAAACTATACCACGGAAGCATAGAGAAGGTTGAGAATCCTGAAATAAGAGTAGCAAAGCGCACACTCGATTATGGAAACGGATTCTACACAACCACATCGTACGACCAAGTGTTGCGGTGGGTGCAGCGGCGTATGAAAGAAAACAAAGTGGACACTGGCTATGTGAATGTGTATGAGTTTGATACCGATGCAATGCAATCACTAAAAACAATATCGTTTCAGGCTCCCACCGAAGAATGGGTTGATTTTGTGATGGCAAATCGTATGCAGGAAGGATTTACTCACGACTATGATATAGTGTATGGACCTGTGGCTAACGACCGTGTGTATGCGGCTTTCGCATTGTATGAGGGTGGCGTGATAGGTAAACAGGCGCTAATTGCAGAACTGCGCACATATTCACTCATCGACCAATATCTGTTTCATACTGCGCGTTCGCTCAAAAGCATTATATTTGCTGAAGCAAAGGAGATAAGGATATGATGATTGGAGAAATAACCCAGCAGAACTTGTACTTGTTGCTGCCATCGAAGGTGAGCCGAATGGCTGGTTTTGTGCAGGAGCACAGCAATGTCAGCCTTATCGATGCTATCAAAGCAGTGTATCTGTCAGACACCTACAAACATATGGAGCAGGAAGAGACAAAACTGTGGCACCTCGGTCCTGCCGACTTATATCGGGATATGACAGAAAAGGCTGGTGCCTGAACAAGAATCGTTCCGAGAATTGTAGCGCTGCCCTTCCATAAAAAAATCCTTCCTCCTCTCACATTTTTCAATTCCCCGCACCGCTTTTTTCCCTATTTTGCACTTTCGTTTTAACTAATAGATGAACTATGTCAACGGAAGAATTGCAGAAGCGGACAACCGTCAATATACAAGAGAAAGCCAACCTTATTTGGGCCATTGCCGACAAACTTGTTGGAACCTACAAGCCGCACGAGTACGGCAACGTGGTGCTGCCGATGTGCGTCATTAAGCGTTTCAGCGATGTGCTGGCGCCCACCAAGCAGAAGGTGCTCGACACCAACGCCGAACTCGACAAGCGCGGACTGGCCGTCAAGGCGGGCTTCCTCACAAAGGCCTCGGGGTTCGACTTCTACAACCTCTCGCCATTCACTCTCGAGGGGCTGCTGTCCGATGCCGAGAACATTGCCGACAACTTCCGCTCGTACTTGAACCACTTCTCGAACAACGTGATTGACATTCTCGAGAAGTTCGACTTCGACAAAGAGATTACCAAACTCGACAACAATGGAATCCTCTACAATGTGATTCAGGAGTTCTGTTCAAAGAAAGCCTATATGGGTTTGGATGCCATTACGGCAGTTGATATGGGCTACATTTTCGAGGAGTTGGTGCGCAAGTTCTCTGAAAGTTACGACGAGCAGGCGGGAGCGCACTTCACCGCACGCGACATTATCTACCTGATGGCCGAACTGTTGGTGGCGCCAAAGAGAGCCAGTCTGCACGACGACGGCATTACCGCCACCCTCTACGATATGGCTATGGGCACCTCGCAGATGCTCGACTGCCTCTCGGAGAAACTGCACGAGATTGACCCCGACGCCAGCCTCACCGAGTTCGGGCAGGAACTCAACGAGCAGACCTTCGCCATTGCCAAAGCCAATATGCTTATCAAAGGCGGCGACGCCGAGAATATGAAACACGGCAACACCCTCTCAAACGATATGTTCGACGGCTTCACCTTCGACTATATAATCTCGAATCCGCCCTTCGGCATTGAGTGGAAGAACGAGAAAGCCAAAGTGGAGGACGAGCACCGCAAAGGCGAGTACGGACGCTTCGCACCAGGCCTGCCAGCCATTGGCGACAGCCAGCAACTCTTTGTGCTCAACGGCGTGGCCAAACTCAAAGACAACGGCCGTATGGCTATCATTCAGAACGGCTCGCCACTTTTCAAAGGCGATGCGGGAAGCGGCGAGAGCAACATTCGCGGCTACTTGCTCGAGAACGACTGGCTTGAAGCCATTGTGCAGATTCCCAACGATATGTTCTACAACACGGGCATTGCCACCTACATTTGGGTAATCACCAAAAACAAATCGGCCAAACGCGCAGGCAAGGTGCAACTCATTGACGCCAGCAAATGCAGTGTGAAGCGCCGCAAGCCCTTGGGCAACAAGCGCAACGAGTTCGACGAGGAGTGCATTGCCCTCATAATGAAAGCCTACAACGCCTTTGCCGACGGCGCCTACACCAGCGGCGACCTGGCCGTGGAGAGCAAGGTGAAGGACAACGACGACTTCAAATACCGCAAAATCACTGTCGAATACCCAGCCGCCACCAGCGACAGCACCAATGCCGACAGTGCTTACGCGATGGCCGCCGAGCCGCAGGCCGAATACAAATCGGCAGCAAAATCGGCGAAAGCCAAACTCGAGAAAGACACCGAGATTATCCCGTGGAAAGACGATGTGCAGCAGTATATGCAGAAGAACGTGCTGCCTTTCCAGCCCAAGGCCAAGATTGTGGAGAAGCAGACCAAGACGGGCTACGAAATCCCCTTCACACGCGAGTTCTACAAATACGTGCCTTTGGAGTCGAGCGACAATATCTTCGCCCACCTCAAAGAGTTGGAGGCGAAGGAGACCGAATTGATGAACAAGATACTTGGAAAGTAGTGCTATGGCGAACAACAACGAAATAGAAAAGCGGAGAGAAGAAATACTGTTTGAAAAGATTGCCCGCTTGATTGAGCAGTCGAGGCAGTTTGTTGCCAGTTCGGTTAAGGTGGCGGAGGTGAAGACTCGTTACGAAGTTGGCAGGTTCATATTCGAAGACGAGCAGCAAGGCGAACGCGCTTCATACGGAAAGCAGGTGCTGAAAAATCTTTCTGACAGATTGATGAGCCGTTACGGCGACGACTGGACTTACGATACATTGAAACGCTGCCGATATTTTTATCAGTCATACTCAGATGCAACAATTGGGGCAACGCCATTGCCCCAATTGAAAGGAGTTGATAATACTACTGAAAATGAGCAGAATACAAATTGGGGCAACGCTGTTGCCACAATTCAGTTGCCCCGCTTCACGCTCTCTTGGTCGCACTATCTTGTGCTGATGCGAATTGAGAACATAGAAGCCCGCAGTTTCTATGAGATTGAGGCGGCACAACAGCATTGGTCGGTAAAGCAACTCGGCAGGCAGGTGGGCAGCAGCCTCTACGAGAGGTTGGCCTTGAGCCGAAACAAAGATGAGGTTATGCGCCTGGCCACCGAAGGACAAACCATAGAAAAACCTTCTGACGTCATTAAGAATCCTGTAACACTCGAATTTTTGGGGCTGAAACCCGATACAGCCTACTCGGAGAGCAAACTTGAAAACGCCATTATCAGCAAACTTCAGCAGTTCCTTCTCGAGATGGGCAAAGGCTTCCTTTTCGAGGCTCGCCAGAAACGGTTCACCTTCGACGAACAGAACTTCTATGTCGATTTGGTGCTTTACAACCGTCTGCTGCAATGCTATGTGCTCATTGACTTGAAGACCGACAAACTCACCCACCAGGATTTGGGACAGATGCAGATGTATGTCAACTACTACGACCGCTATGTGAAGCAGGATTTTGAAAAGCCCACAATCGGCATTTTGCTTTGCGAAGAAAAGAACGATGCACTTGTGGAACTTACACTGCCCAAAGACGCGCAGATATACGCCGCGGCTTATTCGCTCTATCTGCCCGACAAGGCACTTCTGCAATCCAAACTGAAGGAGTGGATAACCGAGTTTCAAGAAAACAACAGGGAGGACTGAAACTATGGCTACAAAATACAAATACGTGCCTTTGGAGTCGAGCGACAATATCTTCGCCCACCTCAAAGAGTTAGGCGCGCGCGAAACCGAACTGATGAACAAAATTTTGGGATAGCGGGAATATGGAACTGACAGCAATCAAACAACTCATTGCCAAATACTACAAAGAAGAATGTGGTATTGATATTCAGGGAGATAAGTTTACCACTGATTTCTCGGTTATCCCTTTGTTCAGCAATGGCTTTCAAGGATTGGACAAAGGTTCGGGACACCCCGACAAAAAGTTGGAAAAGATAAACTCTTCCGCGCGCCTTGCCGTATTCTACTATAAAATGTTGGAGCAGACAGGCAGGATTTCGGCATTGAGGTTTGAGTGGAACGAATCAACACCATTGGTAATTCCCGAAAGGAATATTCCACCAGCCAACCTCGATGTGCGATACGAAACTGCGAACGAGATACATTTTGTGGAAAGCAAATACCTTGAACCATATTATAGTGGAAATGAGAAAATTATTTGTTCGTATTTGAATGATGAATACTACAGCAACATTCCTAATTCTGCCCTTTGGATTAAAAAGTTCAGACAAGTTAATTCCGATTTTATATATCTGAACGTCACGCAACTATACCGACACTTGCTTGCCATTTACCGCCATTATTTGGAAAACCCGCAAGTATATGTCGGCAAACAGATTGTCTTCGAAAGCGTTTCGTGGAAGCCCACAAACCGTTTCATAGACCTTGTGGAGAAACAATCGAAACGAAGCAAGAGTTATCTCGAAAAGCGAATAGAATGTATTATTGAAAAAGAAGCAAAGGATGCCATAACAGATATCAATGATTTCATTAAAAGCCTGAATTGGCCCACCTGCCACTTTGAAATGAAATATTACAACGATATGCTTGGCGACATTAAAGCCGCGCCACAATACGACGCTTTCCGCAAACAATATTTTTTGGACTGAAACTATGGCTACAAAATACAAAGACAGCGGTGTCCCGTGGATTGGAATGATTCCGAGTGATTGGAAGGTGGTAAGAACAAAAAATGTATTTGCCTGTTCCAAAAGTCTTGTTGGTGAAGATTGGAGTCATACGCAATTACTATCATTAACGACAAAGGGAGTTAAAGAAGTTGCAATCGGAAGTACGAGCGGTAAAGTCCCCGATTCCTATGAAACATACCAGGTTGTCAATAAAGATGATTTGGTTATGTGCTTGTTTGATTTGGATTGTTCTGCCGTTTTTTCTGGAGTGAGCAATTTTCACGGGATGATATCCCCTGCATACAAAGTGCTTAAAACATTAGATGGATATTTCCCTGCTTTCTATGGTTATTGGTTCGATTACATTTTTGACGGCAGAAAATACAAATATCTCTCTAAAAACATAAGGTATTCACTAACTTATGACGAATTTGCCGCTTTAGGAATTGCCGCTCCCCCTCTCGCCACCCAGCAGCGCATAGCCGACTACCTCGACCGCAAATGTGCCGAGATTGACGAACTCGCCGACTTGCAGCAGACAATGATTGACGAACTCAAACGCTACAAGCAGTCCGTCATTACCGAAGCCGTCACCAAAGGCCTAAACAAAAACGCACCAATGAAGGACAGCGGCGTGGAATGGATTGGGGAGATACCAGAAGGGTGGGACGTGAGAAAGTGTGGACGTGTTTTTAAGGAAAACGTCAGACTTCCACAAAAAGGCGACATTTCTTTATCGTTGTCACAAGTTGACGGGTTGATTCCTACTTCGGAAATGAAAGAAAAGGCTATGCTAACGTCAACATATGAAGGATGGAAAAGAGTTGTTGTTAACGATTTGGTATTAAATCGTTTTAAGGCACATTTAGGGGTGTTGTTTGCTTCAAAGTATGTGGGTATGGTCTCTTTTCATTATGGTGTATATGAAGCATTGGTTGAATTAAGCCCGAAATATTTCGAATATCTGTTTCATAGTCACCAGTACAAACTGATATTAGCAGGTGCTTCCAATGGTATGGTAGTAGGTCTTCAAAATTTGTCCAATTCAAACTTTTATAAAGTTCTTTGTCTATTTCCCCCTCTCGCCGAGCAGCGCGCCATAGCCGCCTACCTCGATGAGAAGTGCGCCGAGATAGACGAACTGATAGCCGTAAAGCAGCAGAAGATTGAAGCGTTGAAAGAGTACAAGAAATCAGTCATATTCGAGTATGTAACGGGGAAGAAGGAGGTAGAGAAATGAATTTGCAAGAGATAGAAGAACAATTCAAAGACTTGATTAAAGTCGCCCAACGATATTCGGTTCTGTATCAGAAAGAAAAGGAAAATTTCCCTTATCGTCTGAATGTGATTCAGGAACTGCACGACAACGAAAATGCTCATTCGCGAATACTTATGCGGTTGCTTCAATACACCGAGAATGGCGAATATCCTTGGCTGCGTTCCTTTATCAACCGAATAAACGATTTGTGCGATGGCGAGGCCGACATTCAAGTAACTCGCCCTACCATTGACACAGAGTACCCGACAAGCGACGGAAGAATTGACGGTGTTGTTATTGAGAGCGGCAAGTACGCCATTATCATTGAGAATAAAATATGGTTTGCAGGCGACCAGTACAAGCAGATTGACCGATATGTGAAATTTGTAAACACCCAGCGTGGCGTTTCGATTGATAAAATCTATGTCATATATCTAACCCTTGATGGAAGCAAAGCCGTTTCGGACAGCAGTCTGTCCGCCGATACTGAAAAAGCGCTCGGAAAACGTTTTATGCCGATGAGTTTTCAGCACAACATTCTGCCTTGGTTGGAAGACGATGTCCTGCCCAATTGCAAAGTGAAAGAGCGGTGTCTCGAGACAGCAATATATCAGTATATCGACTACCTGAAAGGAAGGTTCGGACAGTTGGATTATCAAGGGCAGGCGCAAAAAAGATTAATTAAAAAACTACTTGGCGAAATGGGTATACAAGAAAACTTTACAGAAATAAAGAAGATGTTCGACAATGTTCGAGAGTTGGAAAGAGCATTGGAAAGCGAAGTAAACAAATTTGGCGGGCAAGTTGCCGCAGATCTGCAGAAGTTGACCAAAGAGTATTTTGAGAAAGTGGATGGTTTTGATTGTGCAGACAATAACAAAATTGAACCAAACGGAGGATACTACCAAATCAAAAATGGCCAGTGGCAGAAAATTTCCAATTTATCCCCACATTTTGAATGGATTCCCATATCATATGCCGATTTGTTCGAAAGCCATAATTTGTACTTGGTGCTGCACATAGAAGGCGGCAATAATAAAATAAATAACTGCGCCAATATTTTGCTGAAGAAGGCTAACGAGAAGAATATCAAATACTTGGTAAAATATGACCAAACGAAATATTTCGAGAAGGAATGTTCTCTTGGTGAAAAAACATTCGCAGGAATGACATATGACGAAAAACGCGATTTTTTATATAACGTATACTCTTCAGAAGAAATACAGCAAATAATAAAATTGATGGACGAAACTATGGCTGAATACAAAGAGTGATTCAACCAACAACCGCAAAGCGCAAAAAACAGAACATTACAAGAAATCGGTCATATTCGAGAGTGTGACGGGGAAAAAGGAAATTTAGAAAGCGGTAAGGGTTCTTTGGTTAAAAAAAACTAACTTTGTTTCACTGAAATAGAATGTAATCTGTTTGGCGGCAGAAATATGGCAAGGGAGATTGTAAGACCGTATTGGGGAAAAATAGTGTATGCCTACAGGCTTACGCATATCGATAATATTCCGTATTTGCTCAAAGAAGGATTTGTGCACCCCAACTCGCCAAACGCAAGTCCAAACTATATCCACATAGGCAACCAGTCTATCATAAAAATACGCGAAGAAGAAACACACCACGGTTATCAGTTGTCCAACTACATACCGTTCTATTTCGGTCCGCATACACCAATGCTGTTCAACATTCAAACAGGTTATGGCGTCACAAAATATCACCCCAACAACATTGTTTATTGCGTGATAAAAATAGAAACAGTGATTGAGCAAGGCTGGGAGTGCATATTCACCGACGGACACGCCGTTACCGAAATCACCACCTTTTTCAAGCAGGACAGACTGCCAGATTTAGACAAACTGGTGAGCGTCGACGATGTCTATGCAAAATATTGGAAAGATGATAACGACCTCGACCTGCAAAGGCGGAAACAGGCGGAATTGCTCATAAAAAACGAAATTCCCGCCCAATGTATTGCAGGATTCTTTGTTTACAACGAAGAGTCAAAACAGAAATTAATCTCAATGGGAGTTGCCGACAACAGGATTATTGTGGCGCCCGAATATTATTTTTAACGCTATGATTACTTTTACCAAAGGGAACATTCTCGACAGTACGGCGGAAGCCATTGTGAACACGGTGAACACAGTTGGCGTGATGGGCAAAGGTTTGGCCTTGCAGTTCAAAGAAGCCTACCCCGACAATTATGCCATTTACCGCAAAGAATGCAAACTTGGCAATCTGCAGCCAGGCAAAATGCTAATCACCGAAGCGTTGACACTGATAGGCGCAAAAAAAATTATTGTCAACTTCCCCACCAAAACCGATTGGCGGCGCCCTTCCGAGTACAGTTACATAGAATCGGGGCTCGACGCGCTGAAACAGGAGATAATCAGCCGACAGATAAAATCAATAGCCATTCCGCCGCTGGGTTCGCGAAACGGCGGACTCGACTGGCACAGGGTTCGCGATATGATTGTCGGTAAACTGCAGGACTTGGATTGCGACATTGTTATTTACGAGCCTTCCGACTCAATTAACGAGAAGATGAAAAAAGAGCGTGTGTCGCTCACACCCGCCCGCGCAATGATGTTGAGCATTATGGCCGATATGGTGGCGCACGGCGAGTTTGTGTCTGAATTCGCAGCCGAAAAAATCGCCTACTTTCTTCAGCGGTTTGGTGCACAGGATGTGTTCAAACTCTCGTTCAGTCAAGGTGTTTATGGTCCATACTCTGGAAAGGTGCGGTATGTCCTGCACTATCTCAACGGCAGTTATATTATGGGAATGAGCGACCTCTCAAAGCGTCCGTTCGATGAGATTTGGCTCACTTCCGACGCTCAAGCCGCAGCCGACGAAATGCTTCAGCGTAAGGAGAACGCCCAATATCTTGAAATAGCAAACCGAACAAAAAGTTTTCTAGGCCGATTCTATTCCAATTATTCGCTGGAGTTGCTTGCAACAATCGATTTCTTGCTTACAACAAAAGCCGAATTGAAAGAGTGGCGTAATATGGACGAAGATAGTCTGGTGGATGTGGTGACAAAAGATATTGCCTCGTGGAACAGCCGTAAACAGCGCCTGTTCGCAAAAGAGCCCGAATATGTTCGCATTATGCTGCAGCATTTAAGAAACAATCTTTAATCACTCATAGCAAATCGTTATGCAGACCAAAGAGAAGAACTTCGAGAACGACATAGAAGCCTATCTTCTTAACGAAGGCGGCTATCTGAAAGGCGACCAAAGCACCTACGACAAGCGGCGGGCTATTGATATGCCAGTGCTGTTGCAGTTCATTCAGGCCACCCAGCCAAAGGTGTGGCAGCGCTATGTCAACCTCTATGGCGACAAGTCAGCCGACCAACTCTACAAGGTTTTCCAAGCCGATGTGGCCAACTACGGCCTCATTCACGTTCTGCGCAACGGAGTGAAGGACCGCGGCGTGGCAATCAAGTTCTGTTTCTTCAAGCCTGCCAGCAGTCTGAACCTCGATTTGGTGGACCGCTACAACGCCAACATTCTGCAGTGCACACGCCAGTTCGCCTACTCAACCGACAACCACAACACCATTGATATGGTTTTGTCGGTCAACGGCATTCCCGTTGTGGCGCTCGAGTTGAAGAACCAACTCACGGGGCAGAGCGTAGCCAACGGCAAACACCAGTTTATGTACGACCGCGACCCCAAAGAACTCATTTTCAACTTCAACACCCGCATATTGGCTTACTTTGCCGTCGACCTCTACGAAGTGGCAATGACAACCCAGTTGCAGGGCGCCGCCACACGATTCCTGCCGTTCAATCAGGGCAGCAACGGCGCGGGCAACATTGGCGACGGCGGCAACCCCGAAAACCCCAATGGCTATCCAACCTCGTACCTGTGGGAGCGTGTGCTCAACCGCGAGATGTTGCTCTCGCTGCTTCAGCGCTATATATCGAAGATTACCGAAGAGAAAATATCGCTCGAAAAAGGCAAGCAGGTGAAAAAGAAAAGCACCTACCTCATTTTCCCGCGCTATCACCAGTTGGATGTGGTTGAGAAACTCATTGCCGACACCAGAGCCAGCAGCGGCGGAAAGAACTATCTGTTGCAGCATTCGGCGGGCAGCGGCAAGTCAAACTCAATAGCGTGGCTCACCTACCGCCTTGCCTCGCTTCACAACGACCTCGACAAGGAGATGTTCCAAACCGTGTTTGTGGTAACCGACCGCCGCGTGCTCAACGCCCAACTGCAGTCAACCATTCTCGGTTTCGAGCATTTGGAAGGGCAGATTGCCACAATCACCGACAAAGACAACTCTTCGGTGCTCGAAGACGCAATCAACGACCGCAAGCGAATCATTATAACCACGCTTCACCGTTTCCCAATCATTTACAAGGAGTTGGATGAGCATATTGGCAAGAACTTCGCCATTATTGTCGATGAAGCGCACAGTTCGCAGTCGGGCAAGAGTGCCGAGAAACTGAAAGCCGCCCTTGCCGACACCGACGAGGCATTGCGCGAGATGGCCGAAATTGAGGAGAAGACCGAGGCCGAACTCAAAGACGAAATGGACGTGATGATGGAGACGCTGCTCACGCAGGGTCAGCACAAGAACCTCTATTTCTACGCCTTTACAGCCACACCAAAGCCCAAAACACTCGAAACCTTCGGCGTCAAAACCGACAAAGGCTACGATGCCTTCCACCACTACAGTATGCGGCAGGCTATCGACGAAGGGTTCATTCTCGATGTGCTGAAATTCTACACCACCATTGGCACCTCATACGAGATTGCCAAGTCGGTGTCAGACAATCCCGAATACGAGGAACCGCCCGCAACACGCGCCGTCAAGGCTTTCCACGACAGTCATAAGTTTGTCATTGAGCAACTTGTGGAGGTAATGGTTGAGAAGTTCCGCGAGATAACCCTGCACAAGATTGGCGGCCGCGCCAAGGCAATGGTCGTTTCGCCCTCGCGCGCCCACGCAGTGCGCTTCTACTTTGCAATGCGCGACTACTGCAAGCACAAGGGCTACGACGATGTAAGACCACTTGTGGCTTTCAGCGGCGCCGTGAAATTCAACGGAGTGGAGTACACCGAGAGCCAAATCAACTCGGCCGACGGCGAAAAGATTTCTGAAGGCAAACTGCCGCTGTTCTTTGCCAGCGATATGTACAACATTCTTATTGTTGCCGAAAAATACCAGACAGGCTTCGACGAGCCGCTTTTGCACACAATGTTTGTGTTGAAGAAGTTGCGCGGCGTGAAGGCCGTTCAAACCCTGTCGCGCCTTAACCGCAGTTGCCCAGGCAAGAACGACACCTATGTCCTCGATTTCAGCAACGACACCGAAAGCATTAAAAAATCGTTCCAGCCGTTCTACGAGGACACGCTACTCGAGGAAGGCGTCGATATAAATATGGTTTACAAGTATTTGAACGATGTTCAGCAATTCCACCTTTGGAACACCGACGATGAGGAGAAAGTCTATAAGATATATTCCGCCACCAAGCAGAGCAGCACCGATATGGGCAAGTTGGCAAGCGCCTTCAAATCGGTAATGGCGGCTTACGAGACGTTGGCCGAGGAGGAAAAGTTCAAGGTGCGGTTCCTCATTCACAACTTCAACCGCTTCTACGCCTATATGGCGCAGGTGGTGCGCACATTCGACAAGGAACTCTACAAGACCTATATCTTCACCGAGTATCTTTACAAACTTCTGCCCAAGAATCCGCACGAAATAGTCGACCTGACAAACAAAATTGCCCTAATCAACAACAAGTTGACAGAGACCTTCAGCGGCAGCATACAGTTGGAGCACGGCCAGAACAAGGTCAAGGCTGAAAACGGCGGTCAGGGAGCGTTCAAAACCGATAAGCGCGACCTGCTTGCAAACATTATCGACAAAATCAACTTAATGTATGCAGGCAAATTCACTGAAGCCGACCGCGTGATTGTCGAAACCATTTTCGACAGGATGAGCAAAGGCAGCGACACCCTGAAGAAGCAGGCCAAAAACACCGATGCCGCAATGTTCACTTCGGCAATCTTCCCCAAGGCTTTCCACGAGATAGCCGAAACGTGCTATATGGAACAGATGGACGCCTTCTCAAAACTGTTCGAGGACCCGCAGTTCTACGAGCGCGTTATGAAAGAGATGGCCGAAGCGATGTACCTGCGCTTCAGAAATGGGAAATAAGCAATGGTCCCTTATGGTTTCCAGGTTAATTCGTACAGCAGTCTCAAAAGAAACTTTAAGTTAAATGCTCAAGCGTCCACCTTTCGAGTTCCCCCCCTCGCCACCGAAACCAAGCCGTCGGTGCCAGTGGTTTATGCCATATTATTCTAACTTCTAACAATATGCCACAACGTCTTATCACCGATTCAATGTCTTTCCGCGATATTATTGAAATAACGCAGAAAGATGTCCCTATGGTAAGAAACAACCTGTATAAAGATGTTGCGCCAAAATATCTGCAATACCTCAGACAGCGGCGGAGAAATCTTTTTCCACCACAACCTCAACTATATGCATTCAATGGTAATCGGGGGTTAAACTACTATGTTTTGATGTTCAACGATAGCGAAACCGATTTTAAAAAAGACCCAAAGTCGCAAATCTTTGCCTATTGCATACGCAAAGATGGTTTCTTAGTCCTCAGTATCCACAGCCTCTATCATTCTTTGTTCAAAACCGAGAAAGAAGCCTATACCTTTTACACGTCTCATTTTTTCGACCGCTATCGTGAACGTATTATAGGTGATATGCAATTAGATAAACGCAAAGCCATTGAGCATTTTATATCCAACAACTATTTGCCAGCCAAACCTGTTAGCCAAATAGATAAGGACATTGAAAATGGGCTTTTGCTTATTCATACCAATTGCTATGCCTTCGGCTATTATGAAGACGAAGGCGAATTATCTTGTATGAAAACCTGTGTTAATTTCAATCAACTTTTTGATAGTCAAACTCAAATAAAAGAAGTTGCACAAAAAATGATTCAAGAACTTCTCGCCGAGAATCCTGATATTTAACTCTAACCATTCAAAACCATTTTCGTACAATTGTTTAGCAAACCATTTGAGTTCCTCGATTTCTTTTTGCGCGTAACCATTTCGTTCGCCTTTGAGATTGAAGACGAGTCCGCTGAAGATGTTTCTGAAAAATTGCACAGTAAATTGCACAGTAAATTGCACGGAGAAATACCGAAATCTGCACAGAGGACTTTTCTCGCAATTGCCGAGAACCCCTATGCGACCATTGAAGATTTGAGCAAGAATCTTGGCATTTCTGTTCGCACCGTAAACAATCATATTGCACTGTTGCGAGGCAAGTTCATACAACGTGTCGGCAGTGATAAAACAGACCATTGGGAGATTATAAAACAAGAGTGATACCGCTCACTATAAACAAAAAGCAAGGGCTTCCCGAGCCAGAGTATCAGTCCGATGGTTATACTGCGAAGATTATCTTTTGGAAGACTACCCAAAAGACTACCCAAAAGACTACCCAAAAGACTACCCAAAAAGATATTGATGATTTTCTCAATTCAAGGGGATTGTCGTTGTCGGCCAATCAATTATCAATTCTTTCACAGATTTCTGCCAATCCGAAAATAACCCGAAGAGAATTGGAATCAAACATTGGCATATCCCCAGATGGTGTTAAATACAATATCGCTCGACTTCAGGAACTTGGACTTTTGCACCGTGAAGGTGGCCGCAAAAACGGAGTATGGGTGCTGCCGTCAAAGACGATAAGTGAGTTGTCAAGTGTTTTCTGGGGAATTATTTAACTTGACAAAAGGACGTAATTAATTGATATTGTGAGTATTACCCCTGTCAAGTACTTGACAGAAAAGGTTGAAAAACAACATTTAACTCGCTATTTTTCAATGATTTGAACCACTTTAAAGGTACTTGACAGCAAAAAACGAAAAAATATGCTTTAATATGGTGATTTTTAATGTGTTACAAAGAAATTTGTCTAAAAGTGGACTTGACAGCAAATCGACCTTTTTTAAGGGACTTAAAATAAAAAAAGTGTCAACATTTTTGTCAACACTTTGTAGTAACTGTTTGAATTTCAATGCATATATGCGGAGAGGACGAGATTCGAACTCGTGGTACACTAATCGCGTACGACAGTTTAGCAAACTGTTGGTTTCAGCCACTCACCCACCTCTCCAAAGTGTTCTGTGCTGAACGTGCTTTTCACAAAGCGGTGCAAAAGTAGGAATTTGGCTTTCATTAGCAAACTAAAAAGAACAAATTTTTCTTTACACTGCATAAAATGATTGATGTTTAGAATTTTATATTCAAACGAGCAGGCTGCAAATATCCTGCATTCTACGAAAAAAGGCAGTCAATGCTGACTGCCTTTAAGATACGTCAATAGGAGAGTGGTTAATCCAGTCGTCCGAATACGTTCCGCAACAAGTCGGTAACGCGTTGCGATGCGTCGGTACGAATGCCCTTCTCTTTTTCGGCCACTTTAACAAACAAGCCGTCGAGAGCCTTGCCAGTCACATATTCGCCTAAATTGGTGTTTACACGTTCAATCGACATTATTTTGTTGTACAAGGCATCGTTTCCAGTGCTTGACAAACCTATTTTCAAAGCGGCAATAACCGCCAGAGTCTTCAAGTCCTGCTTTTCTTTAAAATCGATAATACGGTTGTAGTACTGTGTAAAACCTGCCCAAGCTTCGTTCAGTGTGTGTCCGCCAACCGAAACCAAGTCGAAAGTGCTTGTAACCACATCGCCAAATACTCTTGTCAATTCAACGTAAGTTTTGGCTCTCAAATATTCGGTTGCAGCGTTTTCGGCACCAAACAGAATGTTCTCGCCGTCGGCAATGGTCATGCTGGTGATGGCGCCCACAAATATCTCAGCCGATTGCGGGGCGGCCTTTTCGGCTGCTTTGTTCATCAGTTGCATCAATTCGCCTTCGTTGAAGATTTCGGCACCGATTGCTGCCAAGAATGTTTTTCCGGCATCTGTGTCCGCCAGTTCCATAACGGTTGAAACTTCCTCTGGCACGCCAATTTGCACTGCCACATCGTTCATGTAGCCGCCGTCTTTACCCAAATTGATTGCGGCTGTTTGCGCGCCAATCGACAAAGCCTCTTTCAAGGCCGCATTGGTGTCAAATGTTTGTGTTTCAGAATTAAAGAGTTCTTCGCATGATGAGAATGCAACTGTCATTCCAATGCCGATGGTTGACAATGCAACTCTTCTGAGTGTTGATATTGCTTTCATATACAAATGTTTTTGAAAATAGGGGAGTAGGTTGTTTGTCCTATTTTATCAGTTAGGTTTGAGTGCTTTTCGAAAAACAAAAAAGACCTGTCAACAATAATGTTGTTGACAGGTTTTCAGTGATTTAGAATGATTTTATTCCTTTACAATCTCTGCATCGGGAGCGTTCTTCTTAACGCTTTCAATGCCGTTCATGCAGCTCGGTTTTGCCTTGTAGCCTTCTGATACAGCGATAACCTCGCCGTTGCGTGCTTTCAGACGGAAACGGAACTCACCGGCTTTGTCGACGTAAACTTCGTATTTCGGGTGTTTCTGCTGCTCGAAATTTTCTACAGTCTGGTCTTCAACGTTGGCTGCGCAGTTGGTTTTCACACTTGCAATGCCGTTCATGCATGCTGATTCAGAATTGTAAACTTCTGATGTTGCGATTACTTCTCCATTGCCGGCTTTCAAGTCGAACTTAATGCCGGTCTTTGTTTGTTTAACTACAAATTTTCCCATAACTTTTTCTTTTATTTTAAATTAGACTTATTGAATTATCATCAATGACACAATGATACAAAAAAAATGATTCAAAATCCTGTTTGTGGAAAAAATCGCGATAATGTTTTGTAAACAGCGCTTTAAAAGCCGGTTCTACGGAGTTTTTTAGTGTTTGCATACAAGGCGGTTTCCCCATCAGAAGAATTCCGCTTGATAGAGTAAATCAGTCATTTGAAGAAACTGTTTTTCGTATATGCCGAGTTTATGGTTTATATTTTCGCATAAAAGATTATCTTTGGGCGCTTCGCGAAACGCGAAATTGAGAAAAACATCAAAGTACTGACTATGGCTAAAGACAACGAATCGTTCCGCGACCAGATTAACATAATTGGTGCGGGTACAACCATCAAGGGCGATATCGACTGCAATGGCGATATGCGCATTGACGGGAAAATTACAGGAAACATCAAAATCTCAGGTAAAATTGTGGTGGGGCCAACCGGCGACATCAATGGCCAGATAACTTGCAAGAATTCTGAAATCGAAGGTAAACTCGAGGGTAAGATTTTTGTGAATGAACTGCTTGTGCTGAAGAGTACAGCCGCTATTCTTGGCGACATCTCTACGACGAAACTCGCCATTGAGCCGGGAGCAACCTTTACGGGCAACTGCAAGATGGACGGTAAAGCCCAGGCCAATGCCGCAGAAAAATGATGATTTGAAAAACGACCTTCCAAATTATGCCAAGTATTCGGGCGTTGCGTTCGAAATGCTTGGCATAATTGTTTTGGGTGTATGGGGAGGTATCAAACTCGATGCTCGCTTCGACACCAAACCTTTGTTTACGCTTGTGCTGTCGCTTGTGGCTGTGGCGTTGGCCATATACACGCTAATAGCGAAAGTCACTAAAAAATAGCCGTGAACTTTATACGGCTCAGGTGAAGAGACAATCAAAAAAAAAGACCGACGAATGGCTGAAAGATTTGAAATAGGGCCCGTTGCACATATCCACACCGATTTTCCGAGCAAGTTCGGCATTCCGCGGCAGAGCGGTGTTGTGCCAACCTTGCGCGGACGGATTGTCTTCTGCCCAAAATACCGCAATGCCGATGCCCTACGCGGCCTTGAAGGGTTCTCGCACCTGTGGCTTATCTGGCAATTTTCGGCCAACCGGCAAAGTGGTTGGCAGCCGATGGTGCGCCCGCCGCGCCTTGGCGGGAACCGGCAGGTGGGTGTTTTTGCCTCGCGCTCGCCGTTCCGCCCGAATGGATTGGGACTGTCGGCGGTTGAAATCGAACGCATCGAATTGGAAACGCCGCAAGGCCCTGTCATTCATGTGCTTGGCGCCGATTTGATGGACGGCACACCCATCTTCGACATCAAGCCTTACGTGGCTTACGCCGACAGCATCAGCGAGGCGCGATCTGGCTTTGTTGACGATGTTGAATTCAGCCATTTGGATGTGGTTCTGCCCGACTCGTTCCGTCAAAAATTAGGCAACAATTTGGCAGACACACTCGTGAATGTGCTTCAGAACGACCCGCGCCCACCCGTGCAAGCCGGTGCCGACAAAACATTCGGAATGCCGTTTGCCGGATACGATGTTCGGTTCCATGTAGATGGTTCAACGCTTACTGTAGTTGATCTTGTTGAAATTACTGAAAAATAACGCTCTATGATAATGCTGCATTCCGCCGGTTTCCCGTTTTTCACTTTTGCCAATCTCGACAGATTCAGCACTGTAAAGCATTTTGTTACGTGCGGCAACAATGCAGCAACCGACATCAATCTGCGGTCGGTGGGTGGAGCCGACAATCGACGAAGGCTGGCACAGACAATTGGTTTTGACATCAATCGGCTTGTTACTGGCGAGCAAACTCACAGCCTCAACATCGCGGTTGTGACCGATGCCGATGATGGTCGCGGAAGTGTGGACATCGACAGCCGAATTCCCTGCACCGACGCCCTGATAACCAACCGCCGCGGCATTGCGCTGATGGTGCTCACAGCCGACTGCGTGCCCGTGCTGCTCTACGACCCCGCGACACATTCTGCAGCCGCAATCCATGCAGGCTGGCGAGGTACGGCCAACGGCATTGTTGGTTTGACAGTCAAGAAGATGGCTAACGAGTTCGGCACCAAACCAGAAAATCTGATGGCGGCTATCGGACCGTGTATTGGCGCGTGCTGCTTTGAAGTGGGCGGCGATGTGGCCGAGCATTTCAGCCGCTGGCCTGACACTATTCTGCACCGCAGCGAATGGCCCCGCCCCCACATCGACCTTGTGCTTGCCAATCGTCTTCAACTTGAGCAGGCAGGCGTTCCGGCATCAAATATTGAATCATCGGGCGAGTGCACCAAATGCGGCCCGAACGGGCTTTTCTCGCATCGCCGAAACCAAACCCTTGGTCGGATTGGAACAGGAATTGTGCTGATGTGAGAATTGGAAAATCAAATGGCAGCAGCAAAATTCTTTTTGCTAACAATCACACAATTGCGCAAATAACATATCGGCACTGCCATACAAAAAATCAATGTTTTATTCTAAACTCTTTTTGCTACCTTTGCGGCCGTTTAAACAGCACATCTGAAATGAATATCGAAGTTGTAAAATCGAAGATTCATAAAGTAACAGTGACAGAGGCAAATCTGGAATATGTTGGTAGCATCACCATCGACGAGGATTTGCTCGATGCCGCAAACATGATTGAAAATGAGAAAGTTCAGGTTGTGAACGTGAACAACGGCGAACGACTCGAAACCTACATCATCAAAGGAAAACGCGGTTCAGGCTGCATCTGCCTCAACGGTCCGGCAGCGCGCAAGGCTGTTGTGGGCGATGTTGTGGTGATAATATCGTACGCGCAGATGGATTTTGAAGAGGCTAAAAAATTCAAACCCACCTTCATTTTCCCCGACACCGCAACCAATATGCTCATTAAGTGATGTTTGAACATCAGATATTCCGGAGCGGTTTTTCCTTCGACAATAAAAACAGGCCGTCTGTAAAAAAATAATTTTAGTCAACATAATTATTTGATACTTTTAGCGGTTTGAAAATTGATACACAATGAGAATAAAGACAATACTCCCGTTTTTGGCCATTGCCTTATGTTTCGCAACCTGCAAAATCGACCGTCAGGACAAGTTGGTGGGCGTTTGGCGTCAGGTTCCGTTCACTGATCCCGACTCAATTACCGCCATCACATACTGGACATTCTATGCAGGTGACGTGCTTGAAGTGTTCACCGTTGAGACCGACAGTTCAAAGGTTAAGCCGGGCGATGTTGTGCATCCGCACCAGAATCTATCAGCAAACAACAAACGCGGCACATATAAGAGAAAAGTTGAGGTTGCTGCGGGCGATACAATCAAGTATGGTCTTTATGTCTATTCTACTGTCGGAAAGGAACTTACCATCTCATACGAAGGCATTAACGGCAACGATGGATATATAAAGGGTAGTAACGATATCCGTGGCACCTACTGGTTCGACGAATTGAAAAAGAACAAACGCCTGAAAATGATTAAGCGCAAACATCCCGAAGGCGTTGAAGACCGAAAAGGCGGTGCCTATACTCGCATTGAACTGGTAAAGAAATAGTTCGATGCCGAAACTGAAAACCACTTACGTCTGCAGCAACTGCGGCGCATCGTCGTCGACATGGATTGGACGTTGCCCGTCGTGCGGTGAGTGGAACACCTACAACGAAGAAGTTCAGCAAGTTACAAACGCAAAAGCAACCGCCACGGTTGGCCGCGCGGCCATTGGCTCATCACCCATACTGATAAAAGACATTGTTGAGAACCGTCAGCAGCGGCGCTCGACGCAAAGTTCTGAATTCGACCGCGTGCTTGGCGGCGGATTGGTTCCGGGCGTTGTGGTGCTGTTCGGTGGCGAGCCGGGCATCGGCAAATCGACTCTGCTGCTGCAGGTTGCCGGAAAATTCGACGGCACGGTGCTCTACGTCTCGGGCGAAGAGAGCGCCGAACAAATCAAGATGCGCGCCACACGGCTCAAAGTTCACGACGACAATATCTATTTCCTGGCTGAAATTTCGTGCGAAAACATTATCGCTCAGGCTCGCACACTCAAACCCGATCTGCTGATTGTTGATTCCATTCAAACCTTGCGCACCGATTATATTGAGTCGTCGCCGGGCACGGTTTCGCAGATTCGTGAAAGCGCATCACAACTGCAGCAGTTTGCAAAAGAGACTTCAACGCCGGTGATTATTGTCGGCCACATCACCAAAGACGGTTCGCTGGCCGGACCAAAAGTGCTTGAGCACGTGGTTGATACGGTGCTTCAGTTCGAAGGCGATAACCATTTCTTCTACAGAATTTTACGTGCTCACAAGAACCGTTTCGGCTCAACGTCGGAAATCGGCATTTTTGAAATGGGCGAAGAAGGATTGCAGGAAGTTGCCAACCCATCGGAATTTCTGCTTGGCACCCATCGCGAGCAGTACAGCGGCGTTTCCACAGCCGCAACACTCGAAGGTGTGCGCCCGTTTATGGTTGAAGTTCAGGCTCTTGTGAGCACCGCCGTCTATGGCACGCCACAGCGCTCAACAACTGGTTTCGACTCGCGGCGGCTGAACATGCTTTTGGCCGTGCTCGAGAAACGGGCAAGTTTCAAATTGGCCACCAAAGACGTGTTTCTGAACCTTGCCGGTGGCCTGAAGGTCATCGACCCGGCACTCGATTTGGCGGTCATCTGCGCCATTCTATCGTCGGATGTTGACCGACCGCTGCGTCAGGGCGACTGCTTTGCCGGCGAAGTGGGACTTTCGGGCGAAATCCGCCCTACGGCACGCATCGAGCAGCGCATTGCTGAAGCCGACAAACTGGGATACAAGCGCATTTTCGTGCCTAATCAGCAGAAGAATATCCAAACTTCGAAGTACAGCATAGAAATCCGTTTTGTGGACAAGATTGAGCAAGTGATTGTGGCCGCGTTCGGAAACGGATGATAATCTTACTTTATCTCCTCAATAGTCAATTCCAGCCTTATCCACGGGTGTTTGATAAGCACTCGGCTTACGCTGCCGTCAGCATTATAAATGGTTGTAAACGCCGATTTTCCAAAGCCATGGCCGCGCTTTCTTTGCTCAATGTAATCAGTCTTTTTTTTGAGTTTTGCCAGATTGCGGTCAGTGAGTACAACGCGTAGGTCGCGCTCAAGCAGTTGCTGCACTTTCGGGCGGCGCATTGGCTCAACGCAACTGTTCACTTTCAGCGAGTCGGGCGTCAGGGTGAAGTCGAAAATGGTGGGGCCAAAATATGATGTGGCCAGCACACGCGGGCCTTCGGCAGTGGGGCGGGCAATCATCATTCCGCTAAAGTGGTTGCCACGAGTGTCGATTTGCAAATTATGACGTGCTGTTTTGCCGGGCGCAATTATTGGCTGCGAAAAACAGACATTCGCTGCGAGTAATAAAATGCTTACTGTCAATATTTTTAGCAACTGGCGCGCCATCAGTCAATTTTGAACCGGCTCTCGTCGGTCAGTTGGTTGAAGCGTTTGTTGGTGAAGCGGTAGTCGGTGTAGTCGGCTTCGTTCTCGTACATTCGCAGTTGATCGACCGACATATCTGCCTTGCTCAGCCTAATCTCGATGGCCGAAACGTACTCTTTAACCGTCTTGCTGCGTGGTGTGATGCTGACAATGTACTGATGATCATCTTCTTGATACTTAAGTTCATAGTTGCTGTTCATCCGGCTCAGGTCGCCAACCATACAGGCGGTAATCATATCCTGCATCTCGTTCATCATCTTGTTGGTGTTCAACTGCATAACGCTCTTTTTGCCATCGGCCACAATCTTCAGCCGGCCGCCGTTAATCACAATCAGGTAACTCAACGGCTTCGAGTAATCGAGACTTATCTTGTTGTCTTTCAGATAGTAGAATTGGCCTTTCGAAGTAACATCCTCGTCAAACATATCAAGGTGCTTCACCTGTGTGAAGTCGCTCTCGATTGATTTAAGTTTCTCGGCGGTGGTTTTCAATTGGTTCTCAAACTTTGCCATGTCGGCCACGGGGCGTGTCTGTGCCACAGTTACGTGAGCCGCAATAATTAGTGCCAGAATAGTAAACAGATGTTTCATTTTCTGATTTTTTAGGGCCGCAAGTTACTCAACTCATTTCATAAAACAGCAATCTAACTATTATCATGCCTATTTTTCTATAGCCTTTTATTTCACTTTACTCATAAAAAAGCCCCACCACATAAAATGCAGCAGGGCTTTCCGTATAAACAATGAAAAAATTATTCTTCCTCTTTGTGTTCGGCCTCGTAGGCTTTCAACAACTTGTCCTGAACATCGCTCGGCACTTGTGCGTACTCAGCAAACTTCATTGTGTAGGTTGCGCTGCCCGATGTGAGCGAGCTCAACGCGGTTGAGTATTTGTTCAACTCGGCCAGCGGAACGCGTGCCTGCAGTTTCTCGTAACCCGACTCGCTGCTCATACCCATAATCATTGCGCGGCGGCCTTGCAAGTCGCTCATCACGTCGCCCATATACTCTGATGGCACAAGCACTTCAACATCGTAAATCGGCTCCATAATCTTCGGACCGGCAGCCTTGAATGCTTGGCTGAAAGCGTTGCGTCCGGCAAGTTTGAACGAGATTTCGTTCGAGTCAACCGGGTGCATTTTACCATCGTAGATGCAGACGCGGATATCGCGTGCGTACGAACCTGTCAGCGGGCCTTCCTCCATCTTCTCCATAATACCTTTTTGAATGGCCGGCATAAATCTTGCCTCGATGGCGCCACCTACAATACAGTTGCAGTAGATGAGTTTTCCGCCCCACGGCAGGCTGATTTCCTCAGTTCCGCGAAGGCTGACCGACCAGTCTTTGCCGTCAATCTTATAGGTAGATGGTGCGGGCATTCCTTCGGTGTACGGCTCGATAATCATATGAACTTCGCCGAACTGTCCGGCGCCGCCCGATTGTTTCTTGTGACGGTAGTCGGCTTGAGCGGCCTTGGTGATGGTCTCGCGGTACGGAATCTTCGGGTCGATGAACTGCACCTTCAGGCCGTGCAGGTTCTCGAGTTGCCATTTCAGCGAGTTGATGTGGAACTCACCCTGACCGTAAACGATGGTCTGTTTCAACTCTTTAGAGTACTCAACAACAATGCTCGGGTCTTCTTGTGACTTGCGAACGAGCAAATCGCCCAATTTCTCCTCTTCCGATGCATCAACCGGTTTAATGGCTGTGCGGAAGCGCGGGTCGGGCATTTGGATTGCCGGATAGGTCCAGTCTAAATCCTTGTCGTTCAGCGTATGATTGGTTTTTGTTTCTTTCAGTTTCACCATTGCGCCAATATCGCCGGCCACCATTTCGGTGAGTTTCTCGCGGTTCTTACCGGCAGGCGAGAAGAACTGCGACAGGCGCTCTTTGGCGTTCTTGTTGGTGTTCACAAGGTCCATACCCTCGGTGATTTTTCCTGACATCACCTTGAAGTAGAGAACCTCGCCCACGTGCTCCTCAACGGTTGTCTTGAAGATGAAGACCGAAGTCTTGCCGTTCGGGTCGCACTTAACCTCGTTGCCCTCTGAATTGACGGGTGCTGGCATTTCGGTCGGATTCGGGGCTACATTGCCCACAAACTCCATCATACGGCGGATGCCCATATCTTTCTTGCCTGCAACGCAGAACACTGGGAACATTCCGCGGCTGATGATGCCGGCACGGATTCCGGCGCGCATCTGATCCTCGTCCAGCGAGCCTTCCTCAAAGAATTTCTCCATCAGCGTGTCGTCGTTTTCGGCGGCAGCCTCAATCAGTTTGGCGTTCAAGTCTTTGGCCTTGTCCATTTGGTCGGCCGGGATGTCAAGCACTTCCGGAACACCGCCTTCGGGTTTCCAGCGGTACATCTTCATCTTCAGCACATCGACCATCTCGTTGTAGCCCGTGCCCGGGTTGATTGGGTACTGCACAATGGCAACCTTATTGCCGTAGAGTGCGTGCAGTTCCTCAATAGTCTTGTCGAAATTGGCCTTTTCGTGGTCCAATTGGTTCACGGCAATCAGCATCGATGTGTTCAGACGGTTGCAGTGACGCGAGATGGTCTGTGTTCCCACCTCAACACCCTTCGACGAGTTGATGACCATAATGGCGGCATCGGTTACGGCGAGCGACGATATTACTCCGCCAACAAAGTCGTCCAATCCCGGGGTGTCGATGATGTTCAACTTCTTGTTGTTGAACTCGACGTGCAGAACTGTTGAATAGACCGAACGCCCCTGCTCGTGCTCGATGGCGTTGTAGTCCGACACTGTGTTTTGACTTTCGATGTCGCCTCGGCGTGATATCACTCCGGCCT